>JASGFP010000094.1:0-16732 GCA_047605445.1 Rhodoblastus sp.
CGTGCTGCGGACCGGCGCAGCCTGCCGGGCGCTGGGCGCGACGATGGAGCGCACTGGCGAAGGGGCGTGGCGCGTGCGCGGCGCGGGGCTCGGCTCGCTGCTCGAACCGCGCGAGACGCTGGATTTCGGCAATGCGGGCACCGGCTCCCGGCTCATGATGGGCGTGGTCGGCGGCCATGCGATCATGGCGCGGTTCGACGGCGACGCCTCGCTGCGCAAACGGCCGATGCGCCGCATTCTCGACCCGCTGGAACTGATGGGCGCCCGCACGCTGGAGCAGGGCGAGGGCGGACGCTGCCCGATCCTGCTGCAGGGCGCCGCGGAACCCGCGCCAATCGAATACCGGACGCCCGTCGCCTCGGCGCAGATCAAATCCGCCGTGCTGCTTGCCGGCCTCAATTCGCCGGGGCGCACCGTGGTGATCGAAGCGGAGGCCAGCCGCGACCATACGGAAAAAATGCTCGCGCATTTCGGCGCGACGGTGAAAAGCGAGGCTTTCGGCGAGACGGGCCGAAAGATCGCGCTTGAGGGCCGGCCGAAATTGTCGCCCAATCCGGTCGTCGTGCCAGCTGACCCTTCCTCTGCCGCCTTCCCGATCGTCGCGGCGCTGATCACGCCGGGCTCGGACGTCATCATCGAAGGCATGATGATGAACCCGCTTCGCACGGGCCTGCTGACGACGCTGCTGGAAATGGGGGCGGACATCGTCGAACTCGACCGCCGCGTCGAAGGCGGCGAGGATGTCGCCGATCTTCGCGTGCGCGCGAGCGCGCTGAAAGGCGTGGACGTGCCTGCCGCGCGTGCGCCGTCGATGATCGACGAATATCCGATCCTCGCGGTCGCCGCCGCCTTCGCCTCGGGCGAGACGCGGATGCGCGGGCTACACGAATTGCGCGTGAAGGAATCCGACCGGCTCGCCGCTGTCGCGGACGGGCTCGTCGCCAATCGCGTGGATTGCGCGATCGAGGGCGACGACCTTCTGGTGCGCGGCTCCGGCGAACCCGCGCAGGGCGGCGGTCTGGTCGCCACGCATCTCGACCATCGCATCGCCATGAGCTTCCTCGTCATGGGGCTTGCCGCGAGCAAGGACGTTGCGATCGACGACGAGACGATGATCGCGACCTCCTTCCCGACGTTTCGCGCGCTGATGGCTTCGCTCGGAGCGGACTTCACATGATCGTCGCCATCGACGGTCCCGCGGCCTCGGGCAAGGGCACGATCGCGCGCCGGCTCGCCAAGCATTTCGGGCTGCCGCATCTCGATACCGGCCTGCTCTATCGCGCCACCGCGCGCGTTCTCATCGACGAGGGCGTGCGGCTCGACGATGTCGAGAGCGCGGTCGCCGCAGCGCGCGGCCTGGCGCTGACGGACTTCGACGAGGAAAAGCTGCGCGGCCGCGAGATGGGCGAGGCGGCTTCCGTCGTCGGCGCCATGCCGGATGTGCGCGCCGCGCTGATCGACATGCAGCGCCGCTTCACACAGCATCCGGCGGGCGCCGTGCTGGACGGGCGCGACATCGGCACAGTCATAGCGCCCGCAGCGGATGTGAAGATTTTTGTGACGGCCAGTCCCGAAACCCGCGCGCAGCGCCGGGCGCTGGAACTGCGCGCGCGCGGCGAGGCGGTCGTCTACGCCGATATTCTCGCCGACATCCGCAAGCGCGACGAGCGCGACGCCGGCCGCTCCGCCGCGCCGTTGAAGCCGGCCGCCGACGCGGAAATCCTCGACACGACCGACCTCGACATCGAGGCCGCCTTCAAGGCGGCGCTCGCAATCGTGGAAAAGAAGCGGGCGTAGCTGGACCTTGAGCCTTCAGGCTCGCATTGTGGCGCAAACAGAGCGAGCCTGAAGGCTCGCGGGCCTTTTGCGGAGCCGCCATGACCGCCGCCGTTCTGACAGACGAACCCGACAGCTACGCCCGCAAGGCGCTGATCGCTTCCGCCGTCGGCTACGCCATGGACGGGTTCGACCTGCTGATCCTCGGCTTCATGCTCGGCGACATCAACAAGGATCTGAAACTGACGCCAGCCGAAGGCGGTTCGCTCGTGACGATGACGCTGGTCGGCGCGGTCGTCGGCGGCATTCTCTTCGGCATGCTCTCCGACAGGTTCGGCCGTATCCGCGTCCTGACCTGGACCATCCTGATCTTCGCCGTCTTCACCGGCCTCTGCGCGATCGCGCAAGGCTATTGGGACCTTTTGTTCTACCGCACCATCGCCGGCCTCGGCCTCGGCGGCGAATTTGGCATCGGCATGGCGCTGGTGGCCGAAGCCTGGCCCGCCTCGCAGCGGGCGCGCGCCTCGTCCTATGTGGGCCTGGGTTGGCAGGCGGGCGTTCTGGTCGCGGGGCTCGCCACCGTCTTCCTCAAGCCGCTCATCGGCTGGCGCGGCATGTTCCTGCTCGGCCTCGCGCCTGCGCTCGTTTCGTTTCTCATCCGCCGCTCGGTTGGCGAACCGGAAGGCTATATCGAGAAAATCCGGGCGTCGAAGAGCGCGCTGCCGATCGGCCTGCTGGTGAAGGACGCCGAGACGACACGCATCTCGCTCGGCATGTTCATTCTCTGCTCGGTCCAGAATTTCGGCTATTACGGCATCATGATCTGGATGCCGAACTATCTCGCCAACCAGTTCAAGTTCGGCCTGACGAAATCGGTGACATGGACGCTCGTCACCGTGATCGGCATGGCCTTTGGCATCTGGCTGTTCGGCCAACTCGCCGACCGCGTCGGCCGCAGGCCGGTGTTCACGGCCTACATGCTGGGCGCGATAGTTTCTGTGCTCGCCTATTCGCAGCTCGCCAGCGAGAACGCGCTGCTGATCGGCGGCGCGATCATGGGTCTGTTCGTCAACGGCATGCTTGGCGGCTACGGCGCTTTGATGAGCGAGCTCTACCCGACCGAAGCGCGCGCCACCGCACAGAACGTGCTGTTCAACCTCGGACGCGGCGTCGGCGGCTTCGGTCCGGTCGTGCTGCTGTCGCTGGCTGCGACCTACTCGTTCTCGGGCGCGATCGCGCTTCTGGCGATCATCTACGTGATCGACCTCATTGCGCTGTGGACGTGCATCCCCGAGCGCAAGGGCGCGGCGCTGACGTAACGAGACCCGTCATCGCGAGCGTAGAGAAGCAATTCATCCCCGGATGACCGTCCATTTGCGGAGATGGATTGCTTTGTCGCTGCGCTCCTCGCAATGACGGGGGTGGAGTAGCGCTTCATCCCGCCACCGGTCGCATCCGCACACCCGACAGATGAAACGCCCCGCCATGCGGCGCATATCCCCGCGCATTGGCGCGCTGCAGGACGCCCGCCGGGTCGACGCAGGCGAAGGTCAGCGCGCCTATGCATTCGGGGGCGCCGGCGTCGACCTGCACGAAACGGATGTCGGCTTCGGCAAAACGCATCAGGGGCGCGCCGTCCGTATCCGCCTTCAGCGGAAACTGGATGATATCGGCCCAATGCGCGGCGAGTTCGGCGGGCTTCGGCGTCTCCACGTCGATGGCGACGATCTTCTTCGTCTGATCGGCGCGGCGATGTTTCGACCAGTCCGTTCCGGCGGGCGCGTAGTTCGCCGCATCCTTGTTGCCGCCTTCGGTATGATTGAACTCGATCATCGCCGCGCGGCAGTCGCGCGGATGCAATTGCACGCCGGTATAGGCGCCATGCACATGATCGACGATCTTCTTCACGCCGATCTTCTCCGCATGCGCGCCCCGCGTGCGCGGATCGTCGCAGTCGAAGATCGCCATATAGCCGCCATGGCCCTTCGAGCGCGCCAGGAAGCGCCCCGCCGCCGTATCCGGCTTCGTCGGCGCGACGATCTCTATGAACATGTCGCCGACGGGCCAGAGCGCATTCTCGAGCCCGTATTTGCCGACCGCGGGATCGCGGAAACAGACGTCGAGCCCGAGGACGAAAGAGAGATCGCTCGCCGCCGGCTCGAGCGCCGGCGCCACGAGGCAGACCTGCCGGAAGCGCAGATAGGGCGCCATCTCAGCGCCCCGCGAAAGCAGGCTTGCGCTTCTCGACGAAGGCCTTGGACGCTTCCTTGTGATCGTCGGTGGCGGACGCCAGCGAATGATGCAGCGCCTCCGCGTCGAATGCGGCCTTCAGCGCGCCGGCTTCCGCGGCGATGAAATTCTTCTTGATGAGGCCGTAGGTGACGGTCGGCCCATCGGCCATGTTTCGCGCGAGCGCGCGCGCTTCTTTCATCACATCCGCATCCGGCACGGCGCGGCTGACGATGTTCATGGCCGCGGCTTCCTTGCCCGACAGAACGGGCGACAGCAGGTAGAGTTCACGCGCCTTCGCGGGGCCGACGAGTTGCGACAAGAAGTAGGTGCCGCCGAAATCGCCTGACAGCCCGATCTTCGCGAAGGCGGTGGTGATCTTGGCGCTCTCGCCGCAGATGCGGATATCGCAGGCCATGGCGAGCGACAGGCCCGCGCCCGCCGCAGCGCCCTCGATCGCCGCGATGCAGGGCTTCGGCATTTCGTGCAGAAGGCGCGAGGCTTCCATTGAATTGCGCAGCGAGGCTGCGCGCTGGTCCATCGGCAGGCCGCCGCCCGCGCCGCCGCCGGCCGCGAACCCCTTCACGTCGCCGCCGACGCAGAACGAGCCTTCCGCGCCCGACAGCAGCACGCAGCGCACTTTCGGGTCGAGCGCGGCGCGCTGCAGCGCGGCGTTGAGCATGGTCAGCATCTCGCCGCTGAGCGCATTCTTGCGCTGCGGACGGTTGAAGACGATTTCCAGAACGCCGTTGTCGAAGGATTCGATGAGATCTGCCATGTTTCCTCTCCGTTGTTTTTGTCGGACAGGATCATAGGCTGGAATTTGGCGAGCCGGATAGACGGCGATTGCAGCGCCCCTATTCGATCGTCACATGCACCGCCTTTGAAGCGCCCGTCTGCAGCGGCAGGCGCGCCTGTATCCGATGCGCGCCGGGCTTCATCGGCCAGTAGACCGGTTTGTCCGGATCGGTGATGGCGAAGGGCTCGCCGTCGACGTACCAGACGATCTGTTCCACGCGCGGCTCGACGCGCGCCTTCAGCGTCAGGCGGTTGAGAGGCGCCGGCTGCTCCGGATTGGTCCAGATGCGGCTGTTGTTTTCGGGCGTGGACACGATCAGCTTCACGTCGCCTGTCGCCGCGGCGGGTTCTGCGATGCGGTAGCCCTCCTCGCGCGCCCAGCCGCGCAGGATGGGCGCGGGGGTTTCGATCGCCTCCGCCTTCGGCGGCATTTCATCTGGCCGCACCCATTCGGTCAGCGTCTGGCCGCAGGCGCCGGTCGAAAGCTTGCCGCTGGTCGCGCATATGTCGACAGCGATACGGCCAGGCGGCGGCGGAAAACGGCCAGCGATAATGTCGCCTGGCTTCACACGATGGATCGCGTCGAGAATTCCGTGCGCGATTCGCGCGGGCGCCGTTGCGCCGCTGACGTTCTTCATCGGGCCTGCATCGCCGCGCCCGACCCAGACGCCGACAATCGCTTTCTCGGAGAAGGCGACGATCCAGGCGTCGCGATAGCCCTGTGACGTGCCCGTCTTCAGCGCAACGGGATAATTGTATTCCGTCGGCCCGTAGCGCGAAAAGCTCGGCAGGCGCGCGACAGGATCGGACAGAAACGATGTGACGAGCCGCGCCGAATCCGTCGACAAGATGCGGCGGGCATCGCGCTGCGGCTGGTCCTTGGCGTAGACGAGATCGGCGAGCTTGCCGTCTTCCGCCAGCGCGGAATAGGCGCGCACGAGACTTTCGAGATTTGTCGGCAGCGAGCCGATCGCCATCGACAGGCCGAAATTTTCCGCCGGCGCTTCGACATTGTGCAAGCCAAGATCGTGCAGGAAGCGGAAATTGGTTTCGAGGCCGGTCTGCTTCAGCAGATTGGTGGCCGGCACGTTGCGCGAATTGGCGAGCGCCTGTCGCGGCAGCAACGGCCCGAGAAACATACCATCGGCGTTGTTCACGCCGGATGCGCCCTCCGGCAGATCGGCCATGATATCGGTCGGACGAATGGCGCCGCGCTCCAGCGCGAGCGCGTAGAGGAAAGGTTTGAGCGTCGAGCCGGGCGAGCGCTGCACCCGGGTAAAATCGAATGCGCCGGCGCGTCTGTCGGCGTAATCGGTCGAGCCGACGCGCGCCAGAATTTCGCGGCTGCCGCGCTCCACGATCATGACGGCCGCCTGCTCCGCGCCGGCGTCGCGCCAAGGAGCAAGATATTTTCGCGCGAGCTTGGTCGCCTGATTTTGGAGAGCGAGATCGAGCGTCGCGCGCACGCGCGGATCGTATTGTGTTTCCGGCGCGATCCTGCCCTCGCGCGCAAGCCGCTCATACAGCAATGCGACATGTAGCGCGTCGGGCCGGCGGAGCGTGCGCGGCGTGTGCATGCGCGCGAGCTGCTTCTTCGCGTCCACGAATTCGAGCGGCGTGACGACGCCCTGCCGCGCAAGTTCCTCCAGCGCCCGCTGGCCGCGCCGGATCGCGCGGTTCATGCCTTCGGGCTTCAGGAGGTTCATGCGCGTCGGCGATTGCGGCACGGCCGACAGCAGCGCGATCTCGGCCCAGGAAAGGTCTTCGACAGGCTTGTCGAAATAGAATCGCGCGGCATGCGCTATGCCGTGGCTGCCGTTGCCGTAGGGCACAAGGCGCAGGTAATGCGCGAGCAAGGCCTCGCGGCCGTAGCGCGCAGTGAGCGCGATTGCGGTCGCGGCCTCGATCGTCTTGTTCAGCAGGTTGCGCGGCGCGGGATTCTGCATCCGCGCGATCTGCATGGCGATGGTGGAGGCGCCGGAACGCTGACCTCGCCCGCGCGCATTCTTCCAGAGGGCGCGCGCTATCGAATGCGGATCGACGCCGATATGTTCGGCAAAGCGCCTGTCCTCCAGCGCCAGCGTCGCCCGCACGACGCGGTCGGGCGCATGGTCGAGCGGCCAATAGCCGTAGTCGGCGGCATTCCGGTCTTCGGCGAACGATACCTGCGTGATGAAGGCGCCGTTGCGGTCGTTGACGATGAGCGTGGGTTTGGGCGCGGTCAGGTGCGCGCGCGAGAGGGCTGTGGCGGCGAGGGCGATTGTCGCGAACAGTGATGCGCACGCTGAAACTACAGCGACGCGACGAAACGCGCGCGGAGACTCCCTCCCCCCCTGTGGGGGAGGGTTGGGGTGGGGGGTCGCGCAATCCTGCGACATTGCGCGACCCCCTCCCCTGCCCCTCCCCGCAAGGGGGAGGGGTTCAGACTGTCGGCGCCTCCAGCGCGCGGTCAGCAGGCGAGAAAGAAACATCTCCCGCTCACCGTCCAACGACAATCCGCGCTCCCGCGCTCGCGCCCTGCAGGCCCTTTTGATACATGGTCTCCGCCGTGCCGGCGGGCTGCGTGAAGCTGCCTGACGTCAGCGCTTTCAGCCGATAGACGAAGCGGTAATTGCCCTTCGGCAGCGCGTCGTAGGCATAGAAGACGCGGTCATCCCCGAAGGACGTCCATGTAGGCGCCAGCGTCGGCGCCGCCGAGGGCTGCGCTTCGGCGGGCGCGGTGGCGAGGTTCGGGTTCATCGGCTCGAAGCCGGCGGCCAACGGCAGCGCGATCGCGACATGCGTGCGGTCCTGCGGATTGACGAGTTCAACCGTTTCCTCGATCACATCGCCAACCCTCACGGCGATTGCGCCTTCGGCGCCGGCCGACAGTTTTTCGGGCGGTGCGCCGGCGACGACTTTCGCCAGCGTGCGCGAGATAGCAAAGCCGTTGGAATACGCCTGCGCCTTCGCGCCGGGTTCGCTCGATTCGTAGCGCGTGTCGATCAGAACGACGACCGGCTCGCGGCTCGTGTTGGCGAGCGTCACCGCGCCCGTCGCCTCGCTGACGACGCGCAGCACGGGATTGTTCGCGTCGAGCGTCAGCGCCCTCGCCGTTCCGCCTTCCGTCAGCGTCAATGCTGTCGGTGCGAGGGGGCGGCGCCATGCGGCCGCGAGCGCGCGCACCGCCGCCGACGTGGCGTTGGTGGAACCCCAGCCGTCGCCTTCGCCGATACGCATCAGCCCGTCGCGCAGCACGGGGAAGCGCGGGTCATCCGGCGCGCCGAGCGCGACCGCGCGCGTCATCTCCGCGAGGCTGCGCGCCTCCGAGGGCAGGATACGCGGATCGTCGCTCCCGCCCGCTATGCCGCCATAAGCGGGGGCGCCGTTGCGCGACACGATCTTGACGCGGCTCCACATCGTCTCCAGCAACGACGCGACCGTGCGGCGGTCGACATTCGGCGCGCGTGCGGCGGCGGACGCCATTTCAGCAACGCTCGTCGGACCCATGAAATCGGCGCGGCGCGTGAGTTCGGCGACGTAGGCTTCGTCCAGCTTGCCGCCGTCGGCGAGCGCGTTCAGCGCCTCCACGCGCTCGAACAATTCATGGCCCGTCATCAGCCGCGGATAATCGGAGCGCAAGGCGAGCTTCAGCACATTGGCGAGACGCTCGGCGAGCTTGTCGTCAATCGGCTCGCCTGCGCGCTTGGCGGCGACGAGGAACGAATAGGCCCAGGCCGTGAGCGACACATTGCCTTTCGCGCGCGGCCAGAAGGCGACGAGGCCGTCCGCATCGACAGCCTGATCTATCGCGGTCTGCGTGTTCTTCACATCCTGCCCGATGCGTTTGTCGAGACCGGCCGCCGACATGATTGGCGTGAAGTTCTTGAGAGCCACGCCGGCGGACGCGAGCGAGATGCGCTGCTCGGTGCAGCCGTAAGGATATTCGACCAGCGCATCGAGCCCGGCGATCAGCTTGACGATGGCGGGATCGGATGCAATCGCCAGCGAGCGGCGGAAGGTTCCCGCGCGCGCGCTGGCGGGAGCAGCGGCAAGCGTCTTGGACGCGCCCGCCGGCACGTCGACGATCTCGTAAGCGCGCACCGGCGCGCGATCGGGCTTAACCGGCAAGGTGAGTTCGACGGCGTCGCGCGCCTTGTCGGCGTCGCGCGTCACCGCGAAGGCGAGCTTCACGGGCGCGCTGCGCTCTTCGCCCACGCTCGCCTTCGTTTCGAGCCTCGCGGGCTTGCCGCTGTCCCAGGCGAACGTCTGGTCATTGACGGCGAGCTTCACGCCATCGGCCACGAAACTCGCGCGGCCTGCGCCGCCCGGCCCTTCGACCACCCGCGCGATCAGGCCCGCATCGAACGCATCGCCCGGCCGCACGAAGCGCGGCAGCGCAGGCTGCGCGACCAACGCCTGACGGATCAGCATTTCGCCCGTCGCGAAACCGAAGCGGTCGGGACCGCTCACCGCCTTGGCGCGCAACTTGAACACGGTGAGCGTATCCGGCAGCTTGATCCTGATCTTCGCGAAACCATCAGCGCCGATCTTCACGCTCGGCAGATAGATCGGCACGGGCGTGAAATTTTTCCGCACGGAGATATTCGTCTCCGCGCCCCATTCGTCGAGGCCGGCGTCGCCGCCGGGAATTTCCTCGAGCGGCAGCACGCCGAAGGCCATGTTGCGCGTGTCGCGCGCCGCCATCGTGGTTGGGCGTTCGACGATGAAGTCCGGCAGCGGATCGAGACGCCGCTCCTTGGCGAGCGACAGCACGGCCTGATCGACCATCCAGAAAGTCGCCTCGCCGGACAGCGGCGCGCCTTTCTCGTCGCTCAGCCGGATCGTGGCCTCAACCTCCTCGCCCGGCCGCGCCTTGCCGGGCGCGTCGAGCTTCACATTCACGATGTTCTGCTCCGGCGTCACCGTCACCCATCTGGTTGCGGCGATGGTCACGGGTTTACCCTGGTCGAACGGCGCCGAGGGGTTCGGCGCCGTGTCGGGCAGGCGCCCGCGCATGATCAGGAAATGCACGGCGAGCTTCGGCATTTCCTCCTTCGCGAGCGTCGTCGTGTAGCGGCCAAAGCCGTTGTCGATGTCGATCCACTCGTATCGATTGACGCCCGACGGCTCCTCGACGATCGCGAGCGCGCGCGCCTTCTGGAAAGGCGATTGCACGAGGAGCGTCGCCGTCTCGCCGGGCGCATACGCCTCCTTGTCAGTCGTCACTGTCGCGGTCTGCGATGGCGCGCGCGCCCAGGTGACGGGCGTCTGACCGCCGACGAAGAAGTCGACGCTCACCTGCTGGCGGCGGCCGATCCTGTCGTAAGCCTCGACCTGCACGAGATAGACGCCGGCCTCCTTGGCCTCGAACGACAATTTTTGCGCGTCCTTGACGCTCGTCACTTTCCGTTCGACGAGCGTGTCGTCGATGGTCTGCGTGACGTATTTCGCCGCGCCTTGCGAGAAATCGCTCGCCTGCAGCGTCGAGACCCAGTTGCGCCTGATGAAGCGCACATTCATGTCGAGGCCTTCGACCGCGTCGCCCTTGCCGTCGACGGCGATGATCTGCGGTTCGATGGCGCCGGGTTTCTCGACATAGCGCGGCGTCTTTACGCCCAAGGCGAATGGCGGCGTCGCCACGATGTTGACGACATTGCGCACTTCCGTGTCGTCGTCGCCCGTCACGGTCGCCTCGATCGAATAGCGGCGCGGCTGCGCCGTCGGCTCGATCGTCGTGTCGAAGGTCATGCGCGAGGCGCCGCCGCTATCGGTGCGGCCGTCGCGTTCGAGCACGGCGGAGGACTTGAACTTCGCTTCGCCGGAAAAACGAGAATCCGTCGAGAACAGGAATCCCTCGCGTCCGGGCGGCGTCCAGACGTGCGGGAATTGCGCCGCGCGCCACTTCACCGGCCGTTCGGCGACAAGGCCGCCGGCGAAATAGCGCGAGATGAGATCGACCGAGAATTGCCCGTCGAGCGGAACCATCTGCGGCGCATTGAGCACGACCTCGAACGTCGGCAGGCGATAGGCTTCTTTTTTGAAGGCGGTTTCGCCGCAGGTCTGCGGGCCGTCGTCGGCCTGCGCGGTCTCACTCTCGCCGTCCGGCTGCTCTGCGGCGGATTTCGTTCCGTCGCCGCCGTCCTCGACGGAAATCGCGTCCTTGTCGCCCTTCTTGTCATCGTCGGCGGCTTCGCCGCCATCCTTTTTCGCCGCCTTCTCTTTCGGTTTGGCGCCGTCCGGCTCGAATTTCGCGGTGTAGTCGCCGGTCGCAGGCGTGGCCACGTCGAACTTGTGATAGAAGCCGCCGAGCGCATCCACCTTTACAGGAATACGCCATTCCTGATTGTTCGGCCCGTTGACGACGAGAACGCCGCCCTTTCTCGCCGGAGCCAGCTTTCCGGCGAGATAGTCGCGCACATAGCCCTTGAAATGCACGGGTTCCTCCGGCCGGTAGATCGGCCGCTCCGTGAAGACATGGCAGAGATTTTTCGCGAGCGGCTTGCGCTCGGTCTCCGGATTCGTCGTCCAGTCGAGCCAGCTCTCTTCGGGCTTCGTCCAGTTTTCCTGCGCATATTGCGCGGGCGCCTCGTCCGGCGACAGCACGAGCGTGTCGAGGCCCTTTGTCACGACGATGCGCCTGATGTCGGCCTCCGCGCGCTTATCGAGATTCCACGAGAACTCGCCTTTGGCGTCGGTTTGCCCCTGCGCCAGCGTGACGAATTTCTCGTCCCTCAAACCTTCAAGCCGTACCTGCGCGCCTTCGACCGGCGCCGCATTCGACAGCGAGGTGACGACGAAACGGACGTTCTTCAGCTCTTCGATGGCGGCAAGCGACAGATCGGTCGCCTGCACGCGCAGCCATCGACGCTTCGTTCCATCGGTGGGACGCAGGCCGACCAGATAAGCGCCGGGCTGGTTCGCGCCGGCGATCTTCGCGAACTGCGCTTTCATGTCGAGGCCGAACTTGGCGTCGGCGCCGCCACGACGGATCGGCAGGTCCATCAGCGTCGAGACAGCCGGCGATCCCAGCGCCTTGATGCGTTCGGCGATAGCGTCGGCTTCGGCGTTGGCCGCATCCTTCCACGCGCGCGGCTCCTTGCCGGGCAATGGCGGCGCCGATGCGTCCTCCGTCTCGACGCCGTCGCCGGGGAAGGGCCAGAAGTCGCGCGACAGCGGATCTATGGCGTGAATGCGCACGTCAGCGCGGTCGTAACCGCGCCCGCGCAAGGGCAGGAACTGCGGGCCGAGCCTTTCGACGATTCCTGCGCCCGCATCCCAGGCGATGGACGGCTTGTCGGCGGCGAAGGAAAATTTCTGCGCATAGGCCTCGCTGAGCGGGCGCTTGCGCTCGTCGCTCAGCGCGCCTTCGGCAACCGCGATTTCATAAACACGATCGGAGAGAAAGCGCGCCGTCAGCTTCAGGCGCGCGCCGTCGTTCTCCACCGAGAGATCGTCGACCGCTGGCGTAACGCGCAACGAATCTCGCGCGCGAAGAATGTCGAGCTTTTCGGGTGTGGCGGTAAAGCTCAGCGTCAGCCGGCGTTTCGGCGCGGCCTGATATGAAGGCTGGCCCTCCTCCGCGCCGGCGTCGCTGTCCGCGCCGACCGACGCGCATTGCAGCACGTCGTCGCGCTTCGCTCCGCTCCAGCCGCGGCCGCAATCGGCGTCGCTGATTGCAAAGGGCGCCGCGGTGCGCGCACGCAGTTCGAAAACGGAATCGTCCAGGCCCGGCTCGTCCGAGAGCTTCAACCGCAATACGGCGACGCGGCCGTCCGGAATCGCGGTTTTGAAACGCACGACATAAGTCTGCTTGTCGTCGCGCTTGGCGCGCTCGAGCGGGCGGATATCGAAATCGCGGGCGCCCAACGCCTGAGCGCCTTCGGGCGAAACGCCCGGCGCCTTGCGCAGCTCGATCGAGATCAGGCGCGCGAGCGCGGCCATGTCGACGGGCTCGGCGAAGGTGAGCGCGATCTGGTCGAGATCGGTCACGGGATCTGCGCCCTCGGATGGCGATGTCGATTCCGGCGCAGGCAGCAGCGCGACGAGCTTCGCGCGCGCATCCTTCGTCTTCACCTCGACGCGTTGCAGCGCCTTCCACGGGTCGGCCGGGCGGAATTGCAGGGCGCGCGCGCCGATCCAGCGCCATTCGCCGGCCGTCTTGGGAGACATCGTGACGAACCGTTCCGGATTGTCCTCCGCGCCGCCTGCGGACGGGCCGCTATCCGCATCGAAGAATACCGTGACGGGATCCCATGCGCGCAGAAAACGATCTGGCACGACGCGCGCGCCGTCGGCGCGCAGGAGCCTGTCGGTCGGCAGCTCCGCTGCGGCAGGCTGCGCCTTCGCCGACGCCGGCTTGGTCGCGGCCTGCGCGAGGGCTGAGGGAACGAGCGCTGGCTGAACGAGCGCGGCGAGACCCGTTGCGAGGAGGAGCGCGAGTGATGAGCGTTTCATGGTCTCGTCTCAGCGGGCTTGCGTTGAAGCATTGGGCTTGAGGCCTGCGGCGGCCAGATACTTCGCGATCTCTTCCGGCGGCGGCCCGGAGGGCGGCGGATCGAGGCCGATGAGCGCCGGCCGCACCGTCGCCGCCGGCGCATCCGCGGGCATGCGCGCCTCGAGAATGTAGCGGCCGGGCGCGAGCTTCCTGATCTGCGACACGCCTGTGCCGATCAGCTTGCCGTTCTCGTCCATCAGCCGCGCCTCTGCCCGATCGGGATCGGCGCGCAGACCGACGCCGATCTCGGACGCCTTCTTCACCTCGAAGCCGAACAACGCGCTTGCGCCCGGCGCGACAGCGACGGCGTCTCCCATGCCCTCGCCTGCGGGCGTCACCGGCGCTGACGACAGAGCGAGCATGCCGCCGAGCGGGCCGTCATGCGGCGAATAGACCGTCAGCGTGGCGTCGCCCGCCGCGACATAGCGATGGAAGTCGGCGCCGGATGCGTAGAGTTTCAATTCTCGCGCACCGTTTTGCTCGAATGCGACAACGACCGGCGCGCTGGTGGACACACCCAGGAGTTGCGGCCTGTCCTGCTTGAGCGCGAAAGCCATCGCTGGCCCTTCGAGCCTGACGGAGGCCGGCGCGGCGACGACGTTCGCCTGCGCTTTCGGCCAGCCGGATGCGCCGGCGCGTTCGAGCCAGGCCGCAACGAGGCCCGGTTGATAGGACAGCGTGAGATCGCCGGGGCCGTCGAGCATGAGCGTGGACCCGCGCAGTACGCGGCCGGACTTCGCGACAAAGGTCGCCTCCGCGCCTTCGACGCGCAACACGTCGCCCTTCTGCGTATCGACATGCAACATTGTCGAACCCGTCGCGCCGAAGAAGCGCTTGGCGATGCGATCGAGGGCGAGCGGCTCAATCCTGACCGGCGTCGAGGCGAGGCGAACCGGTTGCGGCCTGTCGGTCAGATTGACGAGCCAGACTTCCGAGGCGTTCGATCCAAGCGATCGCGACAGCGCGGCGTTGAGCGCGGATAGCGCCAGCGTATCGGTTTCGCCGGGCGCCGTGAACGCCGCGGTCCCTGCCGCGAGGTCGAAATCGAGCTTCTTGTCGCCTGCGGCGAGCGCGAAGGGTTGCGCGGTCATCGGCGGCAACAGCGCCGCCGTCTCGCCGCTCACGGCGCGCTTTGCCGCAACCGTCACGTCGATGGAGTCCAGGTCGACGCGCAACGGCTCCTCGCCGCCCGCGTTCCAGACGCGCAGCGGCTTTGCGCCCGCGAGCGCGGTCGCGACATTGTCGCCGACCGCCATGCCGCGACCGGAGTCGAGGCCAGGCTGCCCGAAAGCCGAAGACGCCCGCCATACGCGCGCCTTGCCGCCGGTCGGCTGCGGCGCGGGCAGAAGCGCGCTCTCGCCGGCGTCGAGCGCGAGCGCGATAGGCTCGCCCTTCCAGACGAGCGCCGGCGCTTCGACCTTGTCGAGCGCTTCGTCGCGCGACACCAGCCACAGATGTTCGGATTGCGGCGCGAGGGCGCCGGCGTCGGCGCGGGTCAGCGCATGTCCGTCCTGCGAACCCGCGAAGAGTTTCTCGCTTGATGTCTTGAGGTCGACGATCGCGGCGGAGGTCGCGCGCGCAAGGCCGATGCGCGGCTTCTGGCCGACGGCCGTCAGGTCGACTGGTTCGAGCATGACTTGCGCCGCGTCCTGCGGATTGCGCGTCACGGCGCGCGCCAGAATATCGACCGGGGCGTCGGCGCCGTCGATCGACCACACCGAGGCGCGCATCTGCGCCCTGTCGGCGCCCGCCGGCCAGGCGACGAGCGGCGACTGGCCGCGCTCGAAACCGACGACGCGCCATGAACCGTCGGCCGCGCGCCGCTCGACTGACAGAACGAGTTCGGACGCGGCGCGCGCGGCGACGAGCGCTAACGAACCCGCCGGCGCATCGGGCAGCCCGAAGCGCGTGACGGCGGCGCCGGCGACGCGCGCGGCGCCTTCGGCCTTCAGCGCAGGCGCATCTTTCTCGTCCGGCAGGGCGAGCCGCACTTCCACGCTATCGTCCGTCTTTTCCGCCTCGTCCGTCTTCGCTTCGCTGTCGTCGCCGTCGGAGGCCGCCTGCGGCGTTTCGTCGGCGCCGGCCTCCGCTTTCATCGCGCTCAACGTCAGCGCGTAGCGGCCAGCCGGCAGACGGCGCGACATGGCGATATTCCAGTCGTTCTGGCGACCCGCGAGCCGCTCGACGACGGCGCCGTTGGCGTCGCGCAGCACGCCCTTCAGATCCTTGCGGCCGAACGAGGTGAGATTGACGACGCCATCTTCGGCGATTGCAAAATCGAGTCTGGCCGGCAGATCGACGAAGCGCGGCTCGTCGGGCTGCAATTCATCCGACTTGAGCGTGATCGAATAATCGAGCCGATCGTCGCGGCCGATGGCGCGCGCCTCGATGCGGTAGGCGCCGGCCGCGAGCTTGCCGGCGAAGGGCCGGTCCTTCGTGACCTTGCCGACGCTGTCCTTCTCGCCGCGGATAATGTCGCCGATCATGCCGTCGGAAATCGCGAGGTCGATCTTCGCCTCGCCCTTGAGCGCGAAGGTCCACACATCGGGCGCGCGCGGCGCGTCCTTCGTCGCGGGCTCGCGCCATTGCAGCTTCTGCTCGTCGTCGAAGGCGAGCCTGTGCGGGCCATGGCCTTCGCGCGCGACATCGGGCGTGATCGCCGTCAGACGCGCGACCATGCGCGCATCGACGTCGACCGGCGGCGTCACGAGGCGGTACCTGCCAGGATCGAGCCTGATGTCGAGACTCCTGAGCGGGCCCGGCGCGGTCAGCGGCCAGCCCTCGGAATCTTCGAGACGCGCGGAGAGATCGCGTCCCAGCGCATAGAGATCGAGACGATAATCGCCGGCCTCGCGGATAACGATCGGCGTGATCGCGCCGCGCCCGCCCGACAGGGTCGCGCGCGCCGAGCCGCCGGGACTGAGCGCGCCGGTTTCGATCATCTCGGCGGGCGTCGCCGTCAGCCCGAGACGTCCGCTCGAATCCTTCGCGGCGACAGCGACGCGGTAGGAGCCGGCGCGCAGATAAGCTTGCACGAGGCCATTGTGGCCCGCCCCGTTGTCTTCCGCCGAACCGAGGCGCGGCAGGAAATTCGTGCCGATGGTGAGCGCGGTCTTCAGACGCCCGAGCGTCTCGACGCGATAGAGGCCGCCGTCCTTCGCCTCGATGCGGAACTCGCGGCGCTGGCCATCGGCGAGATCGAAATGCAGCGGTTCGCCTGCGGCGATGGTCTGCAAGGGCTGGCGTGGCCGCAGGGTCTGCGCGGACGGCGGCGAAGCGAACCAGCCGATTTCGAGCGCGCGCTGCGCGCCGCTCGCGGGAATGCGCAGCGTGAAGAGGCGCGTGTCCTTTTCCGTCTTCTCGTCCGACACGGAAAAGGCGACATCGGCGCCCTTCTGGTCGCGCACGCGAACGGCGCCGCCGAGCGGCGCGCGCGCCTGCAATACGATGTCG
>JASGFP010000095.1:0-16662 GCA_047605445.1 Rhodoblastus sp.
CGATCGTGCCGATGTTGCAATGCGGCTTAGTGCGTTCGAACTTTTCCTTGCCCATGGTCTGACCTGCGTGAGAACTGCGATGCGGGCGAGCGTTTACGGCTCTTTCAGGGAAGTTTCAAGCCGCGGGCGGCCGCCCGCCGAGGAAGCCGGATTTTATAATGTTTTTCCGCTACTTACGAAAATGAACGCTATCGCGCCTTATCCGATTTTCGTGACAGCCAGAACAAGGATCGCCACGAAGAACAGCACCGAAATCTCGTTGTAGACGCGAAAGAAGATCGAGGAATGGCGATAGTCGCCGGCCAGCATCTGCCTGAGCCAGACGAGGCCGAGCGCGTAGTAGACGACGAGGCCCGCCACGAAGAGCAGCTTCCAGTGCAGCCACCCACCGCCGACGCCGTAGCCCAGCCACAGCCACAGGCCGCCCGCGATTCCGATCAGGCCGAGTCCGGCGCAGAATCGGAACAGGCGTTCCGCCATGCCCTGCAACCGCGCGACCGGCTCGCCGGCCTTGTGCGCCTCCGCAATGTTGACGAGCAGCCGCGGCATGTAGAACACGCCGGCCATCCAGCCGATCACGCCGAAGAGATGCAGAACCTTGACCCATTCCATCGCGCGCGGAACTTGGCGAGGCGCGCGCCGCGCGTCAACCGCATTCGCAATCCGGCCACGCCACCGCCGCGCCGACCTGCTATAGCGGCGGCGATGCGTATCCTTTTCGCCGCCCTGTTCGCCGCATTCGCCACTGCAGCCCTCGCCGACCCGGCGCCGCTCGCCTGCGCCAACCCCGACGCGCTGGGAACCAGTCGCGTGCTCGAGGTCGGCGCGCCGGGCGGACTGCATGTCGGGTTGAAAACCTATCCGCAGACCCTCGCGCTCGCCGACAAGGAAGTGGTTCTGACCTTCGACGACGGCCCCCTGCCCGGCCTGACGACGAAGGCGCTCGACGCGCTCAAAAAGGAATGCGTGCGCGCAACCTTTTTCTTCATCGGGCGGAACGCGGCGGCCAGTCCCGAAATCGCGCGCCGCGCCGCGCGCGAGGGCCATACGATTGGCCATCACTCATGGTCGCATCCCGCGAAAACCATGCGCGGCCTTTCGCCGGCCGCCGGCATTGCAGACATCAGGCGCGGCATCGAGGCGACGCAGCGCGCCGCCGGCGAGGGCGAATGGACGAGCGGCCGACCGGCCGCGCCCTTCTTCCGCTTCCCGGGATTCGGCGACACGCCCGAGACGCTTGCGTGGCTGGACGCGCAGGGCATCGCCGTCTTCGGCGCGGACCTGTGGGCCTCCGACTGGCTGCCGCAGACGCCCGAAGCGCAGCTCGAACTGGTGATGCGCCGGCTGGCGGCGAGCCACGGCGGCATATTGCTGCTGCACGACATTCACGCGCAGACCGTCGCCATGCTGCCGATGCTGCTGCGCCGGCTGAAGCAGGACGGCTACAGGATCGTCCATATCCAGCCGGGCGCGGCGAAGCCGCCGCTCAGGGAAGCGCCGCGCGGATGGAAATCGGAAACCGGCGCTTTCCTCGATCACGGCGCTCCGCAGGCAAAGCGCCCGGCCGCCGCGCACGACGATCCACGTCGCGCGCCCGGCGGCTGAACGCCCGCAGGCGCAGGCCTCACGCGATTCGCAGCAGGAGGCTCCGCACTTCCGCGACCATGTTGGAGACCGCGGCGCTGTCGCCCGAGAGATGCGCCAGCAGGTGCTTCTGAAACAGCCCGTCGAACAGCGCATAGATCGCCGCCTTCGAGACGCCGACCTGCCGGCCGCCCAGGCTCGCGTAACGGCAGACGACGCGCCAGACCATGTTCTCCAGGTTTTCGTCGATCAGCTTCACGTCGTCGCGCAACGCTTCCTCGAACAGCGCCTGCGAGCGAAGGTCGTACCAGAGCCGGTGCATCTTCGCCTCGCCGGTCATGGTCTCTTCGAGCTTGGCGCAAAACCCGTCCAGCAGCGCCTCGCGAGTCTCGGCCGTCGCCACGACATCGTCGTAGCGCGTCACGCATTTGGCCTTGTAGTGGCGCACGCCGCAGCAGATCAGGTCGATCTTGTCGTTGAAATAATAGTGCAGCACGCCGTGCGAGAATTCCGAGTTCTGGGCGATCTCCCGCAAGCTCGTTCGCGCATAGCCCAGCGTCGCCAGGGTCTCGAGCGTGGCTTCCGCCAGTTCGACGCGCCGCGCGTCGATCTTGCCGGCCTTGGCCGCCGCGACGCGGACCGCCGGCGGCGTCCGGCGTCGCGAGGCGAGCGAGGTCAAATTCGCCATTCTTCCCAAATCTCCCTTGCCGGCGCACAGCGGCCCGACAGATAGCACGCCTGTCATATACAGATGACTTTAATCTGCTTGACACTTGTATAAAAAAATTTGACGCTCGGAAAGTGACGGTCGATCGGGGTTCCCGACCGCTTCGGATGTCAGGCCAAACCTGAGCCGAGGCACGCGCAGGAGGAGCGCGCCGGGATCTTTGAATCCGATGCGGCGTCCGAACGGGAGGAACACATGGCAAAACGGCTGGCGGGGCGGAACGCCCTGGTGACGGGCGGCGCGCAATCCATTGGAAAGGCGATCGCCGCGGCGCTTGCGGCTGAAGGCGCGAATGTCGCGATCGGCGACATCCAGGATGTGGCGGGCGCTGCGACCGCAAAGGAAATCGCCGGCGCCGGCGTCAAGACCGGTTTCGTCCATCTGGACGTCACCCGCGACGCGGACTGGGAGAAGGCCGTACCCGAAGTGATCCGGCAGATCGGCGGCTTCGACATTCTCGTCAACAACGCCGGAATCGAAGTCACCGCGCTCGTGCACGATATCGAGGCCGAAAGCATGCTGCGCATGCTCAACATCAATGTGGTGGGCGTCGCGCTCGGCATGAAGCACGCCTTCCGCGCCATGCGGCCGGGCGGCCCCGCCGGCAAGGGCGGCGCCGTGGTCAACATCGCCTCCGTGGCGGCCACGATCGCCTTCCCCGCCATCGCGGCCTATTCTGCGTCCAAATCGGCGGTCGACCGGCTTACGCGCGTAGCGGCGGTGGAATCCGGCAAGCTCGGCTTCGGCGTGCGCGTCAATTGCGTCTATCCGGGCCTCATCGCCAATCAGATGGGCGTGGCGCTCGCCAACGACATCGTTGCGCTGGGTCTGGCGCCCGATGTTCCCGCCGCGGTCGCCGGCGTCGTCGAACAGACCCCGCTCGGCCGTCTGGCGGAGCAGCCTGAAGTCGCCGACGCAGTCGTCTTCCTGGCGTCAGACGCCGCACGCTTCATTACCGGCATCGGCCTGCCCGTCGACGGCGGCATGGGCGTCTGAACGATCCGGCTGAAGGCTTGAGGCATCGCTTACCCGCCGTCGCCGATGACTGACGCACGCGGCGCCGGTCTGCATTCAACCACGCAAAAACTGTCCTACGGGAGGATTTATCATGGCCGACAAACGACCTGTCGTCGTCTACGGCGTGTCCGGCTACACGGGCCGGCTCGTCTGCGAATACCTGCGCGAATACAACATTCCCTTCATCGCGGCCGGCCGCGACAGGAAGAAGGTGCAGGAGGTCGTCGACAAGATCCCCGGCATCGAAACCGCCGACTATGAAGTGGTCGAAGTCGCCCACACCGTCGAGGCGCTGACCGCCCTGTTCAAGGGCGCAAAG
Source organism: Rhodoblastus sp. (assembly GCA_047605445.1). Lineage (GTDB taxonomy): Bacteria > Pseudomonadota > Alphaproteobacteria > Rhizobiales > Beijerinckiaceae > JAJXWB01. The sequence continues at coordinate 3,648 of JASGFP010000095.1, forward strand.
GTCGTCTCGAACATGGTGGGGCCGTTTATCAAATACGGCTCCGAAGTCGTCGAGGCCTGTCTGGCCGCGGGCTGCCACTATCTCGACACGACCGGCGAGCAGGACTGGGTTCTCAAATGCGCCGACGAATGGGGCGACAAGTTCGCGTCGAAGAACCTGCTGCTGTCGCCAAACCTCGCGCAGATGTACACGACCGGCGAAATCGCGGCCAATATCGCGCTCGAGACGCCCGGCCTCGATACGCTCGACATTCTGGTGTTCTGGAAGGGCTTCCCCACCTACGCCTCCACGCAGACGATCTTCACCATCCTCAAGGCCAACTGGTACTACATGGAGCAGAAGAAATTCGTCGAATGGGACGTGACCGCGCGCGTCGACGCCGTCGTTCCGGGCCAGCACGAAACGGCGATCGCCGTTCCCTGGGGCGGCACGGCGCATCCGGTCTGGTTCCGCCGGGATCCGCGCGTCGCCAACGTCAAGGCGATGGGCGGCGTGCTCGCCCGTCCCGTGATGGAAGGCGTCGTCGCGACGACGCAGATGGTGAAGGAGAACATCAAGCCTTTGCCAATGGACAAGCAGGAAGAGGAGCTCGGCAAGATCGCCGCTTCGCTTCAGGCCTCCATGCCGCCGCGCGAAAATCCGCGCATCAATACGTCGGTCGATTCCGTCTATGCGTCGGGCCCGCTCGGGCGCAAGCATGTCGTGATCCACGGCAACTGCAACTACAAGCAGACGGGCATGCTGCAGGCCTATGGCGCCTATCATCTGCTGCAGCAGCCGCCGCACCGCGCGGGCTTCGCATCCGGCTGCCAGGCCTTCGGGCATCATGCCCTGCTCGGCCAGTTGCGCGCCTTCGGTCTGGTGATGAGCCCCATCGTCACGCTGCATCAGTGACCCCGAACCGATGAATGGGCGGGCCGCGACAACGCGGCCCGCCCGCCTTGCATAGCAACGGAGCTGTCGCCATGCGCCTGATCGACTATCTGGACAAGGGAGCCTCGCTCGGCCCCGACAGGCCCTGCCTGACCATGGACGCCCGCGACATGAGCTACGCGCAGGTGCAGGCGCTGACCTATCGCGTGGCCCGCGCGCTCGCCGCCGACAAGGTGAAGCCCGGCGCCAAGATCGCGATCCTGTCCGGCAACGACCCCGTCGCATTCGCCTGCGTCTTCGGCATATCGCGCGCCGGCTGCGTCTGGTGCCCCGTCAATCCGCGCAACGAGGCCTCGGAAAACCAGTTCATCCTCGACGCCTTCGATTGCGAGGTCCTGATCTTCGCCAGCGCGTTCGGAGCGATGGTCGACAAGGTCGCGCCGAACCTTCCGAAACTCCGGCGGATCGTTTGTCTCGACGGCGCGCACGAGGGCGCGCAGGCTTTCGAGGACTGGCTCGGCGAGAAAAACGATGCGCCCTTCGGGCGCGAGCCCGTCGACGATCTCGCTCTCATTCCGGGCACCGGCGGCACGACGGGAAAGCCCAAGGGCGTGATGCTGACCGGGGCCAATATGGAGGCGATGGCCGCCATCACCCTGATGAGCTACCCGTTCGACGGACGCCCCGTCTATCTCGCGCTCGCGCCATTGACCCACGCGGCGGGCGTTCTGTGCTTTCCGATCCTGACGCTGGGCGGGCGCATCGTGATCATGCACCATCCCGACATTCCCGAATTCCTGCGCCTGATCGAGAGCTACAAGGTCACGCATGCGTTCCTGCCGCCGACCGTGATCTACATGGCGCTCGACAATCCAGCGCTCGATGCGGCCGATCTCTCCTCGCTGCAATGTTTCTGGTACGGCGCCGCGCCGATCTCGCCCTCAAGACTTGAAGAAGCATTGCGCCGCATCGGCCCGATGGCCCAATTGTTCGGCCAGACCGAGGCGCCGATGATGATCTCCACGATGGCGCCGAGCGACCATTATCTGCCGGATGGCGCGATCGCGCGCGAGCGGCTGGCGTCCGCGGGGCGGCCGAGCCCCTTCGTGCGCGTCGCCATCGTCGGCGAGGACGGGCGCCCCTGCCCCGCCGGCGTCCGCGGCGAGATCGTCGTGCGCGGCTCGCTGGTCATGGCGGGCTATTACAAGAATCCCGAAGCTACCGTCGAGGCGACGATCGACGGCTGGCATCGCACCGGCGACATCGGCTACCTCGACGACGACAATTTCCTCTACATCGTCGACCGCGCCAAGGACATGATCATAACCGGCGGTTTCAACGTCTATTCGGTCGAGGTCGAGAACGCCCTGCAGCAATTCGACGGCGTGCAGGATTGCGCGGTGATCGGATTGCCTGACGACAAATGGGGCGAGCGCGTGGTCGCGGTGGTGCAGCCGAAATCCGGCCGCCAGATCGACACGGGCGCGCTGGCCGCCTTCGTGAAAGACCGGATCGGCTCGGTCAAGACGCCGAAATCCATCGAGGTCTGGCGCGACCTGCCGCGGTCCAAGGTCGGCAAGGTCCTGAAGGTCGAAATTCGCAAGACGCTTCTCGAAGCGCCAGCGAACGGGGGATCAGGAACGGCGGATTGAGAAACGTGGAGCGGGTGAAGGGAATCGAACCCTCGTATTCAGCTTGGAAGGCTGCTGCTCTACCATTGAGCTACACCCGCGACGCCGGCGCAGATATGCCCGCGCGCGGCGGCGATTGCAACCGGCGATCAGGCCGCCAGACGCTGCGCGCGCGCAGGCGCGGTCGCTGCCGCCAGCATCTGCGCCAGCGCAGCGCCGATCTCGCGCAGGCTGACCCTGTCCTCGCCTGGACCGCAGACCAGCGAGGCGCCGACGACCGGCGTCAGGGCCCAGAGAATGTGGCGATTGCAGGTTTCGACGAGTTCGTGCGGATTGAACAGGCGTTGCGCGCAGGCGATAACGTCCGCGAACGCCGCGCCCGCGTGACGGCCGGCCAGAATCTCGTCCCACGCCGCCTGCTGCAGCCGGGCCATGCGGCCCGCAACAGCCGCCGGCGCCGCCTGCGCATAGAATTCGTTGGCGACCTCGCCGATCACCTTCTTCAGATTACTGATTTCAACGCCGATCGCCTGGTCCATGTCTGGGCATCCGTGGATTTGGCCGGATGCCCCATGGAACAGGGAGATGGTTAACGGACAGTGTGCGGGCCCCTCGCGCATGCCGAATATAGCGGCGGCCGGGACGCTGGCGAGAGAGGGGTTGGTGGGGGAAGTAGGACTCGAACCTACGAAGGCTTAGCCAGCGGATTTACAGTCCGCCCCCTTTGCCGCTCGGGACATTCCCCCACGAGAGCAAAGCCTTGGCGCCGGAACGCGACACACTTTGCTCGTGGTCCGGCAAGGCCGGCCCGATGGCCCGCCTTATGCGGGCGGGGCGGCGCCCTGTCAACCGCAAATGGCGCGCGCAAATCGCGCCGATTGCGCCCCCGCGCGGGGCGTGAGACATGGCGCATGAGACCGGCCTCGAGTCAGGCGCCGACAACCGGAACCATCATGCGACGCGACAGGCCCGCCAGAGGCGGCAAGGACCAGAGCGGCAAAGGCCATGGCGGCAAAGGCCATGGCGGCAAGGACCATGGCGGCAAGGACCATGGCGGCAGGGAGAGCGGCGGACGCAGCGATTCGGGACGCGGCGCGCCCGCCCTCCGCAATTCCGACCGCGGCCCGCGCCGCGCCGACGCGCCGGCCTTCCGCAAGCCCGGCGCCGATCTCGTGACGCTCTACGGCGTCCACGCCGTGCGCGAGGCGCTACGCATGAAGGCGCGCAAGCTGCTCGCCCTCCACGCCACGCCCGCCGCCGCCGAACGCATCGCGCCGGATGCAGCGCTCGCCGGCCTCACGCCGCAGATCGTCGAGCCGGCCGATCTCGACCGGCGGTTGGGCGCCGGCGCCGTGCACCAGGGCCTGCTGCTCGAAGCCCGCCCCCTGCCTGCGCGCGATCTCTCCGAAATCGAAAACAACAGCGGGATCGTGCTGGTGCTCGACCAGATCACCGACCCGCACAACGTCGGCGCCATCCTGCGCACGGCGGCGGCTTTCGCCGTGGACGCGCTGGTCGTGACCGAGCGTCACGCGCCCGATTTTTCCGGCGTGCTGGCCAAGACGGCGTCCGGCGGACTGGAGCATGTGCCGGTCGTCGCCGTCGTCAATCTCGCCCGCGCAATGGAGGAACTCGGCCGCATGGGCTATTTGCGCGTGGGCCTCGATTCGGAAGGCTCGGCCTCGCTCGAGGACATGGTTCTCTCCCGACCGCTGGCGCTCGCGCTCGGCGCCGAGGGCGCGGGATTGCGGAGATTGACGCGCGAAAACTGCGATCTCGTCGCCCGTCTCGACATGCCCGGCGCGATCAAGAGCCTGAACGTCTCGAACGCCTGCGCGGTCGCGCTGAGCGTAGCGGCGATGAAGCTGCGGGGCGGGTGAGCATCTGGAAAGTATCTCACCTCCCCCTTGCGGGGAGGGATGGCGCCCGGGGCAATCGGTCGAAAACCGACCGCAATCGCGCCCCTCACCCCCGCGCAAACCGCACACCGCGCGCTTTCATGTCCTTAAGCGCGAGATAGGCCTGCGCCGTCATGATGGCGTCGTTGAGCGCGTCGTGCTGATCGAGCATGGGAATGCCGAGATCGTGCAGGATGCGCGCGAAGGTGAGGTCGATCTGCACGCCCGGCTCGGCATTGCCGTAGCGGCGCTCATAATACATGGCCGAAACTTCGATCATCGGGTTCGGCAGTTCGATCTGGATCAGCGGCAGCACGTTCTTGTCGATCATCGCCACGTCGAATTCGAGGTAATAGCCGACGAGCGGCCGGCCGCCGACGAAATGCAGGAAGTCGCGCATGATCTTGCGAATGCGCTCGCCCTTCTCTGTCTCGCTCTCGAAGACATGATGTACCTTGATCGCCTCCGGCTTCATCTTAGCCTCGGGCCGCGCGATCGCGACGAATTTCTCGGATGTGAGAATGCGATTTCGCCGCACCTTTACCGCCGCGATGGTGATGATGTCGTCCTTTGCGACATCGAGCCCGGTCGTCTCGCAATCCACCACCACGACCTCGTCCGGCGGCCCGGGCTCGAACAGGAAGCGGAACGACTGGTCGGCCAGCGTGAACCGGTGAAACAGACGTTTGAGCGGGCGCGGCAGCGGCAACACGTCAGAACATCGCGAAATTGTAGTGGCGGCGCAGGAAATCCCGGAACTGCTTCACCACCTTGAACGCCTCGCGCAAGAGATCGCGCTGCGCGCTCGACAGCGTCGCGGTGCGCACGACCGCCTCGCGCCCGGCGCGTTCGGCGAGCTGGTTGTCGAGCCGCATGGCCGAGAGGAAATGAAACGCCTCCTTCAGGTCGCGCGCGAAATCCTCGCGCAGCACATTGGCCTGCACGAGCTTCGCGATCCGCTCGACCGTGGATGTCTCATCCAGTCCATGTTCGAGCGCGAGCGCGCGCACGCCGTGGACGATCGGGAATATGCCGCCCTTCTTGAGATCGAGCGCGCCATCCTTTTCGATCAGATTGTTGAACAGGCCGATCGGCGTGTCGAAGGCTTCGACAGCATGGGCGAAGCGCGCGAGATAGACTTTCTCCGCGCGCACGGGTTCGATCAGCGCCGCCTTCACCCGCGGCAGGAGATCGACGCGACCCGCGACGGCCGCCGCATCGGTGAAGATCGCGACATTCATCATCGCGTTTTCGTCCGGTGCGGCGACCCACCGGTGAAAGTCGGCGATATACTCGTCCGCCGTTTTCGACCAGAAGGGATTGCGCACCATCACATTGCCGGGGCATGGCGGAAATCCGAACTCTTCGAGCGCCGCGGTGAAGTCGTTGCGAAACCCGTCGAGCATGGATTGATCGACGGGCTCGGCGAGAATGAGCCCATTGTCCTGGTCGGTGCGCACCGTCTGTTCGCCGCGGCCTTCGCTGCCCATCACGATCAGGCAGGCGCGCTTGCGCAGGTCGGGCGGCGCGGTGAGCGCGAAAGTCTTTGCGATCAGACGCCGGTTGAGATCGGAAACGATTTCCGCGATCACCTCGACGCGCACATCCTGCCGCCGCAGCGTGCGCACCTGATCGGAAATTTCCTGCGCAGCGAGCACAAGGTCGGCCTTCGTGCGCGCGCGCTCGATGCGCCCCGCCACCACCTGCGCATTGCCGGCGAGAAAGCCGAGCAGGTCTATGTCCTCCAGAATGCCGACGAATTCCGCGCCGCGCTTCACCGCGATCCGGCGCTTGTTGCTCTTCGTCATTTCGAGGAGCGCCTGAAAGACGAAATCGTCTTCCTCGACCGCGACGATGTCGTAATGCACGACGGGGCCGACCGGCGACTCGATCGGCATGCGGTGCAGAACCGCAGCCTTGGACAGGTTCATGCCGGTGACGATGCCGATCCGCGCGCCATCGCGAACAAGCAGCGTGTTGGAATTGATGTCGCGCATGCGATGGCCGGCCGTCTCGATCGAATCGGCGGCGTCGATGAACGCGGCGGGCTGCAGAAACAGGTCGCGGACGCGCGTGCGCATCAGCGACCCCTGCCGCGCCTCGGCCTCGTCCCGCGCCATCGCTTCGAGCTTGCGGGAAATATCGAGATAGAAGAAGGCGCCGAAACGGGGATTGTCTGAAATCAGCCGCTGGATCAACGCGCGCGGCGCGAGATAGGACAGCGTTTCCGAACGCGCGCGAAACGCGTGCCGGCTTGCGCCTTCCACGATGGCGCGCGTATCGAAGGAATCGTTGTGGCCGAGCAGTGCGACCAGTTCGTCGCCGTCGCGCTCCTCGACCTCGCCCTTGATGACGACGAACAGCGAGTCGACCGGCTGGCCGGCGGCGATCAGATCTTCGCCGGGACGAAAATAGCCGATGTCGACGGCCTCGCGCAGTTGCTCGATCTCGCGCTCGCTCAGGCGGTCGAAAGGCGGGTTGGCGGCGTCGAATGAATTCGGCATGGCGGCGCCTGAACCTCAAAATAAATGCGGACCGCAAGCGGCCCGCATCTGTAGCGCATACGCGCATCTCGAAAAATGCGGCGGGGCGCGCGACATTCCGTCGGCGCCCCGCCGCCGGACCTCAGTGGGCCGAAGCGCCGGACGCGCCGATGCCCGTCTGTGAGCGGACATACTGCGGGTCATAGCCGGCCCGGTCGATCTTGGCGCGCGCGCTGTTGTCGAGTTTCGAGAACAGCCAGATGCCGACGAAGGCGATGGTCATCGAGAACAGCGCCGGGTTGTCGTAGGGCACGGGCGCGGAGCCCTTGGGATGGCCGAGAACGACTTCCCACACGCCCGGCGACAGGATGACGCCGACAAGCGCGGCGATCAGGCCGAGGAAACCGCCGATGACGGCGCCCTTGGTCGTCATGCCCTTGTAGAACATCGACATCAGCAGCACAGGGAAGTTGCAGGACGCCGCGATCGCGAAGGCAAGGCCGACCATGAAGGCGACGTTGACATTCTCGAACACGATGCCGAGCACCATCGCCAGCAGGCCGAGCACCACGGTCGTGATCTTCGACACGCGGATTTCGTCCTGCTCGTTCGCCTTGCCGCCCTTCACGACCGTCGCATAGAGGTCGTGGCTGACAGCCGAGGCGCCTGCGAGCGTCAGGCCGGACACGACCGCCAGAATGGTGGCGAAGGCGACCGCGGCGATGAAGCCGAGGAAGATATCGCCGCCGACCGCGTTGGCGAGATGGATCGCCGCCATGTTCGAGCCGCCCTTGATCGACGTAAGGCCCTTCGCCGCATCCGTGAGGAACTCCGGATTGGTCGAGACCAGCACGATCGCGCCGAAGCCGATGATGAAGGTGAGGATGTAGAAGTAGCCGATGAAGCCGGTGGCGTAGAACACCGACTTGCGGGCGGCCTTCGCGTCCGCGACCGTGAAGAAGCGCATCAGGATGTGCGGCAGGCCGGCCGTGCCGAACATCAGCGCGAGGCCGAGCGAGATCGCCGAGAGCGGATTCGAGATCAGCGAGCCCGGCTCCATGATCGCCAGCTTCTTCGGGTGAACCTCGACCGCCTTCTTGAACAAGGCCTCGGGGCTGAAGCCGAAGTGCACGAGCACCATGAAGGCCATGAAGGTCGCGCCGCCGAGCAGCAGACACGCCTTGATGATCTGCACCCAGGTTGTCGCCACCATGCCGCCGAACGTCACGTACACGATCATGAGGCAGCCCACGATCACCACCGCAACCCAATATTCGAGACCGAACAGAAGCTGGATCAGCTTGCCGGCGCCGACCATCTGCGCGATCAGGTAGAAGGCGACCGTCACCAGCGTGCCGCAGGCGGCCAGCACGCGCGTCGGCGTCTGGTCGAAGCGGAACGAGGCGACGTCGGCGAAGGTGAACTTGCCGAGGTTGCGCAGCGGTTCGGCGATCAGGAAGGTCACGATCGGCCAGCCGACGAGCCAGCCCACCGAATAGATGAGACCGTCGTAGCCGGAGAGGTAGACGAGACCGGAAATGCCGAGGAAGGACGCCGCCGACATGTAGTCGCCAGCGATCGCGAGGCCGTTCTGGAAGCCGGTGATGCCGCCGCCCGCCGTGTAGAATTGCGCGGCCGACTTGGTGCGGCTGGCCGCCCAATAGGTGATGCCGAGCGTCAGCAGCACAAAGGCCGCGAACATCAGGATCGCGTGCCAGTTTGTCGACTGCTTGGCGACGGCGCCGGAAACGGCGTCGGCCAGAACCGGCGTCGCGAGCGCGAGCGTGAACGCCGCGGAGAGCGAAAGAAGCTTGCGGTTCATCACTTCGACTCCTCGACGATCTCGCGCGTCAGCTGGTCGAATTCAGCGTTCGCCTTGGAAACGTAAATGCCGGTCAGGACGAATGCGGCGACGATGACGAAAAGTCCGATCGGCACGCCGATCGTCATGACGCCCGAACCGATCGGCGTACCGAGAAACTTCGGCGCATAGGCGACGAGCAGGATGAAGCCCATGTAGACGATGAGCATGAGCGCCGACAGCGTCCAGCCGAGCGACTTGCGCTTGCTGACGAGCTGCTGGAATTTTGGATTGGCTTCGATCTGTTCCCAGCTTTTCATGAGGGCTCCTCCCCACAGATTTTGAAAGTGGTGGCCCGGCATAGACGAAGCCCCGCGCCTCCTTCCATGCAACTTTGGTCGCCGCGGCGGCGCGACGCTACCAATGGCCAACGATTCCAAATATTTCGAGGCGCCTAAGACTTTCGAATCGGGCGTATTGACCGCTTGCGCGCGCGCCGCCTTGCCACGCTGGCATTAGACGAAGGTTTTACACCCGCATGGCTGGTGGCCATTGGCTGAGCGGCTAACATGTCATCGCGCCCCCAACCCTTTGCGGGCGCAAGGGCCGCTCGATCGGCCCGATGAAAACGAAACTAGAGGGAACGCCCCTATGGCAATGGCAGCAACGGCAGCGGCGGATAAAGTCCGTCCGATGACGCCGGAAGAGCGCAAGGTGATTTTCGCCTCGTCTCTCGGCACGGTGTTCGAATGGTATGACTTCTATCTCTACGGCTCGCTCGCTGCGATCATCGGCGCGCAGTTCTTCTCCGACGCGCCGCCCGCGGCGCGCAACATCTTCGCGCTGCTCGCCTTCGCCGCGGGCTTTCTCGTGCGTCCGTTCGGCGCGCTGGTGTTTGGCCGCATCGGCGATCTCGTCGGCCGCAAATACACCTTCCTCGTCACCATCCTGATCATGGGCCTGTCGACATTCATCGTCGGCCTTCTGCCGGGTTCGGCCACCATCGGCATTGCGGCGCCGATCATCCTGATCGGCCTGCGGCTGCTGCAGGGCCTCGCGCTCGGCGGCGAATACGGCGGCGCGGCCACCTATGTCGCCGAACATGCCCCGCAGGGACGCCGCGGCTTCTACACATCGTGGATTCAGACGACCGCCACGCTCGGACTGTTCATGTCGCTGCTGGTCATCCTCTTCACACGCACGATGCTGGGCGAGAAAGCCTTCGCCGACTGGGGCTGGCGCATTCCGTTCCTCGTATCGGTGGCGTTGCTGGCGATCTCCGTCTGGATCCGCATGCAGCTCAACGAATCGCCGGCGTTCCAGCGCATGAAGGACGAAGGCACGCATTCCAAGGCGCCGCTGACCGAATCGTTCGGCAATTGGGACAACGCCAAGATCGCGCTGCTCGCGCTGTTCGGCCTCGTCGCCGGCCAGGGCGTCGTCTGGTACACGGGCCAGTTCTACGCGCTGTTCTTCCTGCAATCGATTCTCAAGGTCGACGGCTATACGTCCAACCTTCTGATCGCCTGGTCGCTCGCGCTCGGCACGATCTTCTTCGTCGTGTTCGGCGCCCTGTCGGATCGTATCGGCCGCAAGCCGATCATTCTGGCGGGCTGCATCATCGCGGCGCTGACCTTCTTCCCGATCTTCAAGCAGATCACGACGCTGGCCAATCCCACGCTCGAGAAGGCGATCGAAAACGTCAAGGTGACGGTCGTCGCCAACCCGAAGGATTGCGGCGACCTGTTCAATCCGGTCGGCACGCGCGTGTTCAACTCGGCTTGCGACAAGGCGCGCGCCTATCTCGCGCAGTCCTCGGTCAAGTACGACACCAAGCTCGATCCGGCCGCGACCTCGACATCGGTCATGATCGGCGCGACATCGGTGCCTTACGACGCGGCCAAGGCGGCCGACTCGAACAAGGCGGTTCTCGCGGCCGCGCAGGCGGCGGGCTATCCCAAGCCCGGCGACCCCTCCATCGTGAAGATGAACGGCGTGTTCGACATCTTCCGTGGCCAGGTCGCAGGCATCATCGGCCTGCTGTTCATCCTCGTGATCTACGTCACGATGGTCTACGGCCCGATGGCGGCGGCGCTGGTCGAACTCTTCCCGACCCGCATCCGCTACACCTCGATGTCGCTGCCCTACCACATCGGCAACGGATGGTTCGGCGGTCTTCTGCCCGCCACCGCCTTCGCCATGGTGGCGCAGACCGGCGATATCTACTTCGGCCTCTGGTATCCGATCGTCTTCGCCGTCATGACTTTCGTGATCGGCATGATCTTCATTCCCGAGACCAAGGATCGCGACATCTACGCCGACGACGTTCGCCACTGAGCGGAAACCGCCGGAAACATTGGGCTCCGCGAGAAATCGCGGGGCCCTTTCTTTTGCATTATGCTTCGCCGAAAGTCATAAGCGACGGATGTCGTGCGCAGGGCTGACCTGGGATAAGTTGATGCGCCCGCAACCGGGCTGCGATGGATCGAACGCCGCTCGACGGACGCGCGGCCATGGGTGGAGCGTATGGAAGGTTCTGCGATGACGGCGGCGGGCGCGCCGGCACGGCCGGCAGGCATGACGCGCGTCGAGAAGCGCGTCGTTTTCGCCGCCTCGCTCGGCACGATCTTCGAATGGTACGATTTCTATCTCTACGGCGCGCTCGCCGGCATCATCGCCGACCAGTTCTTCGACCAGTTCCCACGCGACACGCGCGAGTTCTTCGCGCTGCTCGCTTTCGCCGCGGGCTTCGTCGTCCGCCCGCTCGGCGCCATCGTCTTCGGCCGCATCGGCGATCTCGTCGGCCGCAAATACACGTTCCTCATCGCCATCATGATCATGGCGCTGTCGACCTTCATCGTCGGCCTGCTGCCGGGCTCGCGCGTCATCGGCGTCGCCGCGCCGATCATCCTGCTCATCCTGCGCATGCTGCAGGGCCTTGCGCTCGGGGGCGAATACGGGGGGGCCGCCACTTACATCGCCGAACACGCCCCCAACGGCCGGCGCGGCTATTACACTTCCTGGCTGCAGACGACGGCCTCGCTCGGCCTGCTCTTGTCGCTGCTCGTCATTCTGGCGACACGCTCGCTGGTCGGCGAAAAGGATTTCGCCGATTACGCGTGGCGCTTTCCCTTCTTCGTCTCTTTCGCGCTGCTGACGCTGTCGCTGTGGATCCGCCTCAAGCTCGCGGAATCGCCGGCGTTCAAGCGCATGCAGGCGCGCGGCGAAGGCTCGCGCGCGCCTCTCACCGAAGCCTTCGGCCGCTGGAGCAACGCCAAGATCGCCCTGCTCGCGCTGTTCGGCCTCATCGCGGGCCAGGCGGTCGTCTGGTACACGGGCCAGTTCTACGCCCTGTTCTTCCTGCAGGCGATCCTGCAGGTCGACGGCTTCACCTCCAGTGTGCTGCTTGCCTGGGCGCTCGCCTTCGGCGCCATCTTTTTCGTCTTTTTCGGCTGGCTGTCGGACCGTATCGGCCGCAAGCCGATCATCCTCGTCGGCTGCCTCGTCGCCGCGCTCGCCTATATGCCGGTGTTCCGGCAGATATCGAGCCTCGCCAATCCCGCGCTCGACAATGCGATCGACAACGTCAAGGTGACCGTTGTCGCCGATCCCGCTCAATGCGGCTCGCTGTTCAATCCGCTCGGCACGCGCGTCTTCAGGACCTCGTGCGATCTGGCGCGCCAGAAGCTCGCGCAAAGCTCGGTGCGCTACCTCATGGAGCCCGCGCCCGGCGCGACGACGACAATCGTCCGCATCGACGGCAAGGACTTGTCCTTCGACGCCGCCCGTCCCGCCGAGACGGGCGGCGCGATCCAGGCGGCGCTCGCCGCCGCCGGCTATCCGCGCGCCGACGATCCCGGCATCGTGCGCATGACGGGCGTCTTCGACATTTTCCGTGCTCAAACGGCGGGGCTGATCGGCCTTCTGTTCGTGCTCGTCCTGCTTGTCACCATGGTCTACGGCCCGCTGGCCGCCGCGCTGGTGGAACTGTTCCCGACGCGTATCCGCTACACATCCGTCTCGCTGCCCTATCACATCGGCAACGGCTGGTTCGGCGGCCTGCTGCCGGCGATCTCCTTCGCCATGGTCGCCCAGACCGGCGACATCTATTTCGGCCTCTGGTACCCGATCGCCATCGCCATCATGACCGCCATCGTCGGCATGATCTTCATTCCTGAAACCCGCGGGCGGGACATCTACATGGGTGGCGGAACGCCGCGCTGACGCACCGCCCCGTCTTGATTTCGCCGCTCAAATCGCCGATCAACGGCGCCGCGCCGGCGTAGCACAGCGGTAGTGCAGCGGTTTTGTAAACCGAAGGTCGGGAGT
>JASGFP010000096.1:0-16468 GCA_047605445.1 Rhodoblastus sp.
GTCATGCAATCGTAGAGCAGCGTCTCGTAGCCGGTCGCAGGCTGCGTGTCGAAGAAGTCGGCGTATCGAAAATCCATCGCCACGCGCGTGATGGCAAGCGTCGGGCCCGGCGTCTTGGCGTTGAACTGCAGGGTTATGCCTTCGTCGGGCGCGATCTGCAGCACGAGATAATTGGAGCGCAGCCCCTCGAGATCGATGCCGCGGAACATGGAGATCGGCGCCTCGCGGAACTTGATCGCCACTTCCGAATAGCGGCGCGTCAGCGCCTTGCCAGTGCGCAGGTAGAAGGGAACGCCGGCCCAGCGCCAATTGTCGATGTAGAGTTTGAGCGCCGCGAATGTTTCTGTCGTGCTGTCGGGCGCGACGTCTTTCTCCTGCCGATAATCGGCGATCGTCTCGTCGCCGATATGGCCGGCGACATATTGCGCGCGAACGGAATCGCGCAGCGCCTCGTCCGGCGTCACGATGCGGATGGCGTCAAGCGCGCGCGCCTTTTCGGAGCGCACGCTGTCCGCATTGAGCCGCGCGGGAGGCTCCATGGCGACGAGCGAAAGCAATTGAAAGAGATGGTTCGGCACCATGTCGCGCAGCGCGCCGGTCGCATCGTAGAATGCGCCGCGCCGGCCGACAGCGACAGTTTCCGCGACAGTGATCTGGACATGGTCGATATGCTCGCGCTTCCAGATCGGCTCGAACAGGCCGTTGGCGAAGCGCAGCATCAGTATGTTCTGCACCGTCTCCTTGCCGAGGTAATGGTCGATGCGGAAAATCTGGTCCTCGTCGAGAACCTCACGCAATTCGGCGTTCAGTTTCATCGCCGATTGCAGGTCGTGGCCGAACGGCTTTTCGACGATGACGCGCGCGAAGGCGCCGTTGCGTTGCCGCGTGAGCCCGGCGGCGCCGAGCGCGCGCACTGTCGACGCGAAACCTGCCGGCGGAATCGCGAGATAGAAAATGCGATTGCCTTTCGTGCCATGCTTCGCATCGATCTGCTCGAGATGCGCGCCCAACTGCTCGAAGGATTTCGGATCCTTGGCGTCCGCGACGGCGACCGTCACGCGCGAGACGATATCGTCGACGATCGCGCGGTCGCACTTTTCCTTGCAATATTTGCCCAGACTCTCCCGCAGATGATCGCGCATCGCCTTCTCGCCGTATTCCTCGCGCGTGACGGCGACGATGGCGAAGGCGTCCGGCAGCAGTTTTTGCGCGGCGAGATTGTAGAGAGCCGGAAAGACGAGCCGCGCGGTAAGGTCGCCATTGGCGCCGAACAGCACGAAGACGATGGGCGGCGCGGGACGCGCGGGAGCGAGGCTCATGCGGCCATCCCGGACCGCGAGCCTTGAGGCCGGCGCCTCGTTTCGTGCGCCAAACGAGCGTGAAGTCCCGCTGGCCGCTCGGGAGTGCGAGGCTGAAGGCTCGCGATCCAGTTATTTCGCTTCGCCATGACCGCCAAATCCCTTGCGCATGGCCGACAATATCCTGTCTGCGAATGTCGCATCCTGTCGCGATCGAAATCGCGCGTAGAGCGCCGACGTCAGGACCGGCGCAGGCGTCGCCTGCTCCACGGCCTCCTGCACGGTCCAGCGCCCTTCGCCGGAATCTTCGACCCTGCCCGTGAAGCCGGCAAGGGCAGGGTCCTTCGCGAGCGCCGTCGCCGTGAGATCGAGGAGCCACGACGTTATGACGGAGCCGCGCCGCCAGACCTCCGCGACATCAGCGACTTCGATGGCAAAGCGTTCGTCCTGCGGGCGCCCCTCGTCGTCGGCGTGGCGCAGGAGATCGAACCCCTCGGCATAGGCCTGCATCAGGCCGTATTCGATGCCGTTGTGAACCATTTTGACGTAGTGCCCTGCGCCGACCGGGCCACAATGGAGATAGCCCCGCGCGGCTGTAGGGGTGCGGCCCTCGCGGCCGGGCGTCGTCTCGATTTCGCCGGCGCCGGGCGCGAGCGCGGCGAAAATCGGATCGAGCCGCTCCACCACCGCCCTGTCGCCGCCGATCATCAGGCAATAGCCGCGCTCGAGGCCCCACACCCCGCCCGATGTGCCGACGTCGAGATAGAAGACGCCGCGCGGCTTCAGCTTTTTCGCGCGCGCGATGTCGTCGCGCCAGAACGTGTTTCCGCCGTCGATCAGCGCATCGCCTGCAGAAAGATGCGGGGCGATTTCGTCGATCGCGCCATCGGTCGCTGCGCCCGCCGGCAGCATGATCCACACCGCGCGGGGCGCTGCAAGCTTGCCGGCGAGATCGGCGAGGCCGCTCGCCGACGCGGCGCCGTCCGTGGCGAGCGCAGCGACCGCTTCGGCGCTGCGATCCCAGGCTACGACCTGATGGCCGGCCCGCATCAGGCGGCGTGCGATGTTGGCGCCCATGCGGCCGAGGCCGACGATACCGATCTGCATGGCGCCTCCGATTTTCGCGATGCTGGACAATAGAACTAGGTCGCCGCAGGATCGGCGCCAAGGTGGAAACGACAGCGCCGCGACAGACGGCGCAAGGAGAGGACAGATGCGGCTTGCGGGCAAATCCGCCGTCATTACCGGTGGGTCGGGCAATATTGGCATGGCGACGGCCGCGCGGTTTCTGGCGGAAGGGGCGCGCGTTCTTATTGTCGACCGCGATTCGGCGCGCGTCGAGGCGGCGCTTGGCGAACTCAAGAGCAATTCCGCGCACGGGCTCGCCGCCGACGTGACATCGGGCGAGGAGACAGCGCGCTATTCTGCCGAAGCGCAAAAGCTGTTCGGGCGAGTCGACATTTTCTTCAACAACGCCGGCGTCGCGGGCGCGGTTGCGCCGACCGTCGACTACAAAGACGCCGATTTCGACGCCGTCATGGCGGTGAACGTGCGCGGCGTCTTTCTCGGCCTCAAGCACATGCTGCCCGTCATGAAGGACGGCGGCTCCATCGTCTGCACGTCCTCTGTCGCGGGCCTGCGCGGCTCGGCCGGCATGCCGGCCTACGTGGCGAGCAAGCACGCCGTCGTCGGCCTGATGCGCGTGGCCGCCATTGAGGCGGCGGCGCGCAAAATCCGCGTCAACACCGTGCATCCGGGCCCCGTGCAGGGCGACATGATGCGCGGGCTCGAAGGCGGCATGGCGCCAGCGGACCCTGATGCCGCGCACGCGATGATCCTGCAGCGCATGCGGCTCGGCCGCTACATCGAGACGAAGGAAATCGCCGACCTCGTAACGTTTCTCGCCAGCGACGAGAGCCGTATGATCACCGGCGCAACCATGGTGATCGACGCTGGCATGACGGGGTAGGGATGGATTTGCCATCCCTTACGCGCACGGCGCGATCGGGGATCCAGAAGCAGACGACGAGATTTTGAATGTGTCTGGATCCTCGCTTTCGCGGGGATGACAGCGCGGGAAATGCGAGCCTGAAGGCTCGCCTCCATAGAGGAAACAATGACGATCACGCCTCTCCACCCCTTCAACGGCCTCGATGTCGCCGAACTCGTGCGCATCCGCGCGCGTACGCGAAAAGATCATCCGTTTCTCATCTGGGAGCCGTTCGAGGGGCAGGGCGAGACGCTGACCTATGGCGGCTTTCACGACCGCGTCGTGCGGCTTGCCGCGGGCATGGCGAAGCGCGGGATCAAGCCGCGCGACTATGTTCTGATCCATCTCGACAATTGCCTGGAGACGCTGATCGCGTGGTACGCCTGCGCCGATCTAGGCGCCATTCCCGTCACCACCAATGCACGCTCCTCGCTCGACGAACTGCAATATTTCGCTGGCCATTGCGGCGCGGTGGCGGCGATCACGCAGCCGAAATTCGCCGATCTCGTCAATCGCGCATCGCGCGACTTCAAGTTCGTCGCCGTGACGTCGCACGACAACGGCGCGACGCCTGCGGCTGGCCATGCGCCGGGCAAGGATTCGTTCGAGGCGCTGTTTGCCGATGCAGGCGACGCGCCGAAGCGCGCCGTCGATCCGCTGCATCCGATGGGCGTGCAATATACGTCGGGAACGACGTCGCGGCCCAAGGGCGTGCTGTGGACGCATGCCAATGCGTTGTGGGGCGCGCGCGTCAACGCCGTGCATGAAGACCTGCGCGCGGAAGACGTGCATCTCGTGCATCTGCCGCTGTTCCACACCAATGCACAGGCCTATTCGATCCTCGCCACTCTGTGGGCGGGATCGACGGCAGTCGTCATGCCGCGCTTTTCGGCCAGTCGTTTCTGGCCGATCTCGCTGCGCAACCGCTGCACCTGGACGTCGGTTATTCCCTTCTGCGTGAAGGCGCTGATGGATGTGGAGAAGCCGTCGGAACATTTCTACCGCCTGTGGGGCAGCGCGGTCTGCGAGCCGCCGACAGACGCCATTTTCGGCGTGAAGACAGTCGGCTGGTGGGGCATGACGGAAACGATTACGCACGGCATCGTCGGCGACGTGCACATGCCCAACACGCCGCTCTCCTGCGGGCGGCCGGCGCCGGAATACGGCATTCACATCGAGGATGACGACGGGCGGCCCGTGCAGCCAGGCGAAACCGGCCATCTGAAAGTGCGCGGCCTGCGTGGTCTGTCGCTGTTCGCCGAATATATCAATAACGCGCAGGCGACAGCCGATGCCTTCGACGAACGCGGGCTGTTCCTGACCGGCGACCGCGTGGCGCTGATGGACTGCGGTTCGATACGCTTCTCCGATCGCGACAAGGACATGCTGAAGGTCGGCGGAGAGAATGTCGCGGCGTCGGAAATCGAGCGCGTGATCATGACCGTGCCCGGCGTGCGCGAAGTGGCGGTGGTCGCCAAGAAACATCCGATGCTGGACGAGGCGCCGGTTGCTTTCGTGATCGCGGAAGAAAACCTCGGCGATGCGCCGGCGCTGCCGGACGCGATCATGGCGGCGTGCAAGGGCGCACTGGCGAATTTCAAGCATCCGCACGAGGTGCGCGTGGTGAAGGACATGCCGCGCTCGACGCTGGAGAAAGTGGCGAAGGCGGAATTGCGGAAGCTGCTGACGGATTGAGCGAGCATTGGAGCTTTCCCTCTCCTTTATGGGGAGGCAGGGCGTGCGGCTTGTGCGCGGGACGCGATCGATCGCCGCCCTCCTTGGTTTTTCTCGCCCCCATGTTCCGCCGCCACGCGCGCCGCGATCGCGGCGATTTCGCTTGCTGCGCGCGAGGCCGGGTGGTCGATCCAGCTTGCGTGAAAATCGAGATCGGGCAGTCGCGCCTCGCTGCGCACGACGCGTAATTCGCGTCGCTGCAGTTCATTGGCGACGATGGCCGGCGGAATGACGGCGACGCCGAGTTTTTCCACGGTCATGCGCACGACGGTCGCCAGAGAGGCGGAGGCGTGCAGTCGCGTCTGAGGCGAATGCGGACCGTTGAACAGCGCCGCCACCGCTGCATAGGGCTGCGTGTTGCGCGAGAAGGTGACGATGGGAAAGCGCGCGATCTCCTCGATGCGCGCCGGCCGCCGCGGCCAGTTTATGTCCGGACTTGAAATGAAGGCGAGCGGATAGGTCATCAAAGGCAGGCTGAGCGCATTGGGCGCCATGACAGGGCCGATGAGAAACGCGAGATCGAGTTCCTGCATGCGCAGGCGCTGGCGCAGGTTGGGCGAGATGTCGACTTCGATCTCCAGCGCCAGCAATGGAAAGCGCGCCTGCACGGCTTTGACGAATTGCGTCAGCCATGTGTGAACGACGGTTTCCGCGACGCCGAGCCGCAGCACGCCGCGCGCTGTCGAGACGTCGCCGACGGCCGCCAGCATTTCGGCGCGCAGTCCGAGCAGCTTTTCGGCGTAGACCAGCAATTCGCGGCCGCGCGGCGTCGGGGCGGCGATGCGCGCGTCGCGCGACAGCACGCGCGCGCCGAGCGCTTGCTCGAGCCCGGCGATGCGCTGCGACACCGCCGGCTGTGTCGTGTTGAGCTTGGCCGCCGCGCCGCGAAAGGAACCGAGCGTGGCGACCCAGTAGAAGGTCTCGATTTCCTTGAAGTCGAACATGAAGGTCTCCGGGCCGATAAATGCAGCTTATCGAAAACGATCAAGAAATACGATTGGACTTTATCGCTGTGCGCCGCCGACAATCCGTTCGTTCAAGATGATCGGAGACGGACGTTGGGCGAAGCGGCGATCGACGGGCGCAACATGGATGGCCGCGCAGCGCGGCTCGCCTGCCGGGCGGGGCGCGTGACCGGCACGACCGCGGGCCTCGCGCCCGGTTATGTGCAAGGCAATCTCGTCATCCTGCCGCGCGAGGACGCCGCCGATTTCATGCGTTTCGCGCAGGCCAATCCCAAGCCATGCCCGATCATCGGCGTCAGCGACGTCGGCAGCCCGCATATTCCAGCGCTCGGCGCCGACCTCGACATACGCACGGATATTCCGGGCTATCGCGTGTGGCGCGACGGCGAATGCGCGGCGGAGACCGGCGACGTCTCCGAATTCTGGCGCGACGATCTGGTGTCGTTCGTGATCGGCTGTTCCTATTCCTTCGAGGAAGCGCTGGTCGAGGACGGGATCGAAATCCGGCACATCACCGAGAATCGCAAGGTGCCGATGTTCCGCACCTCCATTCCCACGACGCCGGCCGGCAAGTTCCACGGGCCGCTGGTCGTCTCCATGCGGCCGCTGAAACCCGCCGACGCGATCCGCGCGGTGCAGATCACCTCGCGCTATCCCGCCGTGCACGGCGCGCCGGTGCATATCGGCCTGCCCGCGCAGATCGGCATCGCCGATGTGCGCATGCCCGACTACGGCGACGCCGTGACGGTGCGCGACGACGAACTGCCGGTGTTCTGGGCCTGCGGCGTGACGCCTCAGGCCGCGCTCGCCGCCTCAAAACCGCCCTTTGCGATTACACATGCGCCAGGCTCCATGCTGGTGACGGACCTCAAGAACAGGCAATATGCGGTGATCTGACACGCGGCCGCGACGACGTGGACGCAAACGACAGGAGCGAGGGTTATGAAACTCAATCGTCGTGAGGCAATCGCAGGCGCAGCCGCGCTCGCCGCCAGTTTCGGAACCGCGCATGCGCAGGCCGCCGACGAGATCGTGATCGGCGCCGTCTTCCCCATGTCGGGCTCGACCGCGCAGACCGGCGTCGACGCGCGCAACGCCATCGACACAGCGCTCGCCATCATCAACGAGAAGACCGATCTCGACCTGCCGCTGGCGAAAGACGCCGGGCTTCCCGGCCTCGGCGGCAAGAAGGTCAAGGTCGTGTGGGCCGACCATCAGGGCGATCCGCAAAAAGGCCGCGCCGAGGCCGAACGCCTGATCACGCAGGACAAGGTGACGGCGGTGATCGGCTGCTACCATTCTTCCGTTTCGGCCACCGTCAGCCAGACCTGCGAGCGCTACGCCGTGCCCTTCATGTGTGCGGATTCGTCTTCGCCCAGTCTCAACCAGCGCGGCCTGAAATTCTTCTTCCGCGCCTCCGCGCATGACGAAATGTTTTCCGCCGCCATGTTCGACCTGATGGATTCGCTGCGCAAGCAGGGCCAGAAGATCGAGACGCTGGCGCTGTTCCACGAGGACACGATTTTCGGCACGGATTCGGCCAATGTGCAGACCAAGCTCGCGGCCGCGCGCGGCTACAAGATCGTCGCGGATGTGAAATATCGCGCCAATTCGCCGTCGCTGACGTCGGAAGTGCAGCAGCTCAAGGCCGGGGGCGCGGACGTTCTGATGCCGTCCTCCTACACGACGGACGGCATTCTGCTGGTGCGCACGATGAACGAACTCGGCTACAAGCCGAAGGCGATCGTCGCGCAGGCGGCGGGCTTCTCCGAAAAGGCGCTCTACGACGCGGTCGGCGATCATCTGGAAGGCGCCATCACGCGCGGGTCGTTCTCGCTCGATCTCGCCGCCAAGCGCCCAATGGTCGGCAAGGTCAACGATCTCTTCAAGTCGAAAGCCGGCAAGGATCTCAACGACAATACGTCTCGCGAGTTCATGGCGTTGATTGCGCTGGCGGATGGGATCAATCGCGCGGGCTCGACAGATGGCGAAAAGATTCGCGCCGCGCTCGCCGCCACCAAAATTCCCGGCGACAAGACGATCATGCCGTGGAAGAGCATCCGGTTCGACGAGACCGGGCAGAACCCGGATTGCGACCCTGTGCTGCTGCAATATGTGGCTAAGAAGTTCGTCACGATCTTCCCCGAGTCCGCCGCGATCGCAAAGCCGTTGTGGCCGATGAAGGGGTGAAATTCTCGGATCGATGTCGTTTGTCCGTCCCCCCGCTTGCGGGCAGAAAGTGACGGAAGGCCAACACGAAGCCGGCTGACGCCGACGTCTGTTCGAGGATGAGGAGCGAGGGGAGTTCCGAAATGCATGTCGCTCGACCGGCCCCTCGCCCCGGCCCTCTTCCCGCAGGCGGGGTGAGGGAGAAAGTTCGGGGCGCCCGATGACCGCTGAAGCCATCGTCCAGTCGCTGGCTTCGGGCCTTCTCATGGGGCTGATCTACGGCCTCGTCGCCGCAGGTCTCGCGCTGATCTTCGGCCTCATGGACGTCGTCAATTTCGCGCATGGCGAGTTTCTGATGACGGCCATGTATGCGACCTTCGGGCTGTTCCTCGCTTTCGCGCTCGATCCGCTCATCGCCGCGCCTTTCGTGGCCGCGGCGATGTTCATCTTCGGCGCGGTCGTCTATCTCGGCCTTGTGCGTTTCGCCATGTCGGCTTCGGCCAACGCCGGCATGGTGCAGATTTTCGCGACATTCGGGCTCGCCATCACGATGCGGGGCCTCGCGCAATTCCTGTTCACACCGGATTATCGCTCGATTCCGCACTCCTGGCTCGGGGGCAAGACGCTGAATGTCGCGGGCATATTCCTGCCCGCGCCGCAGCTTGCCGGCGCGGCTGTGTCGCTCGCCGCCTTCGGCGCGCTGTGGCTTGTCATCAACAAGACCGATTTCGGCCGCGCGCTGGAGGCGACGCGCGAGGACGCAGGCGCCGTCGCGCTCGTCGGCATCGACAAGAAACGCATCTTCGCGCTCGGTTGGGGGCTCGGCGGCGCGCTGGTCGGGCTTGCCGGCGCCGTGCTCTCCATCTTTTTCTACATTTATCCGGATGTCGGCGCCTCTTTCGCGCTCATCGCCTATGTCACGGTCGCGCTCGGCGGCTTCGGTAGCGTGTTCGGCGCCTTTGCCGCCGGCATTCTGGTCGGCGTGGTGGAGGCCGGAACGGCCTTCATCCTTCCAGCGTCTCTGAAGTCGCTCGGCATCTACGCGCTTTATCTTCTGGTCGTCGTGCTGCGTCCGCGCGGCCTGTTCGGATCCTTGTGATGGCCGGCGCCTCCCACGACAGCGCGCGGCGCAACAATCTTGTCCTCGCGGTCTGTGTCGCGGCGGCGGTCGCCTGCCTGCCGCTCGTCGTGAAGGACGTCTACATCCAGAACATGCTGGTTCTGACGCTGATGTATGCGGCGCTGTCGCAGAGCTGGAACATATTGTCAGGCTATTGCGGACAGATTTCGCTCGGCCATGCGCTCTATTTCGGCATCGGCGCGTATGCAACGCTGCTGCTATTCTCGAAATTCGGCGTGCTGCCCTGGTTCGGCATGATCGCGGGCGGCGTCATCGCGGCGCTGGCGGCTGCGGCCATCGGCTATCCCTGCTTCAGGCTCAAGGGCCATTATTTCGTGATCGCGACCATCGTGATCGCGGAGGCCGGCTACCTGCTCATGCTCAACTGGGACTGGGCCGGCGCGGCCATGGGCGTCGAGGTTCCCGTGCGCGGCGACAGTTGGGTGAAATTCCAGTTCGCGCGCTCCAAACTGCCGTATTTCTACTTCGCGCTCGGCCTCGCCTTCGTCGCCTGGCTCGTCACCTGGATCATCGAGGATTCGCGTTGGGGCTATTGGTGGCGCGCGGTGAAGGACAATGTGGAAGCCGCCGAAAGCCTGGGCGTCGTCGTGTTCCGCTCCAAGATGGCGGCGGCCGCCGTGTCGGCTTTCCTGACTGCGGTCGGCGGCGGATTCTACGCGATGTTCGTGTCCTACATCGACCCTGAAAGCGTGATGAGCTTCCAGTTCTCGCTCTTGATGGCGCTGCCTGCGGTGCTCGGCGGCATCGGCACGCTGTGGGGGCCGGCGGTCGGCGCCGCCATTCTCATCCCGATCACGGAAGTCACACGTTCGTACGCCGGCGGCACGGGCAAGGGTTTCGATCTCATCGTCTATGGCCTGCTGGTGATGGGCATCGCGCTTGGCCGGCCCGAAGGCATCGTCGGCGCTTTCGCCGCGCGCAAACGCGGGAAAGCGGCATGAGCGCGCTCCTCGAGATCCGCGATCTCACGCAGCGCTTCGGCGGGCTCGTCGCCAATGCCGACGTCTCGATCGATGTGAACGAGGGCGAAATCCTCGGCCTGATCGGGCCGAACGGCGCCGGCAAGTCGACGCTGTTCAACGCCATCGCCGGCGTGCGCAAGCCGACGCAGGGTCGTATCGTCTTCGAGGGCCGCGACGTGACCGATCTGGGCGCGCCGGAACGTTGCGCGCTCGGCATCGCGCGCACCTTCCAGGTGGTGAAATCGTTCGAGACGATGAGCGTCGTCGAGAATGTGATGGTTGGCGCATTTCAGCGCACGTCATCGTCGCGGCAGGCGCGCGAGAAGGCGCGCGCAGTGCTCGAGTCCACCGGCCTCGGCGCGCGCGAGAACGCCATGGCGCAGGAATTGACGCCGCCGGAGAAGCGCCGGCTCGAAGTCGCGCGCGCGCTGGCGACAGAGCCGAAACTGCTGTTGCTGGATGAAGCGATGACCGGCCTCACGCCATCGGAGGCGCGGCAGGGCGTCGAACTCGTGCGCGCCATACGCCAGCGCGGCGTCACGATCATCATGGTCGAACATGTCATGGAGATTGTCATGCCGCTGGTCGACCGCGCCGTCGTTCTCGATCTCGGCCGCGTGATCGCGGAAGGAAAGCCGGCCGACATCGTGCGCGACGAACGCGTCATCACCGCCTATCTCGGGGAGCGTCATCGTGCTCGCGACGCGTGATCTTTCCACCAGCTATGGCGGCCTGATCGCGCTGTCGAACGCGACGATTGACGTGCAGCAGGGCGAGATCGTCTGCGTCGCCGGCGCCAATGGCGCGGGCAAATCGACGCTGCTCAAATCCATCGTCGGCATGGAGCGGCCGAGTTCCGGCGCCGTCGAATTCCTGGGCGAACGGATCGACGGTCTTGCGCCGCATCTCGTCACGCAGCGCGGCATCGCCTATGTGCCGGAAAATCGCCGGCTGTTTCCGCGCCTGTCGGTCGCCGATAATCTGCGGCTCGGATCCTACCTGTTCCGGGCCGAGAAAGATCGCGAAGCGCCGCTCGAAACCGTCATGCGCCTGTTTCCACGCCTCGGCGAGCGCCTGCCGCAGCGGGCGGAAACGCTGTCGGGCGGCGAGCAGCAGATGCTCGCCATCGGCCGCGCGCTGATGACGCGGCCGAAATTGCTGATGCTGGACGAGCCCTCGCAGGGCATCATGCCGAAGCTGGTCGACGAAATCTTCGTCGCGGTGTCGGAAATCCGCAAATCGGGGACGACGGTGCTGATCGTCGAGCAGCGGCTGACGGAGTGCCTGGAAATCGCCGACCGCGCCTACGTGCTGCAGACCGGCCGGGTGACGATGAGCGGCACGGCGGCGGAGATCGCCGGCAATGCAGAGGTGCGCAAGGCGTATCTGGGGTTGTAGGTGTCTG
Organism: Rhodoblastus sp.; assembly: GCA_047605445.1. Taxonomy (GTDB): domain Bacteria; phylum Pseudomonadota; class Alphaproteobacteria; order Rhizobiales; family Beijerinckiaceae; genus JAJXWB01. Next base: position 11,665 of record JASGFP010000096.1, read on the forward strand.
TTCCCTGCCCCCTTGTGGGGAGGGTTCGGGTGGGGGTCGAGGCATCTTCCGTAGATTGCGCGACCCTCTCCCCCGCCCCTCCCCACAAGGGGGAGGGGGGTCAAAGCCGGGGAAGCGCATGTCGACAGTCGATCTCAATTCCGACATTGCCGAAGGCTTCGGCGCCTATACGTGCGGGGACGACGAGGCGATGCTCGACATCGTCACGTCCTGCAATGTCGCTTGCGGCTTTCACGCGGGCGATCCCGAAATCATGGCGCGCACGTTCGCAAGCGCCAAAGAGAAGGGCGTCGTCTGCGGCGCCCATCCGGGCTTTCCCGATCTCTGGGGTTTCGGGCGCCGGCGCATTCCGTTTTCGACCGGCGAGATCGAACGGCTCGTCGCCTACCAGGTCGGAGCGGCGCAGGCGCTGGCGGCCTATGCGGGCACGAAGGTAACTTATGTGAAATGCCACGGCGCGCTCGGCAATCTCTGCGAGGTGGATCGACCGGCGGCTGAAGCGGTCGGGCGTGCGATCAAGGCCGTCGACGCCTCGCTCGTCTGGCTGACGATCGCGGCCGGCGAACAGGTGCGCGCGGCCGATACGATTGGCCTGCGCGGCGTCGCGGAGATTTTTGCCGATCGCGGCTATACGGAAGAGGGCCATCTCATTCCGCGCGGACAGCCGGGCGCAATGGTGCTCGATCCCGACGAGGCGGCCGCGCGCATGGTGGAGATGGTGCGCGAGGGCGCGATCATCACGGCAAGCGGCAAGCGCATCAAAACGGCCATCGGCTCGATCTGCGTGCACGGCGACAGCGCGCATGCGATCGAAAGCGCGCGGCGGGTTCGCGCGGGACTGGAGACTGCGGGGGTGAGCGTGCGCGCGTTCGCGAGTGGATGATGATGGCGACGATTGAAGGCGCGCCGCGACCTCCCCTTCATCGGGTGGTCGCCTCGCGTAGCGAGGCGGGCGGGGCCTCAAATGACCGGGCGATATGCTTGCATCATGCTCGCGGCGACGCGGGCCCCACCGGTCGTGCTCCGCGCGACACCCTCCCGATGAAGGGGAGGGAGGGCGCCCCCCATGGCTGAGGCCTCCTATCGCCTTCTCGACGCGGGCGAGCGCGCGCTGGTGGTGGAATTCGGCGCGACGGTCGATCCGGCCGTCAGCGGGCAGGTGCTTGCGCTCGACGCCGCCTTCGTCGTGGCGAAGGTTGCGGGCGTGCGCGAAACCGTTCCGACCTATCGCTCGCTGATGATCCACTACGATCCGCTCGTGATTTCGCGCGAGGCGCTCGTCGCGCGCATCGCGGATTTCGAGGCCGCGCATCCCGCGGCGCCGACACCGCAATCGCGCTGGATCTTTCCCTGCTGCTACGATCCCGCGATTGCCGAAGACATTGCGGAACTCGCAGCGCTGGCGAAGCTTGGCGTCGAGGATGTCGCGCGCATTCACGCCTCGGGCGCCTATCGCGCCTATATGTACGGATTTGCGCCGGGCTATTGCTATCTCGGCGGCCTGCCGGAGGCGCTCGCCGTGTCGCGCCGAGCCACCGTGCGGCCGCCGACGCCAGAAAATTCCGTTCTCGTAGGCGGCGGCCTGTCGCTGGTGGCGACATTCTCGATGCCGACCGGCTGGTACGTCACGGGCTGCACGCCGGAGCGCATGTTCGCGCCGCATCGCGCGCGGCCTTTCCTCGTCGATGTCGGCGACGAATTGCGCTTCGAGGCGATAGACGCCGCGACATTCGCGGCGCTCGATGCGCGCGCGAAGAGCGGCGAGACGGTCGCGCGGCGCGAGGCGCTCGCATGAGCGCGGTTCTGCGCATCGTGCAGGCGGGGCCCGGCGTCACGCTGCAGGATTCCGGCCGTTGGGGCTATCTGCGCTACGGCGTCACGCAGGCTGGCCCGATGGACGCGCTCGCGCATGAATTCGCAAACCGCATGGCGCACAATGACGCCGGCGCGGCGGCTGTCGAGATTTCCGTCGGCGGGCTCGACGTGACGATCGAAGACGGCGCGCTGGAACTTGCGCTCGTCGCGCCGGGTTTTCGCGTCGCGCGCGACGGGACGGCGCTACCCGAGAGTTGTCTGGTTACGCTTGCGGCGGGCGAAAGGCTTTCGGTCCGCGCGGGCGCGCGCGGCGCATGGGCTTATCTCGCGCCGGCAGGCCGCATCGAAGCGGAACCCGAACTCGGCTCGCTGTCCATGCATGTGCGCACAGGACTGGGCGGCGCGGGGCTGAAGGCCGGCGACAGGTTGATCGTCGACGGACCGCGCGCCGGCCCGACGCAGGCGCGCGCGCTCGCCGATTTCAGGGAGGCGAGCAGCGCGCCGATCCGTATCGTGCCGGGGCCGCAGGACGATTATTTCGACGCCGCGAACTTCGCCCGCTTTCTCGAGGGGCCGTGGTCGATCGCGGCGCGCAGCGACCGTATGGCCTATGCGCTGGAAGGCCCGCGGCTCGAACATGAGAAAGGCTTCAACATCGTCTCGGACGGCATCGTCTTCGGCGCGATCCAGATTCCCGGCGACGGCTGGCCCTTCGTGCAAATGGCCGACCGCGCTCCCACCGGCGGCTATCCGAAAATAGCGACCGTCATCGCGGCCGATCTCGGTCGGCTGGCGCAGATGCGGCCGGGCGACAGCCTGCGCTTTTGCGCCGTCACGATTGCGGAGGCGGTCGAGGCCTGGCGCGCGGCGCGCACGACGATGGAGGGGGCGGGGCTTGCGCCGCAGACGGCGAGCGAGTTGACGAGCGAGGCGCTTCTTTCGCGCAATCTCGTCGGGGGCGTCGTTTCCGCGCGGGCAACCTGGGAGTGAATGCGGCGCTTTAACAGGGCGTTAACCATGCGAGCGCGAGAGTGGGTCGCTGGGAACAATGCGAGCGCGCCGCCGCCATGGCCGAACCTCAAACCGCACAATCGACCGACGCCGATCAAAAGACCGACAGCGCAGACGGCGCGGGCGGCGATGCGGCGCTGAAAGCCATCGCGCATCTGCAGCGCGTCGCGGAAACTTTGTCGTCGGATGCCGCCAGGCTGAATGCCGAAACGTCCGCGGAAAATCCCGCAGGCAAGAAGATTGAAAATGCGAAACCCGCCGAGCGGATCAGGTTGCCCGCGCTTGCGACGCAGCGGGCAGGCGCAGGCGAAAAATCGCGCATTGCCGCCGATGCGGCGGACTGGCGGGCAGGGTTTCGCGCGCACTTCGACAATGTCGAGTGGTCGCATGCCGCCGCCGCGGTCTTCCTGACGTTCGCCGTCGCGGGCGGCGCCTATTTCGGTCTGACGGATTATCTGGACCGCAGGGAAGCGCAGCGCGTCGCGGCGGAAGAGACACTGAAGCATCCGCCGCAAACGGCCGTCGAGCGGGAGCTGCGCGGCAAGATCGCCGAGCTCACCCTCGATCTGCAAAGTCTGCGCGCGCAGGTCGGCAAGGCGACCACGGAGGCGCGGGGCTCGCAGACGCACGCCGCCAACGCCGCCGCCAGCGCCGGAACCGCGAACCAGACCGCCGCGCGCATCGAAAAGCTCGGCAAGGATCTTTCGACCAAGCTGGACGGGCAGCTCGCGCGCATCGAGCGGCTGGAGCGGATCGCCGCCGACCCGGTCGTGACGAGTTCGATCGCACGCCAGCAGAAGGGCGAGCCGACCTCAGCCGCCGGCGCGCCTGCGCCGGTGCGTCAAGGGCTGCGAACGCCAGATCCGACGATGAAGCCCAACACGTTCGTGCTGCGCAGCGTGCGCAACGGCGTCGCCATGGTCCAGACGCGCGGCGGCATGCTGGAGGTCGGGCCCGGGGACCGCATTCCCGGCGTCGGCCGCGTGCGCTCGATCGAGAGGCTGGACGGGCGCTGGGTGCTGGTGATGCAGGACGGCTATATCGACCAGGACGAATAGCAGGCCTGCGGGCCGCGCTTTTGCCGGCGCGCGCAATTTGCTATTGCGATGCAAAAGCAAAGTGCGGAGCACCGGCGATGGTCGTTGAAGACATGACGCTCGAAGACGTGAAGAAGGCGCTGGCCGATGGGTCGATCGCGCTCGTCGACGTGCGCGAGGACGAGGAATGGGCCGACGGCCATATTCCCGGCGCGATCCACAATCCCCTGTCGCGCTTCGATGTTTCGGCCCTGCCGCAGGACAGGAAAGTCGTCGTCTATTGTCGGTCCGGCCGCCGCACGCTGCAGGCGCTGGACATTGCACAGAAGAGCGGCCGGCCCGACGTGACCACCCATTTCGGCGGCTCCTGGCTCGCCTGGTCCGCCTCTGGCGAGCCCGTCCAGACGCCCTGAACTGCTTACGCCTTCACGTCAGCAGCATCTAACCGTCCTTCCGCTCCGTCAGCCCGACCCAGAAGCGACGCCGGTCCGAGCGGCGCAGCACGTCGATGGGGATCGTGCGGCCGATCTTGTCGGCGCCAAGCAGGCGGACGATGTCGTCGGCGCCCGCGACATGGGCGCCGTCGATCGACAGGATGATGTCGCCGGTCAGCATGCCGGTTTCGCTGGCGGGTCCCCCCGGCGCGATCGCCGTGACCACGGCGCCGGTCGCCTGTTCGAGGCCGAGCCGCAGCGCGACGCGGCGGGGCAGCGGAACGGTGCCCGCGCCGATGCCGAGATACGCCCGCCGCACGCGGCCGTGGCGGACGATCTCGCCCAGCACGAATTGCGCAGTATTGGCGGCGACGGCGAAGCAGATGCCCTGCGCGCCCATGATGACCGCCGTGTTGATCCCGATCACCTCGCCGGCGCTCGACACCAGCGGGCCGCCGGAATTGCCGGGATTGAGCGCGGCGTCGGTCTGGATGACGTCGTCGATCA
>JASGFP010000097.1:0-16270 GCA_047605445.1 Rhodoblastus sp.
ACGTCTCGCCGCTGCGCGCGAGGACGCGAGGACCGCCAATCGCCTGGCCGCCGATCGGGCCGAGGAATTGCGCGCCGAGATCGCGCGGCTGACCGGCGCGCTGACTGCCGCCCGTGAGGCGCGCGGCGGCGATGCGGACATGGCGCAATTGCGCGAAGCCATCGTGGATATCGGCGCCCGCGTCGCGCGCATGGCGCCTGAGGGCGACGCGCGCAAGCCGCAATAGGCCGGAGCGCCGGGACGTCAGTGGCCTTCGCTGTCCAGGCCGAGATTGGGCGGGCGTTTCACGAAGGGGATGAAGATCAGCATCACCCCGAAGATGACGGCGATCAGCAGGAAGACGTCGGCCATCGCCATGACGAGCGCCTCACGCCGGACATAGCCCATAAGCTTTTTCATTGCGGCGATATTGGCGTCCGAGCCCATCGGCGCATAGGCGCCCGTGAGCGACGACATCCATTGCTGCGCGCGTTCGGACGACCATGAGACCTGTTCGCGCAGGCGCGCCAGGTGCTGGTCCCAGCGGTTGTTGATGAACGTGTTGATGATGGCGAGACCAACCGCGCCGCCGAGATTGCGCGTGAGGTTGAAGAGGCCGGATGCATTCTTCATCTCGTGCGGGGCCAGCGTGCCCATGGCGACCGAATTGATCGGAATCATGCACAGCATGAGCGAGGAGCCGCGGAAAATCTGGGGAATGAACATTTCCCAGAAATCCCAGTCCTTCGTGACATAGGACATCATCCAGCAGGAGATCGCGAAATTGGCGAAACCGATGGCGAGCAGAATGCGCGCGTCCACGCGAGTCATCACGCGGCCGATCAGCGGCGCGGAGAGCATCTGCGTCATGCCGGTGACGAACATGGTCTCGCCGATCTGCAGCGCAGTGTCGCCGCGCACGCGCGCGAGATAGACGGGATAGATGTAGGTGAGGCCGTAGAGGCCGATGCCGAGGACGAAGGAGAATGTGCTGCCGGCCCAGAAACTGCCGTTACGAATTTTGAGATCGACGACGGGATTTTTCGAGACCCACGATCGCCAGAAGAAGATGCAGGCGCCGAGCGCGGAGGCGAAGGTCGCATAGACGATCGCGCTTTCCTCGAACCAGTTTTTCGATGGGCCTTCTTCGAGGACATATTCGAGCGCGCCGAGAAAGACGGCCATCGATATCAGGCCGGTCCAGTCGAAGCCTTCGAGCAGCTTGAGGTTCGGTTCGTCGAAGTCGATCATGAACCAGGAGATCAACGTGACGCCGATGCCGGGAATGATGTTGACCAGAAAAAGCCAGTGCCAGGAGAAGACGTCGGTGAGATAGCCCCCGGCGGTCGGCCCGATCGTCGGCGCCAGCGTCGCGACAAGGCCGATGATTGGCTGGATGATGATGCGCTTGTCCGGAGGAAAGACCGTGAACGCGCTGGCGAATACCGTCGGGATCATGCCGCCGCCGATGAAGCCCTGCAGCGTGCGGAAGAAGATCATCTGCTCGATCGATGTCGATTGCGCGCAGAGAAAACTGGTGAGCGTGAAGCCGCCGGCGCAGACGGTGAAGACGATGCGCGTGGAGAAAGCGCGCGACAGATATCCCGACAGCGGGATCATGATGACTTCGGCGATCAGGTAGCTCGTCTGCACCCAGGTGACTTCGTCGGAGCCTGCCGACAGGCCCGCCTGGATTTCGCCGAGCGAGGCCGAGACAATCTGGATGTCGAGGATCGACATGAACATGCCGAAGACCATGCCCACGAAGGCGATGACGCGCTTGGCGTCGAACCGCTGCTCGGGCAGGACGTAGGCCGCTGCGGGGCCGCTTGCGGAGGCTGCGGCCGCCATGGCGTCAGTTCTTCGGCGTGCGGGTGTCGACGTCGACGACGACCGACATGCCCGCCCGTAGCGCGCAGGCTTGCGCGGCGTCGGCCGGCACGCGGATGCGCACGGGCACGCGCTGCACGATCTTGGTGAAATTGCCGGTCGCGTTTTCCGGCGGCAGCATGGAATATTGGGCGCCAGAGGCTGGAGCGACGCTTTCGACGACGCCTTCGATCGTCTCATTGGCGCAGGCGTCGACGAGCAGCTTCGCCTTCTGCCCGGCCTTGAGCGCGCCGAGCTGCGTTTCCTTGAAATTCGCCTCGACATAGGCCGTGTCGAGCGGGATCAGCGCCATCAGCCGCGTGCCGGGCGCGACCAGCGCGCCGAGTTGCGCGGCTCGATTGCCGACCACGCCGTCGAACGGCGCGCGCACGATCGTGAATTCGAGATCGCGCTTGGCCTTGTCCTGCGCCACGCGCAATTCGTCGCGCAGGCGCTCGGCTTCGATTTCCTGCGCGCGCAGCACGGCGAGTGCGGCTTCTGCGCCTGCGACGGCGGCATTGGCGCCTGCGACGACCGCAGTCGTGCGGTCGCGGTCGGCGCGCGCCAGATCGAGACGCTGCGGCGTCGCGAATTTCCGCTCCACCAGCGTCGCGGCGCGCTCGAAATCGGAAGCGGCGCGCGCCTGATCCGCCTGAGCGGCGGTCAATTGTGCGCGCGCCTGGGCGACGGCGGCTTCCTGGCCGACGCGCTGCGCGTCGATGCGGGCGATGGTCGCGGTCTGCGTGTCGATACGGCGCGTGGCGGAGGCGAGCGCGAGCCTGTAGTCGACGGGATCGATTTCGACGAGCGTGTCGCCGGCCTTGACCGCCTGATTGTCGACGACGGGAACGGCAAGGATGTTGCCGCCGACCTTGGCGGAAATGGTGGCGACGTCGGCCTTCACATAGGCGTCGTCGGTGGCGACGATGAACCGGCCTTCCGTCACATAGCGGTAGCCATACCAGAGACCCGCAGCCAGAGCGGCGAGGATGAGAATGGCGACGACCTTCCGCCGCCTGCCGGCCGGCGGCGCAGGGGCGGCCTGGCGTGGGGCCTGCCCGGATTCCTGACGCGACGCGGGAGCGGGGCCGCGCGTGTCGTCGGCGACCGGATCCGCCAGCCGCTCGAACCTTTCCTTGGGAATTTGTTCGGTCATGTCAGATCGCAAGTTGCGCCAAGAGCGTAAAGAAAAAGCGAGCGACCCCTGCCCGGCGCTGCAATGACCGAACGGTTCGGTCGAGCTTGACTAGCATGCGCGCGGGGGCTAGATCAAGCCTGACCGAACCGTTCAGTCAGAACTTATGACTTTCTCGCGCGACCACAATCACGGACTGGAAGAGGCGCAGCCGGACCTGCAGACAGAGGCGGGCGCCGACGCGTTCTCGCTGGACAACGCCAAGGCCCGCCAGATTCTGGACGGCGCGCGGACGGTCTTTCTGGCGCAGGGCTTCGACGCCGCCTCGATGAACGACATCGCGCGCGAGGCCGGCGTTTCCAAGGGCACGATCTACTCGTATTTTTCCTCGAAGGAGGCGTTGTTCGCCGCGCTGGTTCGCGAGGACAAGCGCCAGCAGGCCGAGCAATTGTCGATCTACGACGATCTCGAAGGGCCGATCGAGACGGTTCTGCCACGCATCGGTTTTGCGCTGATGGACATTATTCTCGAGCCAGAGCACGTCGCGCAGACGCGCACGGTCGCCGCTGTCGCGCCGAAGTTTCCCGAGATCGGCCGTGTGTTCTACGAGGCCGGACCGGAGCACGGCCACCGCCGGTTTGCGGCCTTTCTTGAACGTCGGACTGCGGCGGGCGAACTGGCGATCGACAATTTCGAGGTTGCGGCCGAGCAGTTCTTCAATCTGGCGCAGGGCGTGCTGTTCAAGAAAATGCTATTCGCCGCGCAGCCCAAGCCGCCGCGCGCTGAGATACAGGCGACAGTGGACGCCGCCGCGCGCGTTTTCCTCAAGACATATGGCGTGCGCTGAGACGCGCTAGATCGCGAACGTATCCGGGCGCGCCTTCGCCCAGGCGCCGCGGAAGCGCGGATCGTCGGAGCCCGCGATGAGTTCGCCCGTCGCCAGCGGCCGATAGAGTTCCTCGAAACCGACGATCTCGCGCGGCGACGTGCGGCGCGCGAAATGTGCGACGTCGAATTCGTTGGGATGATCGAGACCTGCGGCTGCGGTGAGTTCGGCGAGCGTCATCAGCGTCGAGCGATGAAAGCGGTAGACCCGCTCGGTCTTGTCGGGCACGACGAGCGCGCGGACTCGGTCAGGATCCTGCGTCGCGACGCCTGTCGGGCATGTATCGTTGTGGCACGATTGCGACTGGATGCAGCCGAGCGCGAACATGAAGCCGCGGCCGGCGTTGCACCAGTCGGCGCCGAGCGCGATCGCGCGGGCGATGTCGAAGGCGCTGACGATCTTGCCCGCTGCGCCGATGCGGATTTTTTCGCGCAGGCCGATGCCGACCAGCGCGTTGTGCACGAAGTTCAGGCCCTCGCGCAGCGGCATGCCGAGATGGTCCATGAATTCGAGCGGCGCGGCGCCCGTGCCGCCCTCCTTGCCGTCGACGACGATGAAATCGGGCGCAAGGCCGGTCTCCAGCATCGCCTTGCAGATTGCGAGAAATTCCGCCGGCTGGCCGATGCAGAGCTTGAAGCCGGCGGGCTTGCCGCCGGACAGGCGACGCATTTCGTCGATGAAGCGAATGAGTTCGATCGGCGTCGAAAAGGCCGAATGGCGCGCCGGCGAGACGCAATCGACGCCCATCGGCACGCCGCGCATGGCGGCGATTTCCGGCGTGAGTTTGGCGGCCGGCAACACGCCGCCATGGCCGGGCTTGGCGCCCTGGCTCAATTTCAATTCGACCATCCTGATCTGCGGATCGACAGCCAGTTTCGCGAACAGGTCTGGCGAGAAGCGTCCGTCGGCGGCGCGGCAGCCGAAATAGCCGGAGCCGATCTCCCAGACGAGATCTCCGCCGTTCTCGCGATGATAGGGGCTTACGCCGCCTTCGCCCGTGTCATGCGCGAAGCCGCCGCGCTTGGCGCCGGCGTTGAGCGCGCGAATGGCGTTGGCGCTGAGCGCGCCGAAACTCATCGCGGAGATGTTGAGCATGGAGGACGAATAGGGCTGCGGGCAATTCGCGCCGATCGTCACGCGGTGCGGCTCTTCGCTCGGCGTTGTCGGCGCGATGGAATGGCGGACGAATTCGAAACCTTCCTTGTAGACGTCGAGCTCCGTGCCGAAGGGCCGTTTGTCGAGTTCGCCTTTGGCGCGCTGATAGACGAGCGCGCGCTTGTCGCGCGAAAAGGGCGTGCCGCTTTTCTCGTCCTCGAAGAAATATTGCCGGATTTCCGGCCGCACTTCCTCGAGCATAAAGCGCAGATGGCCGGCGATCGGATGGCTGCGCAGGATGGCGTGGCGGGGCTGAAAGAGATCGCGCACGCCGAGCGCGGCAAGGCCGAGCAGCGCCGCCGCCAGCAAGAGGAAAAAACCGCCAAAGATTGGCGAAACCATCGCCACGACGGCGAAGAACGGCGCGCCGATTACGGACAGCGTCAGTGGCAGGTACCGAAGAGCGAAGGCCAGTCTGAGCTTGTCCATGTCTTCTCCGTCGCCTGCCTCCGAGCCCTATCAGACGCCATCTGCGAATGACGCGCCGATGACGCCGGTCAGGAATCGGGCTCCGTCAGGTGAAATCTGGTGTAGTTTACGCGTATGCGTTCGTTGTCGCCGGCTTCAAGCACATCGACATAGCGGTGGCCGAGAACGATTTCCGAGGCGAGATAGGTCTTTCGCGCGCGCACCGTCTGTGCGGCGGATTCGTCGTAGCCCTCGATCATGGCGACGATCGTGCTCTCGCTGGCCTGGAGCGCTGCCTCATCGAGGCCGAACAGCGGGCTCGCCTCGTCGATGACGTGAATGATCGTCCAGCTCAAAACGAAGAGCGGCGATTGCGCGCGCAGCAGCGGAAGTTCGATGAAACGCCGGAAGGACGCGCCTTCGGCCGTCTGCACGCTCGTCGAGAACCAGAGTTTCGCGATCGGGGCGGAGATGGCGTTGAGGCGCTGGTTGGCTGCGCGCAGCATGAGGCTGCGCTTCCCGTCATGGTTGGCAATGACGGCGCGTTCGGCGAAGAGGATGCGCGCGCGGGGACGCGAGAATCGATAGAAGATGAGGCCGGTCAGCAGAGCCGTGGTGAAGACGCCGGTATAAAGTTCCGTGCTGGCGACGATATGGCCGTAGACCGATTGCGGATACATGCCGCCATATCCGACGGTGGTCAGCGTCTGGATACTGAAGAAGACGTAGTGCAGGAAATCGCCGTCGGCATTGGCGATCGGCTTGTCGCCGAGCGAATAGATCGTGGCGAAGATGCAGTTGAGCGTGAGGAACGCGGCTGTCGCGCCGAGGAAAAAAACAGGCCAGCTGACGGTGAGGCTGCGGTGCGCGAAGTCCGACCAGAAATCCGTTTCGAGCCCAACCGATTCGACCTCGCGGCCGCCGAGACTGAGGCGGCGCGTTTTCGGCTCGTTGATCCTGCGGTGCGACATGCTGCGCGTTCATAGCGCAAGCCGGCCCTCCTTGCGAAGCGCCTAGTTGCGCGGCGTCGCGAGCATGGGCATGCCGCCCTGCGGACGCAGCGTGATCCGCTGGACAGGCCGCACCGCATGGCCGGGCGCGAGATCGAAGCGAAATGCGCGCGTCAGATGCGCGAGCACGATGATCGCCTCCTGAATGGCGAAGCCCATGCCGATGCACACGCGCGGACCGGCGCCGAAGGGGATGTAGGCGAAGCGGTCGATGCGCTCGCGGTTCTCGCCCAAAAATCGCGTGGGATCGAAGACGTCTGGCTGATCCCACAAGGTCTTGTGGCGATGTAGCAGGAAGGGCGACACGGTGACGATGGACCCGGCGCGAATTTTCTGGCCGCAGATGACGTCGTCGGCTATCGCCGCGCGGCTGAGGAAAGCGGCCGGTGGATAGAGTCGTAGCGATTCCTCGAGCACGGCCCTGGTTATCGGCATGCGCTCGGCGAGTTCCGCGACGGGGCCCGCGTTGAGTTGCGCATCGGCTTCGGCCTCGACTTCGGCGCGCCAGTCGGGCGCCTGTGACAGAAGATAGAAGGTCCAGGTCAGCGCATTGGCGGTCGTTTCATGCCCGGCGCCGATGAAGGTCACGATGTTCGAGCGCAGATCCTCCTCGCGCATGCCGCGCCCGGTCTCCGGATCCTGCGCCTCGAGCAGCAGGGTGAGAATGTCGCGCGGCGCAGCGCCGCCTTCGGCGATCAGCTTGCGTCGCGCGGCTATGATGTCGTCGACCGCCGTCGCGAACCATTCGAGCGTCTTGCGCCCGCGCAAGCGCCCGAGGCGCGGCAGGAATTGCGGCAGGCCGAGCAGGTCGAACGGATCGAGCCGGCCGACTGTGTTGAAGTAGCGGTTGACCGCGCTCTGGAATTCGCCGGTATCGCGTCCCAGTCCTTGCGTGAACAGCGTGTGTTCGAGGATTTCGAGTGTGAGGCGCGACATTTCCTCGTGCATGTCCATGCGCTGGCCGGGCCTGCGGCGCCCGAGCCGCGCGACGCCTTCGCGGGTCGAGGCCGCCATGGCTTCGGCGAAGGCGGCGACCTGGCGCGGCGTGAACAGCGAGGCGAGCGAGCGGCGCTGGGCGCGCCAGCTCTCGCCCTCGGCCGTCAGCAGGCCCTCGCCGAGCCCCGGCTTGAGGATGCGCAGTTGCAGGTCGTCCTTGCGGTAATTGGCGGCGTTATCGAGGAAAATCCGCCGCACCCCGGCCGGGTCGCTGACGACGGCGCGCTCGCCAAGGATCGTGCGGCCGACGAGCACGGGCTCCTCGTAATGGCGGCGGGTCCAGATTTCGATCGGGTTGCGTCGCAGCGCCGCGATCATGCCCAAAACGCCGAGCGGCGTGTCGCGCGGCGTCGGCGCCGGTGGACGAAAGGCGAGCGTTGCTGCGGACATTCATGCTCCTGCGTGTGCGAAAGCGCGCTCGTTATATCGCGCTTCGCCATATTGAGCATGTCTTGTGGCGCCAATTCGACGACGATGGCGCCGGAATCAGATCGTTGACCGCATATCCCGGCGCACGCTGAAGACCCCGTCGGGATCGCTCCGTCGCACCAGCGTGATGAGGTCGCGGACAACTTTCTTGGCGTGCAACGTGCTCAGGGCGTCGACGCGCGCGAGCGCACGGCAGCTGTCGTCATGAACGCCAACGCTGAACTCGGCGAGCGTATGATCGCGTCGCACCGAAATCCGGTAGTTCGCCATGGTGGCCTCCCGTGCATGACGGAGACGCAAGCGTGGATGACCTGGACGCCACATGCAAATCAAATTGTAAGCAAGCTTCCGATGCCGCGCAGGACCGGCGAACGGCGAAAGACGCGCGTTTGTCGAAGCTTGAAAATTTGATGCGTTGCATCGTCGCGCAGGATGTCGATCACGTTTCCGTGAGCTATCGTCGCGTCAGCGGATGGCGCCGGTCGGCTCGCCGTCGTCGCCGGGATCGAAGGCGCCGTCCTCGCGAATCGTGGCCGGAGGGCGCAGGCTGCGCGGGCTCAGCGCGAGCGCGCGCTGGACGCTCGCCGGATCGAACGCCTTTTCGCGGCGCGGCGGGTCGGGCGGCAGGCCGACGCTCGGGCCCGAATGCATGGCGTAAGTGTTGTCGCCCGGCAGGCGCTTGGTCTGCGCGATGTCTGTCTCTTCCTCGACATCGGGCGCCTCCGGCAGATTGTCGCGGTCGGGCGCCGGCCGCAGCGTCGGGATGGCCGGCTTGCAGATATGGCGCAGGCCCTTGCGGCTCGAACCGTGCATGGCGAGATCGACGTGGATGTGGTCGTAGTGGAAAGCGTTGGAGCCCGGCGCCAGCACGGTCGTGAACCGGTCGCAGGCGCCGCCTTGCGCTTCCCTGAGAAATGCCTGCGTCTGTTCGTCGCCGCGCGTCCAGTCGCGGCGGATGACGATGGACCGGCCGTCGGCGAGCACGAAGCCGCCGATGTCCATGGCGTTGCCGAAGGAATGTTCGGACAGGCGCGCGCCGATCTGGTTGTTCATGCCGCGGCAGGAATAGGCGCCCATCGTGTTGATCTGCACGACGGGCTGGCCGAAGCGCGCCTGCGCGGCCGGCTGCAAGGTCGAGCCCACCCATTCGTCGAGTTCGGCGACCATCGAGCAGTCGAGCGTCATGCGCGAATTGAGTTTGACCGTTCCGCCCTGCAGCGCGGTGACGTGCAGCGGCCGGGTGAGGCCGCAGATGCCGGGGCCGCTGATCTCGGGCGCGGGCTGCACATAGGCGGAGACCTGCACGCGCTTTTCGGCGAAGCAGGCATTTTCCGCCGCCGTGCGCCAAGCCGGCCGCTTGGGCTTGTCGTAGACCGAACAGGCCGACAAGAGCGACAGGAGACCGCCAAGGGCGAGATATGGCAATACGCGACGCGCCATCCGCATAGCGATGCGGCAGGCGCGTTAACGCGCTTAAAAAAAAGAAGGTTAATGCGTCGAATTTGTTGGAGTGTTTCGTCGACGGCGCAGCCGCGGCTCGTCGCGCGACAAAAAAAGCGCCGGCGGAGACCGCCGGCGCCTGAATGCAGAGATCTCGTGGATCAGATCTGCGGGCCCTGATCGGCCTGCCGTTGCTGGGCGCTGCGCTCGCTCATGAAGCGGTCGAACTCCTCGCGGTCGCGGGCGCGGCGCAGCTTGTCGAGATGCTCGGCGAAGTCGCGTTCGGCCTGGACCAGCTTCTGGCGCTCTTCCTCGAGGCGGGCGAGCTCGGCCGACCGCCAGTCGTCGAAGGCGCTGTTGCCAGTCGGGCGCGGGCCGGAGAAGGGCTTCCATTCCGCGCCAGCGGCTCTCCAGGTGGCAGTCTCCCAAGCGGTGCGCTTGGCCACACAACGTCCGCGCATTTCCGAGCCCCTTTCCTGAACGAATTCGACGAGATCCTGATCCGGACGGCCCTCGCGCTTCTGCCAGATCTTGAGAAAGAGAATGGCGAGGCCGACAGGCCAGAAGACGATGAAGCCAAGGATCATTGCGAAGAGCTCCACCCCCCGCCAGCGCACCCGCCGCGAACGGCGTTCGCCGGAATTGGCCGAACCATCGATAGTGCCTTGATAGACGCTCATGTTCCTCTCCATCGGCTGCGCCCCTGTTGGCCGCCGATATGAATGTAATTTACATTTACATTAGGAGGACGTCCAGAGGCGGGCGGATTAATTGTTGGTAATGGAGGGGCGGGACGGCCAGGTCACGCCCGGCCATGACAGCTCCGAGGGGCTCTCAATGCCCGTTCACCTTCTCGCTCGCGCGCGCGGCCACGATCGCCTCGGCATGCTTGCCGACGACTTCCGCGAGATGGTCGAACTTGGCCGTATACGAGCCGACCCCCGAGGTCGCCGAGCGGAGGTCGACGATCAGGCCGCCCATTTCGGCTTCGGGAATCTGCGCTTCCAGCACGTCCCATCCTTCCCAGCCGGGCCGGCCGTCGAAGCCGAGAATCTGGCCGCGCCGGCCTGAGACGATGGCGGTCGCGCGCGACATGGCGTCGCTCGGCACGGCGATCGAGACGGCGAGGATCGGCTCGAGCAACGCCGGTCCGCATTTCTCCAGCGCCTCCTGCATGCCGACGCGCGCGGCGGTGCGGAAGGCCATGTCTGACGAATCGACCGTGTGATAGGAGCCGTCGACCAGAGCGACGGCGACATCCACCACCGGAAAGCCGAGCGGCCCCTGCGCGCAGGCGTCGCGGCAGCCGGCCTCGACGGACGAGAAATATTGCCGCGGCACGGAGCCGCCATGCACTTTTTCCTCGAACAGGAATCCCGCGCCGCGCTCCAGCGGGCGCACGTCGATGACGACGTCGCCGAACTGGCCGTGGCCGCCCGACTGCTTCTTGTGGCGCCCGCGCACATGCGCGACGGGGTGGCGGATCGTCTCGCGATAGGCGACGCCGCCCTTCTTCGCCTCCACCGTCACGCCGAAGCGCGCGGCCAGCCGCTCGAGTGCGACGCGCAGGTGCATCTCGCCCTGGCCCGACAGTTTCATCTCGCCGGATTCCTGATCCTGCGTAAAGATGAGCGAGGGATCTTCCTCGGTCAGTTTCGCCATGGCGGCGGCGAGCTTCACCTCGTCCTTGCGATCCTTGATCGCCAGCGTCAGCGCATGGACGGGCTGCGGCGTCGGCGCGCGGCCGGATATCTGCTGCGGACGGCCAGTCTTTGAATCGCCGATCGTCTCGCCCGAGGCAATGTGATCGAGGCGGCCGAACGCGAGCGTGTCGCCTTCCTCGGCCTTGCCGACCTTGGTGGAAGCCGAGCCGATCAGGCGCGACAGCGAGGCGATGCGGTCTTCGCCGCCGTTCGCGCCAATGACTGTCGATCCATCTGTGAATGTTCCACGCAATACGCGCGCGATCGACAGTTTGCCGCCGTGCGCCGTGTGGACCGTGCGGATCGCTTGCCCGATCGCAGGGCCGGCGTCGGCGACGCCGAGACGCGCGCGGGTCTGGGCGATGGTCGGCGCCTCATGGCGCAAGGCTTTCAGCAGGCGCGTCACGCCATTGCCGCGCTCGGCCGAGCCGATCAGCATCGGCACGACATGGCCGTCGCGCAGTTCCTTCGCGAGATCGTCGAACACCTGATCGCGCGGCGGCTCGATGTCGGAGATCAATTCCTCCATCAGCGCGTCATCGTAATCGGCGAGCCTTTCCAGCATCGTGTAGCGCGCTTCCTTTTCGCGCGGCAGGTCGCCGGCGGGCACGTCGATGATCGTGGACGGCGCGTGCTCGCGGTAGACGAAAGCGCGTTCGAGCGCGAGATCGATGAAGCCGGTGGCGATGCCGTTCTGCCAGATCGGGATCTGGCGCAACAGCAGCGGCGCGCGCGAGGCGGGCTGCAATACGCCCAGCGTCTCGTGCACACGCTGCGTGGCGGCGTCGATCTTGTTGAGGAAGATGAGGCGGGGAAGGCCGAGTTCCTCGAGTTCGCGCAGAATGAGCTGCAGTGCAGGAATCTTGCGCGGATCGGCCTCGCACACGACGATGGCGGCGTCGCACATCGGCAGCACGTCGCGCATCTCGTTGGAAAATTCGATCGATCCGGGGCAGTCGACGAATGTGTAGCGGTCGCCCAGGTAATCGGCGGTCGCGACATTGGCTTCCACGCTCATTGCGTGGGCGCGCGCCTCGGCGCTGGAATCGCCGACGGAGGAACCGTCGCGCACGGCGCCCTGACGGGATATGGCGCCGGTGCGCGCCATGATGCTTTCGAGAAGGGTGGTCTTGCCGCTCTGGAAGGGACCCACGAGCGCAATCAGCCGGGGCCCCATCGCTCTTCTGCCGCCATTGGCCGCCACGTCGCTCATCTCAAACTCCCGTAGCCTGACGGCGCTGGAAGCTGCGGCGCTCCGCGCCGTCGGTCAGGATCGTTTCACCGACGCGCGCCGATGGCAAGACGCTGGGTCAAGGACACGGACGCAAGAAGCGTCGCTTGCCGAGTCACTTCATGTGACGGCGCGCACGGGGCCTGCCGGCCGAAGGCGGCGGCGGCGCGTAGTCCAGGGTCATGGATGTCACGCCCGCGGCCACGTCGACGCCGACCTGCGCCTGCACCGAAAACGGCTGGAGATTGAAGGCGCGGCCGGAGCCGCCGATCAGCGCATTGGCCGCGAGGCCGACGCCGGCGGTCGCCGAGGCGCCGACGCCGCCGTAGTCGCCGGCGAGTTCGCCCGAATGCAGCCCGACCGTCGGCGCGAACACCGCCCAGTCGAGATGGCCCGGCCCCGTCGCGCCGAGCGCGACGCCGAAGCGCGTGATCGTGCCGACATAGTGTTCGGCCGCGCCGTCGTCGCGGAAGAACCAGCAGTCGAGCGCCTTGCTCGATGTGATGACCATGCCGACGCCGCCGGAAACGTCGCATTCCAGCGCGCCGACGCGCGTGGTGTTGGCGGCGTGGGCGGGGAAGGCCGCACAGGCGACGAGGCCGCTGGCGAGCAAGAGCTTGGTCAGGCGTTTCATGGGGCGCTCCATTGTGAGACGGCGCTTCCTGGCGCAGAGCCGCAAATGAAAACGCCGCCCCGAAACGGGGCGGCGCCAAAACGCACATGGCGGAAAACCGCGATGTTCAGCTCAGGCTGGCGCAGAAACGCTGGATGCGCGAGCAGGCGTCTTCGAGCACCTTGTCCGAGGTCGCGTAGGAGACGCGGAAATTCGGGCCGGTCCCGAAGGCCGAGCCCTGCACGGTGGCGACGCCTTCGGCTTCCAGAAGCTCGGTCACGAAGTCCTGGTCGCTCTCGATCTTCTTGCCCGATGGCGTCTTGAGGCCGATCGCGCCCGCGCAGGAGGGGAAGACGTAGAAGGCGCCCTCCGGGCTCGGGCACTTGAGGTGCTTGGCCTGGCCGAGCATCGACACCACGAGATCGCGGCGGGCCTGGAAGGCCTTGCGCGAGGTCGCGATGAAGTCCTGCGGACCGTTGAGCGCTTCCACCGACGCCCATTGCGCGATGGTGCAGGCGCCCGACGTCTGCTGGCCCTGGATCATGTCCATCGCCTTGATGAGCTGCTCCGGGCCTGCCGCGTAGCCGATGCGCCAGCCGGTCATGGCGTAGGCCTTCGACACGCCGTTCATGGTGAGCGTGCGGTCGTAGAGCGCGGGCTCGATCTCGGCCGGCGTGACGAATTTGAAATCGCCGTAGGTCAGGTGCTCGTACATGTCGTCTGGCAGAACCCAGACATGCGGGTGACGCACCAGGACGTCGGTGACTTTCTTCAATTCCTCGCGCGTATAGGCGGCGCCCGACGGGTTGGACGGCGAGTTCAGAATGACCCATTTGGTCTTGGGCGTGATCGCGCGCTCGAGGTCTTCGGGCTGCAGCTTGAAGCCGTCTTCCATCTTCGTCTGCACGACGACGGCCGTGCCGCCGCACAGAGCCACCATCTCGGGATAGCTGACCCAATAGGGCGCGGTGACGATCACCTCGTCGCCGGGGTTCAGCGTCGCCATGAAGGCGTTGAACAGGATGTGCTTGCCGCCGGTGCCGACGATGACCTGGGAGGGCTTGTAGTCGAGATTGTTCTCGCGCTTGAACTTGCCCGCGATCGCCTCGCGCAGCGGCACGATGCCGGCCACCGGCGGGTACTTGGTCTCGCCGCGGCGAATGGCGTCGATGCCCGCCTGCTTGATGTTGTCGGGCGTGTCGAAATCCGGCTCGCCGACCGACAGCGAGATGATGTCGCGACCCTGGCCTTTCAGGTCGCGTGCTTTCTGCGTCACCGCAATGGTGGCGGAAGGCTTCACGCGAGAAAGGGCATCGGCGAGAAACGCCATGGGTCGATGTCTCCGGTTCGAGAAAGGCCCCGAGTCGGCAGGGCCAAGGGCGGCGCACCATAGAACTTAGCGCCCGCAGCGCAAATTAATTCGCGGCCTGACGAAACCAACAGCGCTTTGCGCCGTTCACAACAGTGTGAGACGGCCCACGGCCGATTGACTTCCG
Source organism: Rhodoblastus sp. (assembly GCA_047605445.1). Lineage (GTDB taxonomy): Bacteria > Pseudomonadota > Alphaproteobacteria > Rhizobiales > Beijerinckiaceae > JAJXWB01. The sequence goes on from JASGFP010000097.1 coordinate 14,351, forward strand.
ACGCCGGAAGCTCATTTTAATATTCGAGCAAAGTTTTTTGCTTGAGTGTTGTAATTGAGTAACAGATGCGGGCGCCGATCGAGAGGCGCCAAAACGCACATTCAGGACGGGGTCGGGTCGATAGGGTGACTTTCGAGGCCGGGTTCAACGGTTTCGAACAACAGAGTTCAGGGATGGCTGACATGTCGGTTGTAGATCATTTCGACAAGGCGCCAGAAGCCGGTTTCTCCCGCGGTTGCGATGCGGAAGCCGCTCGCCGCCAGTTCAACGTTTCGCTCGCGCTGATCGCGGCGCTCGCCTTCGGCGTCGGCGCTGTCGCCTATTCGATGCGCAGCGCGCCCAAGCACACGATGACGGCGGCTATCGAGCACGTCGAATCCAACACGACAGTTTATGGAGCGCTGGTGCGGCCGTAACCGGCACGCCGCATTCCATCACGGAATCGCCCGACCCTGGCCCGCGCTTCTTGGCTGCGTGGGCCTTTCCGAGGACCAGAACCTCGGGGGTCGGGCGTTTTCTTTTTTTTTGGGGAAATACGCCTCAAGGGGCATATTGCGTCGCGGTCCCGGTGACCGGTCTATGAGTTTGGATGGTCCGACAGGCAGCCGCAGACCGTTGCTGCTTCTTTCCAAAGTGAATTGAGATCAAGACTTCCGTTTGACGTCCCGAACGTCAGGCCTCGCGCGGCCGCAGCATCCAATGCCTCGCACAGATCCGGACGCGCCAATTCGATTGCCGCTTCAAGGAGCGGTATCGAAACGCCATTCATCAGTTCGCGCTTCAGTGCGCTCGCCGCCGCTTCGTCCTTCAGCTTGGCAAGTCCGGCGATGGCTTCATTGCGAATGTCGTAGCTGGAATCGTTGAGGCGCGCGCGTAGGGCTTGGCGGATGGCGGGTGAATCCGAACCGGCCTCGTGCGCCAGCGCGAAGGTGGCCCAGTCGCGCACAGTTTCGTCGGTGTCCGATGACAACTCGACCAAGGCGCCGATAGCTTGCGGATGGTCGAAGCCGCTCAGGCCGAATGCAACGGCGTATCGGATGTCGGCGTCCGGGCTGGTTCTCAGATCGAGCAAGGCCGGGATGGCGCGCGGATCGTGCAGATGGCCGAGCGCGATGCAGGCGTCGGCGAGGACGCGCGGATCAGCAGGGCCACGGGTTTCGGCGTCAAGAAGATGCGCCAATCCCGCATAACGCTCGTCGCGAAAAACCGGCTCGTACCCGACCCGGGAATGCCCGAGTTGACCGAGCACGGCCGCCCCGACCCTGCGCGTTTGCGGCGCGGCTGCCTCGCACGCAGCCAGCGCCGCATGGAGAACCTCAGCGCTCGCAAGCCTATGCAATTGCGTAATCGCGGACCATCCGGTCAATGCTCGGGACGGCGGTTCTTCCGCGTCGAGATCGACTATTGCGTCAGAGAACAGGGTCTCGATTGCGCTCGACGTCGTCATCGTTCAGACGACCAGTCCCGCCATCGGCTTCACCGCCGCCGACCCCGGGAAAACGCTGTCGCCCAAGACATTCGCGCCAAGGCCCAGATGATCGGCCAGCGCCCCCTTCAGAACGCCGCGTAGATCGGTAGTCGGCTTCAGGTCACGATTTTCGTAGAGCTGTTCCGGCTTCAGCCCAGGCCAATCCGCGATCACGCGTCCGCCCTTCACAGCTCCGCCCGCGAGAAAGGCGACCGTGCCCGTGCCGTGATCGGTGCCCGTCGTGCCGTTGATGCGCGCGGTGCGGCCGAATTCGGTGACGACGGCGATGAACGTGTCGCGCCATCTGTCGCCAAGACCCTTCTCGAATTCGCCGAACGCGCCGTCGAGGCCTGACAGCAGTTGCGCGAGCCGTCCGCGCGGGCCGCCCTCGTTCGCGTGGGTGTCCCAGCCGTCGAAGGCGAGCGCGGCGATACGCGGCCCGTCGGGCGCCG
>JASGFP010000098.1:0-15548 GCA_047605445.1 Rhodoblastus sp.
CACGCCGGTCGACGCCGCCGCCGCGCCAGCCGATGAACCGGCCGTCGTCGCGCCGGCGCGCGGCGCCCGTTTCGCATGGCGCACAGACAGGGATCACATCGTCGTCAGCGTCGCGCCGACCCTTGGCGAGCAGATCGGCGCCGCCAATGCCGACATCCTCGGCCGCTCCTTGATTGATCTGGCGCGGGAGATGAATCTGGATGCGGATGGCCGCCTGGTCGCGGCGCTCGCGGCGCGCGACACATTCGTGGGAATAGAGACGCTGTGGCCTGCAGGCGCCGGCGAGCGTGCGCAGATCGCGCTCGGCGCTGCGCCAGTTTTCGACGAGGAAGACCGCTTCGACGGGTTTCGCGGCTTTGGCGTGGTGCGCGCCGAACGAATGGCCGCGCCTGTCGGTCCGCCGCATGCGGACGCAGCGATCGAGGCCGCGGCGACGGCGGATGCGATTGCGGAGATAGACGCGATTGCGCAACCGCGCGACGAATCTCCGCCGCCGCTCGCCGTCGTGCAGAATGCGGCCGACGCCGACGGCGCCGCGCGGGAAACACAGGCGCGCGACGCGGCCTCGCTCTCCGGCGAAATGCCGGCGCATGACGCGGCGGAGACCGTCGACCTCGCGCATCCCGCGCGCAACGCGCCCGAGGCGCCGGCGCACGGCGATCCAGACGTCGCATTCGAAACCGTCGCCGATCTCGACGACGAGGACGAAGCGCCGGTCAGCGGGAACGATGCCGACGAAGGACGCCGCGCGAACGAAACGCAAGCCGCGCCGGCGCGCGAAGCGCCGACGGTCATAGCGTTGGGGCCGCCGCGCCAGACAGCCGACGAAAGCGGCGATGCGAGCGAAGCGTCGGCGGAAATCGTCGCCGTCACCGACGCCGGCGAGCCGATGCATCGCGGCGATGTCGGCGCCGAGCCCCTGACGCGCGAGTCCGAATCCATCGCGCCCGCTTTCGGACGAACGCTGCTCGATATGGGCGATCAGGATGGCGCCGACGACGACGGCGTAGATGAAGACGCCGGCGGCGAGGCGGATGAGCCTGCCGCAGGCGCGCCGTCAGCCGCCAATATCGTGCCGCTGCGCCCGCAACTGCCGGTGCGTTTCGCCGAGCCGCCGACACGCCAGTCGGCGCCGGAACTGTCTCCCGGCGAAAAATCCGCCTTCGAGGAAATCGGCCGTGCGCTTGGCGCGGAGCCTGTCGTCGGCGACGACGACGAGCCGAAGCTCAGTCCCGCCGCCAGCAAGCGCGCCCGCGATCTCATCGACCTCGTCGCGCGCTTCGGCCGCTCGGACGAACGCGCCGGATCGGTCACGCCCGCTGCGCCGCCGCTTGCGGCGGTCTCGGAGGAATCGTCTGTCAGGATCGCGGCCGAAAAGCCGGAGCGCAATGCAGCCGGCGTGCTGGACCGTCTGCCCGTCGGCGTCGTCGTCAGCCGGTTCAATGTGCCGATCTACGCCAATCGCACGCTGCTCGATCTGCTCGACTATTCCGACATCGACGCCTTCCACGCCGCAGGCGGTCTGGATCGGCTGTTCCATGGCCGCGCGCCTGACAGCGGCGTCGCGCAGATCGAAACGCGCGACGGCGAAGTGCTGCCCGTCGACGCGCGCGTGCAGGCGATCGACTGGGACGGCCAGCCTGCGACGCTCGTGACCCTGCGACGCGCGCAGGAGAGGATCGCGCCGGAAATTCCAGCGCGCGAGGCGCCTGCGCAAGACAGCGCCGACGCTGCGAAAGCAAAGGCGCTCGAACTCGACCTGCGCCAGCGCGACGCCGAAGCGCGTGAGTTGCACGCCATTCTCGACACGGCGACCGACGGCGTCGCCGTGCTCGATTCCGAAGGCCGCATACTTTCGCTCAATCGATCCGGCGAAGCCCTGTTCGGCTGCGACCAGGGCCAGGTCGCCGGCCAGCCTTTCTCGACCCTTGTCGCCAGGGAAAGCCAGGAAGCGGTCGCTGCTTATTTCGAGGGCGTGAAATCCGGCGGCGTGCAGAGCGTGCTCAACGACGGCCGCGAGATTTTCGCGCGCGCCACACAGGGTGGAACGATCCCCGTCTTCGTCACGCTCGGCAGGCTCGGCAGCGGCGCAACGCCGAAATTCTGCGCCGTGCTGCGCGATCTCACCGCGTGGAAGAAGGTCGAGCGCGAACTCGGCGACGCCCGCCGCGAAGCCGAACGCGCAAGCGCGCTGAAATCGGATTTCCTCGCCAAGGTCAGCCACGAGATCCGCACGCCGCTCAACGCCATTCTGGGCTTTGCCGAAGTCATCATGGACGAGCGCTTTGGCCCGGTCGGCAACGAGCGCTATCGCGACTACATGCGCGACATCCACAAGTCGGGCGAGCATGTGCTCAGCCTCGTCAACGATCTGCTCGATCTCTCCAAGATCGAGGCGGGCAAGGTCGATCTCACCTTCACCTCGGTCGACATCAACGCCGTCGTCGCCGAATGTGTGTCGCTGATGCAGCCGCAGGCCAATCGCGACCGCGTGGTCATGCGCCTGTCGCTCGCGCCCAATCTGCCCAACATCGTCGCCGACGAGCGCTCGATGCGCCAGATCGTGCTCAACCTTCTCTCCAACGCCGTCAAGTTCAACGAGCCGGGCGGGCAGGCGATCGTCTCGACCGCGCTCACCGACGCCGGCCACGCCGTCGTGCGCATCAAGGACACGGGCGTCGGGATGAGCGATGCGGAACTCGAGACCGCGCTGGAGCCGTTCCGGCAGGTTGCGACCACGCGCAAGACCGAGGGCACGGGCCTGGGCCTGCCGCTCACCAAGGCGCTGGTCGAGGCCAATCGCGCCGCCTTCACCATCCGCAGCCGTAAGGGCGAGGGCACGATGGTGGAAGTGACATTTCCGCCGACGCGGGTTCTGGCGGAGTAGCAGAGAGCGGCTCCGTCTGGAGTTTCAGCTTCGCCGCTTGAGCAATCGTATCTGAAATGCAGACGCAAAATGGCCGGCCGATCCTTCGATCGGCCGGCCTGATTTTTGACCGCAGCCTTTATTCCGCTGCTTCGAGCCGGGGGCTCAGCGTCGTCGCGCTCGCGCGGCGGCTGAGCGTCGAGACCAGCCAGGCCGTGAGGAATGCGAGCGGCATCGAGACGATGGTCGGCGGGTCGATCGGGAAGATCGGCGCCGCATTGCCCAGCACCTTCACCCACACGGGCGGGCCGAGCACGGTGAGCGACACCGCCGCGATCAGGCCGACCGTGCCGCCGGCGATGGCGCCGCGGGTCGTCAGGCCTGGCCAGTAGAGCGTCAGCAGCAGCAGCGGGAGCGTCGAGCTGCAGCTGATCGCATAGGCGAGGCTGACCATGTAGGCGACGTTCTGGGTCTGGAACAGGATGCCCAGTCCCACCGAGACGAGTCCCAGCACGACGGTAGCGATGCGGGAGACGCGGATCTCGCTTTTCTCGCTCGCCTGTCCACGACGGAACACGCGGGCATAGAGATCGTGCGAGACGGAGGATGCGCCGGCCAGCGTCAGGCCGGCCACGACCGCCAGGATCGTCGCGAACGAGACCGCCGAGACGAAGCCCATCAGCCCGCTGCCGCCGATCGCCTGCGCCAGATGCACGGTCGCCATGTTGCCGCCGCCGCGCAGCGCGCCCTTGGCGTCGAGGTAGGACGGATCGCCGCCGATGATCGCCAGCGCGCCGAAGCCGAGCACGAAGACCAGGGCGAAGAAGCCGCTCACGCACAGCGTGCCCCAGAAGACCGAAGCCCGCGCAGCCTTCGCATCCGGAACGGTGAAGAAGCGCATCAGGACATGCGGCAGGCCCGCGGTGCCGAGCATCAGCGTGGCGCCAAGCGAGATGGTCTGCAGCACGCTGCCCGAATAGGCCTGCGGCATCATGATCGCGGCGTGCTTGGGATGAACGGCGATGGCGCGGGCGACGAGCGCGTCGTAGCTGAAGCCGAAATGCACGAGGACCGCGCCGCCGATGAAGAGCCCGGCGCCCATCAACAGGACCGCCTTGACGATCTGCACCCATGTCGTCGCGACCATGCCGCCGAAGATCACGTAGCAGATCATCAGACCGCCCACGAGAATCTGCGCATAGACATAGTCGAGGCCGAACAGCAGACGGATCAGCTGACCGGCGCCGACCATCTGCGCGACCAGGTAGAAGGCGACGATCACGAGCGTGGCGAAGGAGGTGAAGATGCGGATCGGCCGTTCGTCGAGCCGGGTCGCAAGCGCGTCGCCGACCGTGAAGCGGCCGAGTTTGCGCAGGCGTTCCGCAACGAGGAAGACGACGATGGGCAGGCCCGTCGAATAGCCGACCGCGAAGATCAGCCCGTCGAATCCGGAGGCGTAGACGAGGCCCGCGAGGCCGAGCAGGGCGCCCGCGGAGATGAAATCGCCCGCAAGCGCGATGCCGTTCTGGAAGCCGGAGATATGGCCGCCGGCGGTGTAGAAGTCCGATGCCGACTTGGTTTTCTGCGCGGCCCACCATGTGATGCCGAGCGTGACGAGAACGATGACGGTGAACATGCCGATCGCGGTGACGTTGGCGCCGCTATCCGCCGGTCCGGCGGCCATCGCCGATGTGCTCATCGCCAGCGACGCGACCAGCGTCGGAAGCGATTTGCGGAGACTGCCTGCAAGCATGGGATCAACTCCTCAATTGTCTTCGGAACGGTTGGCGATCAGGACGTAGATCCCGGCGAGCGCGATGGTCGAAAGGATCACGCAGAGCCCGTAGATCATCGCGACGGTGATCGAGTAGCCGGGCGCGATCGGCCGCGTCATCGTGCCGGGCGCCACGACGAACATCGCCACGAACGAGCCGTAGATCAGCGCCTGGATCGCAGCCAGGCTCCATCCAAGTCGGGCGGCGGTAAACGACGTATCCGGTGCGAGAGATTTGCTGTCGGTTTGCATGCGACGGCTCCTGTCTTGTGAACGATAATGAGGAAGGACTATTCGGCGGCGACGGCCGTCGGCGGCGCATCGCGCGCGATATGGCCGAAGCCGTCGTTGACGCGGCTGCGCTGGTATTTGTTGAGCCAGGTGCTGAACTGGACCGGCAGCATGTCGTAGGGACGTTCATGTCCCAGAACCATCGCCGCGTAGACAGGCCAGTGCGGATTGGCGAGCATCGGCCGGCCGAGCATGACGAGATCGACACGGCCTTCGCGCACGATCGCATCGGCGAAGCGCGGGTCTGCGAGATTCCAGTTTGCGGCGGTGAGGATGCCGGCCTCAGCGCGGATGCGCTGCGCGGCGGGCACCATGAAACCTTCCTCGTCCCACGGCGTCTGCGCGGCGCCGGAATTGCCGCCGAAGGACACGTCGACGAGATCGAGGCCGCGCTGCTTGAGCGTGCGCGCGAGCTCGACGGACTCGTCGATGGTCTGGCTGCCGGCGGCGAATTCGGTCACGCCGAAACGCATCGACAGCGGCAGGCGCTCCGGCCATTCCGCGCGCACGGCGTCGACGATTTCGATCAGCAGGCGGCTGCGGCCGGCGAGATCGCCGCCATAGGCGTCGGTGCGCTGGTTGGAGAGGGGCGAGAAGAAGCTCGAGAGCAGGAAGCCGTGCGCGGCGTGGATCTCCAGCCATTCGAAGCCGGCCTCGCGCGCACGCCGGGCGGCAGCGGCGTATTTGCGCACGATGGCGTGGATGTCGGCTTGCGTCATCGCGCGGGGCGTCCGGTGCATGACGCCGCCGAACGGGATCGCGGACGGGCCGATCATCTCCCACGCGTCGGGATGATTTTCCGGCAGATGCGCGCCGCCGAGCCATGGCGGCTCGACGCAGCCGCGCCGGCCTGAATGGCCGAGCTGGATGCCCGCGACGCAGCCGACCGATTTGACGAATCGCGCGATGCGGGCGAGCGCCTCGCCCTGCGCATCGTTCCATAGGCCCGCGCAGGTCGTGGACATGCGTCCCTCCGGCGAGACGGCTGTCTGCTCGACGACGACCATGCCCGCGCCGCCGGCGGCCTTCGAGCCGAGATGCGCGAGATGCCAGTCGTTGACGATGCCGTCGGGCGAAGAAAACTGCGTCATCGGGGATACGGCGATGCGGTTGCGCAGCCGCACGTCCCGCACCTGGAGTTCGCTGAAGAGTGACGCCATCTGTCCCGGTCTCCGCTGTGCCGGCCGCGTGATGCGCCGCCGGGCCATTCGTCCAATGTTTCTGCAATCCGCACGGCGCTTGGGCAGCAGCGCCAACAAACCGACAGGCGGCGCCGGCAATTGCGCCGGTGCTCCGCTTGACCCACGGCGAGATTAGATTTCGATTGAAGACGCTTCTTTCAGGATCGGGCCGTCGTGGAGCAGATTCCGGCCATCAAGTCCTGAAGACGCGAGGCGGACGTCGCAGGCGGCGTTCCACGGGACGGGATTGATCCCCATGCGTACGCACGACATCGGATCCTGGCCGCGCAACGCCACGTTGGTGAGCAGCGACGGCCGGGGCTGGAGCAACATTCACGCGGCGCTGGTGCAGGTCGACGCCTGGCACGGCGAACTCTCGCCGATCGGCAATCCGTGCCTGGGCTATTGCGTCAGCCAGCCGGCCCGCATCGGCCGCCGCGTCACGGCCGGCGCATCGCTCGAAACCACGACGCTGCGCCCGCGGCAGTTCCATCTCATTCCCGCGCAGCAGACCAGCGAATGGCGCCGCTACGGCCGCTCGGAAATGCTGACGCTGCATCTGCGGCAGGAGGCGCTCGACGAGGCCGCGCGCCGCGTGTGCAGCGCGCATGTCGGCCGTGTCGAGCTCGACGTGCCGCTCGGCGCCCACGACGCCCTGCTCGAACAGCTGGCGCTGGCGCTCCTGCGAACCCTGCAGGACCCGGAAGACGCGGCGTCGCGCCTCTATGCCGACGACATCGGCCAGACGGTGGCCGCGCACATGGTGCGCGCCTATACGGGCGCGGGGCGTTCGGCGCGACCGGGCGCCGTCGAGGATGTCGTGTCCGAACCGGCCCTGCGGCGCGTCTGCGATCTCATCGCGGAGCGGCTGGATCAGGAATTGTCGCTCGACGAACTCGCCCGCGAGGCCGGCCTTTCGTCACGCTCGCTGACGCGGGCCTTCAGCAAGCGGCTCGGCGTGACGGTGCATCAATATGTCCTGTCGCGCCGCGTGCAGCGCGCCAAGGAACTGCTGATCTCGACCAGCCTGCCGATCGTCGAAGTGGCGCTGGAGACCGGCTTCTCCAGCCAGAGCCATATGGCGGCGACATTCCGCAAGCAGACGGGCGTCACGCCGCAGACGTTTCGCCAGGCGCGGCAGTAGCAAGGCCGGCTCCTGACGACATATGGCGTCGCCGCGCGAGGAGACCTATGTCTCCGCGATCTTCTCCATCAGATCCAGCGTCACGATGCTCACGCCCGGCTCCTCGCGCGATTCGCGCTGCCTGAATCCGAGCGCCTTGCACATTTGCAGCATCGGCTGGTTTTCGGTCAGCACCTGGCCTTCGATCCTGTGCAGGCCGATGCGGCGGCCGTGCTCGATCATCATTTTCATCAAGGTCCATCCTAACCCCTGGCCCTTGGCGCCGGGGCCGAGCAGGATGGCGTATTCGCCCTCGGTGAGATCCGCGTCCATCATCAACCGCACACCGCCCAGCATTTCGTGCGTGTCGACTTTGATCGCCGCCACCGCATAGGCGCGCGCGTAATCTATCTGCGTGAGGCGCGCGAGAAAGGCGTGGCTGAACGCCTTGACCGGCGCAAAGAAGCGCAGGCGCAGGTCGTTCTGCGGCACGGTCTCGAAGAAAGCGTGATACATGTCCTCGTCTTCCGGCCGCACCGGGCGCACGAGAACCTCCGAGCCGTCCTTGATGCGGATGGTCTGTTCCAGGTCCTTCGGATAGGGCGCGACCGCGAAGCGGCGGTTCGATTGGCCCGCGCGCTGCCTTGGATCCGGCTCGACGCGAATGCGCGCGTCGACCACCATCACGCCAGCTTCGTCGGCGAGCAGCGGATTGAGGTCGAGCTCGCGCACTTCGGGAATGTCGGCGGAGAGCTGCGCCAGTTTCACCAGCGTCAGCGCCACGGCGTCGATGTCGGCGCGCGGCACGTCGCGGTAATATTCGAGAATGTTCGACACGCGCGTGCGCTTGATCATGTCGTGGGCGAGCGCGAGATCGAGCGGCGGCAGCGCGAGAGCGCGGTCGTCGATGATCTCCACCGCCTTGCCGCCGCGCCCGAACACGATGACAGGCCCGAAGGTCGGATCGTCGGCGATGCCAGCGATCAGCTCGCGCGCGTGCGGGCGGCGGATCATCGGATGCACGGTCACGCCGTCGATACGCGCCTGCGGCAGTTCGCGTCCGATGCGCGCGATCATCTCGCGCGCCGCCTCCACCGCCGCATCGGGCGTACGGATATCGAGAACGACGCCGCCGATGTCGGATTTGTGCGCGATGTCGCGCGACACGATCTTGATCACGCAGGCGCGCGACCGCGCAATGTAGAGCCGCGCCAGTTCGCCCGCCTCTTCCGGCGTCTTGGCGAAGCGCGCTGGCGCGACGGGAATGTCGTAGGCGTCCAGCAGACGCGTCATCTCCACCGGCGCGAGCCAGCGATGGCCGCGCTCGATAGCGTGGTGCACGACGCTGCGCGCGCGCGCCACATCTGGCTCGAAATCCTCCGGCAGGTTCGGCGGCGCGCTCATCATGAACTCGCGCGCCTCGTTCCAGCGCACCATGTGCATGAAGCCGCTCACCGCGCCGGACTGGTAGTGCGGAATGCGCGCATCTTCGAACAGCTTGTCGGTTTCATCAGTCGCGCCGAACCACACGGCGAAGACGGGCTTCGGCGACAGCGTCTTCTTGCGCGCCTCCTTCACCGCCTCGATCACGGCTTCCGCAGTCTCCGCCGAACGCGACAGCGCGCTGGGCGCATGCATCACCATCACCGCATCGGTCGATCTGTCCTCGAGCAACGCGCCGACGACGGTCTTGAAGCGCGCAGTGTCGGCGTCGCCGTCGATGTCGAGCGGGTTCTCCTTGGCGATGTCGGGACGAAGAACGCTTTCCAGTTTCGTCCATGTCGCGGGCTCGATCGCAGCCAGTTTTCCGCGCTGGTCGGCGAGCCGGTCGGCCGCGAGGCGCCCGAGGCCGCCGCCGTTGGATACGATGGCGAGCCGCTGCCCCGGAAACGGCTTGATGCGGCCGAGCGCTTCGGCCGCGTCGAACAATTCGTCGACATCGGCGACGCGCAGCAGGCCCGCGCGGCGGAAGGCTGCGTCGTAGACCGTATCCGGCCCCGCCATATTGGCGACGGACGAGCCGCCGCGCGGCCCACGCTTGTGCCGGCCCGATTTCACGACGATCACCGGTTTTACGCGCGCTGCGGCGCGCGCGGCGGACATGAATTTCTGCGCGTCTTCGAGGCGGTCGATGTAAAGCAGGATCGCGCGCGTGGCGACGTCGAGCGCGAAATAGTCGAGCAGGTCGCCGAAATCGACATCGACCATCTCGCCCGCCGACACCATGCCGGAAAAACCGACATGGCGGCGGTGCGCCCAGGCGATCAGCGCGGCGCCGATCGCGCCGGATTGCGAGACGACGGCGAGATCGCCAACCGGCGCCTGCTGGCCGGACAGCGAGGCGTTGAGGCCGGCCTTCGGCACGAGCAGGCCGAGGCAGTTGGGCCCGACGATTCGCATCCGGCCGCGCTGCGCGACTTTCTTCAGGCGCCCGGTCATTTCACCGCCGCGCCAGCCCTCGGGGTCGCGCGTCATCACCAGCGCGCCGGGCACGCCCAGTTCTTCGGCCTCCTCGATCTGGCGGGCCACATACTGGGCGGGCGCCGCGATGACGAGCAGATCGGGCGGACTTGCGAGATCGCGCAGCGCGTTGACGCACGGACGGCCCTCGATCTCCGCGTGGCGCGGATTGATGAGCGAAATCTCGCCCTTGAAGCCCGCGCCGACGATATTGTCGAACAGGGCGCGGCCGGACGAGCCAGGGCGCGAGCTTGCGCCGATCAGCGCCAGCGACTTCGGCGCGAAAATGCGGTCCAGCGCCCGCGTGCCCATAGACTGCCCTCTCTGCCGGCGCGCGCCATGCACCCGGAACCCTGATTAGCATGCTGCATTGCAGCATATGCAAGGCGTATCGTCCTTGCGATCGCTCAAAGCCGGTCAGCAGTCGAACCCATCCGGCAATTGACAGTCAATCGGCGGATCGCTTCACTGATGTGAACCCCGGCAGAAGGGCGACGAGGGAGTTGATCATGAAGAAAGCGATTTTGATTTGCGCGGGCGTCCTGGCTTTCGCCGCGCCGGCCGCGGCCGCCGATATTGTCGGCACATGGATGCGCAGCAACGGCGAGTCCCGCATACGCATGGCGCCCTGCGGGGGCGCGGTCTGCGGCTCGATCAGCTGGCTCAAGACTCCCGGCAAGGGCGACGCCAAGGTCGGCCAGCAGGTCTTTTTCGACATGAAGCCGGATGGCTCCGGCGGTTGGGCGGGCTCGGCCTTCAACCCCGAGGACGGCAAGACCTACGCCGGCAAGGCGACAGTTTCGGGTTCGAACATGACCACCAAAGGCTGCGTGCTCGGCGGCATGATCTGCAAATCGGTGAGCTGGACGCGCGTCAACTGATTTGCGCGCCGTCGCTGGGGCGCCATTGCGGCGCGTAGCCGGCGCGTAGCGCGGCGAGGCTCGTCGGCGGAGTGAGGCAGGCGACCGCGATTCCACGTGGTCGCGGCATGGTGGCGCCATATCCCGCAAAGGACCATGGCAATATCCGGTCTCCCGATATGGCCATGGCCTGCGCGCCATCCGCATAGATCGCGCCGTCGGGCAGTCCGTCGATCGGAAGCATGTGCGCGCGCTTGGCGCGCCCGTCGCGGCGTTCCGCGTCCAGCCGCCGGTCGAGATCGCCCGCGCGAATTGTCCCGGTAGGGTCGACGGCGCGCGCGTAGGCGAGCGCGCGGTCCCGTCGGCATTCGTAACAGGGCCTGTGCCCGGCCGCGAGCGCAGTCGGCTCGTCGAGAAAGAACAGGTCGGTGTAGCGCCGCCCGAACACTTCGTTACGCCGGTCCTTGAATACGCATAGGCACGTGATCCACTGCCGGGATTTCCAGCGCGATGCGCCCAGCGTCCGGTCGTCGCGGTGAAAGCGCCCGCCGCGATTGCCGTAGAACAATCCGCGTTCGGACGTGGCGTGAATCTCGCCGAAGGGATCGACGCGGTTTTGCAGCGGCGAGGGGCGCATTCAGATCGTGCGGATGTCGGCCGCCCGCGCGCGGCGCGGCGCGATTACGGTCAACGCACCGATCCCGCTGTCGGGCTCGAGCAGCGACCATCGGCCGCCTTCTGGCTCGGCGAATCGCAGGGCGACATGTCCTCGGCGCACATCGGCTGGCAATAGGCGCCATACGGGCCTTCGTCGGGTTCGAGATCCCGCCGCCTGGTCCGTCGGCGGACGGGACGATCCTCGTAATAGACCTGCGCCAGGGCGTCTCCGGCGAAAATCGCGGCGCCGAAAGCCGAAACGCCAAGGGCGATGAATGAGCGACGCGAATTGCTGGACATGGTCGCGCTCCTTCCCGTGGCGTTACGGCATCGTCGCGCCGCTGACCAGCGGGCTCGCGCAGCGCCCGTCGGCCCGCTTGTATTCCGGCGGGTCGCAGGGCGTGACGTCGAAGGTGCACATCGGCTGGCAGACGTTGGCGATCGGCGCGACCGGCGAGTATTCGTGCGCGCCTTTTCGCTGTTTCGACTTCGCGAGCGCAGGCGCGGCGGCCAGGGCTGCGGCGGCGAAAAGTATGATTGCGAGACGCATAGGGGCCTCCTGCGGACACTCGCGCTTATGTATGCGCCTATAGATGAGGCGCCGCGCCGGCCGCGACAAGACCGCGGATCAGCGCGCGTCCGCCTGCAGGCCGATCGTATCGACCTGATAGACGTCGTCGGCGAAATGCACCGTGCCGTCGGCTGAAGCCCATCCGGTCATGTACACCCAGGCCACCGGGACGGGCTTGGCGAGCTTGAGGTCCTGCCGGTCCTTGCCGATTTCGGCCATCAGCGCGGTGCGGTCCCAGTTGCCGGAGCCCTGCAGGAGCCAGGCGGCGAGATCGTAGACGCCCTGCACGCGCACGCAGCCGTGCGACAGAAACCGGTAGTCGCGATTGAAGAAGCCCTTCGAAGGCGTGTCGTGCATGTAGACGGCGTATTTGTTGTTCATCTGGATGCGGATCGAGCCGAGCGCGTTATGCGTGCCGGAATCCTGCCGCAGCGTATAATTGACCGCCTTCTCGCTCCCCCAGTTGATCGAGCGCGGGTCGATGACCGTGCCCTTGCCGTCGAGAATCTTGATTTTCGAGCGCGCGAGATAGCCCGGATCCTTGCGCATCTTCGGGATGATCTCGTTCTTGATGATCGAGGTCGGCAGCGTCCAGGTCGGATTGAGGTTGACCGCGCTGATCCGCGTCTGGACTTCCGGCGAGCGATGGTCGACGTCGCCGACGACCGCCGTGTAGCGCTTTACCACCTGTCCGTTCTCGATCGCCTCGACGGCGGCCGAGGGAATGTTGACGACGACATAGCGGTCGCCGAACGCGAACTGGACGCCGGCCAGCCGCTGTGCGCTCGAGGCGAGCTGCTTGAAGCGCACGTTGGCGGGCGTGTTGATGGCGCGCAGCGTCGCTCCCGACACGACGCCGGTCGGCCTGAGGCCGTTGCGCGCCTGATAGTGTTTGACCGCGGCGGCGAGCTGCGCGTCCCATCCCCCGGCCGGCGAGACGGCTTCGTGCGGATCGCCCTCGATCTCCAGGCGCCGGCGCAGCGCCGCGACACTCGCGCCCGTGGCGCCGGGGCCGACATTGCCGGGCACTTTCGGCCAACCGCCGGCGTCCACGATCTTGGCGTAGCGCTCGGAAGCCTTGGCCGTGGCGAAAAAGGTCTCCGGCTGGAACGACGGCGTCGGGTCGTCGGACAGCGCCCATTCCCGGATAGGCGGTTTCGGCTTGGGCTTTGCCTTGGCGGCGGGCGGCGGCGGGAGCGACTGCGCGGGGGGGAATCCGGCGGCGTCGCCTGAAGGCGGCGCGCTCTGGGCGCTGGGCGCTGGTGTAGGGCTCGGAGAGGGCGCGGTCGTTGCGCTTGGCGCAGGCGCCGCGCTGGGAGCGGGCTTCGGCGGCGTCGGCAGGGGCGTAAAGACATTTGCGGGCGGGGTGGCCGGCGTCGCGCTCGGCGCCATCTGGCCCGGCGCGGGCTGCGCGAAGGCGCCTGTCGCCATGCTCGTCGCCAGCGCAGAAAGAAGTCCCAGGGTTCTGACCCGCAAAATTATCATCGCACTCGTGCGCCTAAGCTCGGAGATCGTTTACCGGATATTACCCATAAGCCGGTGAACGCTCGGTTTCCAGCGCAATCGAGATGACGAAATGGCCTCAACGGCCTGTTTTCTCGCCGGCTCTCGGCGGTTCGTCGCCCGTGATGCCGCCACCGGGCTGCGTCTCGGCCAAGGGATCGCTCGCCGGAAAAGACTCTTTGAGTCCTTCGTCGAGCCGGCGTTTTTCACCCGACTTCTTCTGTTGTTGCTTGCGCTTTGCTTCGCCCATGTGACCCTCCTTTGGGGTCGAAACGTGGCGAAAGCCGATTTGTTTCACGCGGCGTCGACGATGACGATGTGCAGCTTGCGCGGTCCGTGCGCGCCCAGAAGCATGGTCTGGGCTATGTCAGCCGATCGCGAAGGTCCCGTTATCATATTGACTGTGCGAGGCATTTCGCCCTTTCCGTATTTTTCGCGCAATCGATCGAACACGCTTTCGTAGTCGCCTTCGAGATCGGCGGCGGACATGACGACGATGTGGTTGTCCGGCAGGAAATTCAGCGTCGAGGGGTTCTCCGGCCCAGACGTCATGATCAGCGTGCCGGATTCCGCCACCCCCGAAAAGGCGTGCGAGATGGCGTTGAGGTCGCGCCCGTCGGACCGGCCTTTCGCCAGTTCGAGCGCGGTCGTCTCCCACGGCATGTCGGCGAGGCGCTTGTCCTCGCCCATGCGCAGGGTGGCAGGCAGATTGTTGTCGCGCAGCCAGCGCGCGGTTTCGCCCGGGACGTCGTGTGCGCTCTGCACGATGGCGACGCTGGCGAAGGCGTTTTCGGCCATCGTCTTGAACAGGCCGATCCGCTCCTTGGGATCGAGCTGCCCGCGTTGCGGCACCACGCCGCGCGGACTGCCGGACAGGCGCGCCGCGACGGCCGCGCGCCGCGGACCTTCGTTTCCGCTCACCTTCAGCGAGCGGCGAAGGCCCGACAGGATTTCGTCGCGCGCGCTCACTTGGCCCGCCTCCGCTTCTTCCATTCGCTCTGGAACGTCTTGCCCTGCGGCGCCGGCAGATCGCGCCAATCCGTCCAGCCCGAGGCGAAGGGCATGGCGTGGAATTTGCCGGTTTTTCGCGCGTAGAACCCCATGACGTGCATCGCGATGCGCGTGCCGAATCTGTAGAGCGACGGCCGCTTGGCGACCCACGCCCACAGACCGAGCCCGTAGCGCGCGGAGGCCGGCGTCAGATGGCGCTCGAACTCGCGCTCGCGCCAGTGGCGCATCATGCCGGGCAAGGGAATGCGCATCGGGCAGACGCTCTCGCAGCGCCCGCAGAAGGTCGAGGCGTTGGGCAATTGCCCGCCTTTTTCCACGCCGATCAGCGAGGGCGTCAGCACCGCGCCCATCGGGCCCGGGTAGACCCAGCCGTAAGCGTGCCCGCCGACCGCGTGATAGACCGGGCAATGGTTCATGCAGGCGCCGCAGCGGATGCAGCGCAGCATGTGTTGAAAGTCGGTGCCGATCATCGACGAACGGCCGTTGTCGAGCAGGACGACGTGATATTCCTCGGGACCGTCGACATCGCCCGGCCGGCGCGGGCCGGTCGACAGCGTGGTGTAGACGCTCATCTCCTGACCCGTCGCGGAGCGCGCGAGCACGCGCAGCAATTGCGAGGCGTCTTCGAGCGTCGGCGTGATTTTTTCGAGCGAGGCCACGACGATATGGCACTTCGGCAGAAGCTGCGTCAGATCGCCATTGCCCTCGTTGGTGACGATGATCGACGTGCCGGTCTCCGCGATCAGGAAATTCGCGCCGGTAATGCCGATGTCGGCGGCCAGAAATTTCTCACGCAATATGCCGCGCGCTTCGGTGAGAAGCTGTGTCGGCTCTGTGAGATCGCGCTCGGCGGGCAGATGCGTGTGCACGCGCCGGAAGTCGCCTTCCACCTGGTCCTTCGTCAGGTGAACGGCCGGTCCTATGATGTGCGAGGGAATCTCGCCGCGCAGCTGGATGATATATTCGCCGAGATCGGTCTCGACCGGCGTGATCCCCGCCTTCTCCATCGCGTCGTTGAGCGCGATCTCCTCGGAGATCATGCTCTTGCCCTTTGTGACGGTCTTCGCGCCGCGCGCCTTGCAGATGTCGAGGATCACATTGCGCGCTTCCTCTGCCGTGCGCGCGAAATGCACATGGCCGCCGGAATCGGTCACCTTCTTCTCGTAGGCCTCGAGATAGAGGTCGAGATGGGCGAGCGTATGGTTCTTGATGTCGCGCGCGCTGTCGCGCAGCGCCTCGAATTCCGGCAGC
>JASGFP010000099.1:0-14904 GCA_047605445.1 Rhodoblastus sp.
CGGCCGCCGCGGCGGCTGGCTTGGGCGCGGGCGGAGCCGGCAGTTTCAGCGGCGGGGCGGGCCAGGTTATCTCGCCGTCCTTCACGACCGTGAAGCCGCGGATCGCGTCGTCGTCCATGTTGACGACGATCTGGCCGTCCTTGGCCTTGCAGAGTTCTTCGGTCAGTCGCAGCAGGTTGGTCGCGTAAAGCGTGGAGGATTGCTTGGCCAGCCGGCTGTGCAGGTCGGTGTAGCCGACGATGGTCACGCCATCGCGCACCACGGCCTGGCCCGGGACGGTCAGTTCGCAATTGCCGCCCTGTTCGGCGGCGAGATCGACGATCACGCTGCCGGGCTTCATCGACTTCACCATGTCGGCGGTGATCAGCTTCGGCGCCGGCTTGCCGGGGATCAGCGCGGTCGTGATGATGATGTCGGAGTCTTTCGCCTGCTTGGCGTACATTTCGCGCTGCGCGGCCTGGAAGCCTTCGGACATGACCTTGCCGTAGCCGCCGCCGCCGCCGCCTTCCTCGTCATAGTCGACCTTGACGAATTCGCCGCCGAGCGACTTCACCTGATCGGCGACTTCGGCGCGCGTGTCGTTGGCGCGCACGATGGCGCCAAGGCCCGCCGCCGTGCCGATGGCGGCAAGACCCGCCACGCCCGCGCCGGCGATGAAAACCTGCGCCGGCGGGATCTTCCCCGCCGCCGTGATCTGGCCGGCGAAATAACGGCCGAAAGCGTTGGCGGCCTCGATGACGGCGCGATAGCCGGTGACGCCCGCCTGCGAGGTCAGCGCATCCATTTTCTGCGCGCGCGAGAGAAGACGCGGCACGGCGTCCATCGCCAGGACCGTGACCTTCTTCGCTTTCAGTTCGTCCATAAGTTGCGGGTTCTGCGCCGGCCAGATGAAGGAGATCAGCGTCTGGCCTTCCTTCATCTCAGCCACTTCGCCGTCGGTCGGCGCGCGCACCTTGAAGATGATGTCGGCGCCCGACCACACGTCGGCTGCGGTGGCCGCGATCCTCGCGCCGGCGGCTGTCAGGGCGTCGTCGTAAATGTCGGCGGCGTCTCCCGCGCCCTTTTCGACGAGGACGGAAAAGCCGAGCCCGACCAGCTTCTGCACGACGTCGGGCGCAATCGCCACGCGCTTTTCGCCGGGGAAAATCTCCTTGGGAATTCCAATGACCTGCGGCATAGGCTGAAGTCTCCTTGCGTCCTCTTGCGGCGGCGGCTTTCGTTGGCGTGCTTATGCTTTACGAGCCAAGGGCTGGCTTCATACATGAATCCGGAGCCGCACCATAGAACGCCGTCGGTGGACAAGGAAATGCGTTCGCCGGGCTTTGCTGCGCCGCCCCTGCGCATCGACCAATCCACGGCGCCGGACGATGCGTAGAGGAATGCGATGGAGGGCGTGCGATTTTCGGTATCCGGCAGATACGACGTCTAGGGTGTGTGCTCGCCGCGCTGGCTGCGCTCGGCTATTGCGGCGCTGTCGCCTGGCTGGCGGTCGAGCAGCGCGCCCTCGTGTTTCGTGTCTCGACCTTGCGGATGGACCCCGCGCAGGCCGGATTTCCGCGCGCGAGCGCGGTGGCTGTGAAGACTGCCGACGGCGAGACGCTGGTTGGCTGGTTCGTTCCACCTGCGAAGGCCAAACCGTTTCTCATCTACCTGCACGGCAACGGCGGCACGCTCGAAAAACGCGCGGTGCGGCTGCAGCGGATGACCGACGATGGCGCGGGCCTTATCGCCATCGAATGGCGCGGCTACGGCGGCTCGACAGGGGCGCCGTCGCAGGCGGGCCTGCTGAGCGATGCGCTTGCGGCCTACGATTTCGCAATCGCAGCCGGCGCGCCGCCCGACCGGATCGTGGTGGTCGGCGAGTCCCTCGGCGCCGGGCCGGCGCTGTGGCTCGCCGGCGTCCGCACGGTCGCAGGCGTCGTGCTGGATTCGCCCTATTCGGCGATCGTCGATATCGGCGCCGACATATACTGGATGTTTCCGGTGCGGCTGATCGCGCGCGATCCGTTCCCGGCCGCTGAATGGGCGAAGAAGGTGCGCGCGCCGGTATTCGCGGTCGCTGGCGAAGAAGACCGGACCATCCCGATCCGCTATGCGCGCAAGCTGATGGCGGCGATTTCCGCGCCGTCGACCTTTATCGAAATCCCCGGCGCGGGCCATGTCGTGCTCGGCCTGCCCGCCATTCTGCCAAAGGCGAACGCCTGGATCGCGGCGGTTGTGCGGTCCAACTAGACGCGGATGCGGCTCGCGCCGCCGCGGGCGACCGGATTGTTGGGATCGATCACCAGCGCGCGCTGGTAGGATTCCGACGCCTTCACACGGTTGCCCTGCTTTTCGTAGGCGAGGCCGAGGCCCGCCCAGCCGTTGGCGTTCTTGTTGTCGACATTGAGCGAGGCGTTGAAATCCTCGATCGCCTTGTCGTATTTGCCGAGCGCGATCAGGCTCTCGCCGCGCGCCTGATAGGGCGCGCCGGCGAAGGGGTCGCGGTCGATGGCGTTGTCGAAATCGGTGACGGCGCGCTGCTGTTCGCCGCGCTTCTGATAGATGAGGCCACGCGCGTGAAAGGCCTGCGCGCCTTCGGGATTGAGGCGGATCGCCTGATCGAGGTCGCTCATCGCCTGATCGAGATTGCCCTGGGCGCGCAGCAGATTGGCGCGGCCGAGATAGGCGGAGGCGTATTTCGGATTGACCTCGATGGCGCGGTTGAAATCGGCAAGCGCGGCATCGTTGCGGCCGAGCTGGCGCTCGGCGAGGCCGCGGTTGTTGTAGGCGGTGGAATTGTTGGGGTCGATCTTGATCGTCTGGCCGAAGTCGGCGATCGCCTCGCCCATCCGGCCGTTGCGCGCATAGGCGTTGCCGCGCGTGAGATAGGCCTCGGCGCTGTTGGGATTGCGGTTGATGACGTCGGTCAGCGAGGCGATGTTGGCCGAAGCCGCCGCGGGATCGTCGGGCGCGACTTCGGCGATCTGGGGCGCGGAGCCCGAGAGGCCGCGGCCGGCGCCGACCGTGTCGCAGCCGGCGAGCGCTGCAGCCAGACCGACAAGCGCAAATGCGGCGAGGCCGCCACGCAGGCGGCGCGACGCCCGGTCAAAATCTATCGTTGCGACCATGACGGCCCCTTCGTGTCTTTCCGGATGCGTCTTGCCGGACGCGTCTTGCCGGTTCGGAATGCGGCCCCTATCGGCCTGCATTCGGGCGACTTGCGGGACGATTCCGGCAAAGTCGAAAAAAACGGTCAAGAAACCGTAAACCGATGCAAAAAAGACACGGCGGCCGACCCCGTCGACCGCCGCCGCAAACTTTTACGCCGAAGAAGCTTAGCGGGCCGCGCCGAAAGCGGGCTTGGGCTTCGAGGGCAGCAGGCCTTCGCGCTGCATCTTCTTGCGGGCGAGCTTGCGGGCGCGGCGGACGGCCTCGGCCTTCTCGCGGGCGCGCTTCTCGGACGGCTTCTCGTAATGGCCGCGCAGCTTCATTTCACGGAAAATGCCTTCGCGCTGCATCTTCTTCTTGAGCGCCTTGAGCGCCTGGTCGACATTGTTGTCGCGAACGAGAACTTGCACCGGACCTCCTGTGGCGGGCCCTTCCGGGGCCCATCGGGCGCGCGCCTCGAAGGCCTTGCCCTTGGATTTCGAAAAACAGGGAATCTCCCGCGTCCCTGAGGACGAGGCGATAGTGGCGTGGCGATTAACAGAATCCGGGGGGCTTGTCTACGCCGCAGTCGCTTAGCGAGTTATCCAGCCTTCCAATGCGTTCAGTTTGTCCAATCTTTCTTTTCGCATCGACATGATGGTCGGACTGGAGGACCACTTCGACGCAAGCTTCTTTTGCAATTTAAATGCTTCTTTCACACCATCCGCATGTTTTCGCAGGATATCTTTGCAGCCAGGTACGTCGATTGATGTTGGATCGAATTCCGTGTTGACAAAGAAGAAGCTTGATCGGAACTTGAGATTTAATAGGTAAACGATCGCCTCTGTCCCCGCGTCAACCGCAAAATGAGAATTGGTAGGGGTGTCAGCGTATATCTCGAAGAATTTTCTGATCAACTTTGTGTAATTGTCGTAATTGCCAAGTTCTTTTTGAATTTGCGCCGCCTTGGAAAATGCTGGGAAAATACCTTTTTCTCCTGCGTTAAGATAAGCCTGCGTTGCTGCATATTTGTCCTCAGAAACGCCTTCAGAGCCGAAGTTATAGATGTGGCCTAGCGCTAACCATGCCTCCGCTGACCCCAGTTTTGCCGCCTGCTTATAAAGCTCAAACGCTTTTCTTTCATCTCGGATGGTCTCGCCATAGCCGAGATAATAAGCTTCGGCTTCAGCCTGGATGGTTTCAGCAATGTCTTCGGATAGCTCCTCTTCCGACTCAAGTTCCTCTGCCTTTGCAAGGTCGATCGGCACAGCCATAACTTCTCGGATTATGTCGTTCAATTCGGCGCGAAAAAATTCGCGATTGCCGGCAACGCGAAATCCCTTCCGCTCCAAGGATGCATGAACGTAGGCTTCTGCGGAAATCGCGTCCGAGAAAAATTGATGGAAAACAACGATAAACGGCGTCGCTACCCCCGTGGCCTTTGACAGTTCTTCCGCTCTTACGGTTGGGTCCCGGGAGGTCCATCCGACCTTCACCATCTTAGGCATAGACGGATTGATCAAGACATAGACATGGCCGCTGGTGGACATTTGATCCCCCACTTACCTTAACCCTACCCGCGTCACATGCCCCATTTTGCGGCCGGGCCGGGCGTCCGCCTTGCCGTAGAGGTGCAGGTGCGCGCCGGGCTCTGCGGCGATTTCGCGCCAGCGGTCCGCCTGATCGCCGATCAGGTTCCGCATCTCGACCTCGCCGCGGATTTTCGCTGCGCCCAGAGGCCAGCCGCAGATGGCGCGCACATGCTGCTCGAATTGCGAGGTTTCGGCGCCTTCTATGGTCCAGTGGCCGGAATTGTGAACCCGGGGCGCGATCTCGTTGACCACGACCTTCTCGCGCCGGGCGCCGTCGGCGCCGGTCTCGGCGACCAGAAACATTTCGACCGCGATCACGCCGACATAATCGAGCGCGTCGAGAATGCGATGGCAGATATCCATCGCTTGCGCCGCCGTCTCCGGCGCCATGCGCGCAGGCGCGCGCGTCACGCTGAGAATATGGTTCTCATGCTCGTTCTCGCAGACGTCGAAGGCGGCGAAGGCGCCATCGGGCCCGCGCGCGCCGATCACCGAGACCTCGCGCTCGAAGGGGACGAAGCCCTCGAGGATGCAGGGCGCGCCGCCGAGCGCGCGGAAGGCGGCGCCGACGTCGGAACCCTCGCGCAGCATGATCTGGCCCTTGCCGTCATAGCCGAAGCGGCGGGTCTTCAGGATGGCGGGGCGGCCGATGCGGCCTATGTGGCGGATCAGCGCGCCGGCGTCGTCGACGCCGGCATAGGGCGCGGTCGGGATGCCGAGGCCGTTGAGAAAATCCTTCTCGACGAGCCGGTCCTGCGTCTTTTCCAGCGCAAGCGGCCCGGGCCGCACCGGCCTGCGGGCGGCGAGGAAGGCGGCGGTTGCGGCCGGCACGTTCTCGAATTCGTAGGTGACGACGTCGACCGCGTCGGCGAAGCGGGCGAGCGCGGCCTCGTCGGTCCATTCGCCGGTCGTGACGCCGGCCGCCACCTGGCAGGCGGGTTCGTCCGAATGGTGGGCGAAGATGTGGACCTTCAGGCCGAGCGGCGCTGCCGCGAGCGCGATCATGCGGCCGAGCTGGCCGCCGCCGAGCACGCCGATGGTCGAGCCGGGCGGCAGAATGTCAGGCATCGTCGGAGGGGCGTTGGGCGACCGAGGCCGTCTGCTTCGCGCGGAAGGCGTCGAGGCGGTCGGCCAGCGCCGCATCGTTCAGCGCCAGAACGGCGGCGGCGAGCAGCGCGGCGTTGATTGCGCCGGGCTTGCCGATGGCGAGCGTTCCGACCGGAATGCCGCCGGGCATCTGGACGATGGAGAGGAGCGAGTCCTGGCCCGAGAGCGCCTTCGATTCCACGGGCACGCCGAAGACGGGCAGCGGCGTCATCGAAGCGCACATGCCCGGCAGATGCGCCGCGCCGCCGGCGCCGGCGATCACGACTTTGAAGCCCTCGGCCTTCGCGCCCTTGGCGAAGGCGACGAGACGGTCCGGCGTGCGGTGGGCGGAGACTATGCGCGCGTCGTGGGCGACGCCAAGCGCGTCAAGCGTCTCGGCGGCGTGGCGCATGGTCGCCCAGTCGGACTGGCTGCCCATGATGATGGCGACGGGGGCGGAAATGCTGCGCTGCGGCAAGGTCTGGCTCGAATGTGCGGCGAAAAAGCGCGGATAAACGAAGACGTTTGGCGAAGCAAGACGGATCGCGCCGGGATCGCCGGCTTCGTGCCGCATCAGGTCCGTCGCGGTTGCATGCCGGCCGGAGGCCGGCGGTCCCAGCATTCCGGCCGGAGGCCGGCGCTTACGCGATAATGTCGGGGGTGAGCTGATCTTCGACGAAGGACAGGCGGTCGCGCAACACCAGCTTGCGTTTCTTGAGGCGCTGGATCTGGAGCTGGTCGCTGGCGCCGACGGCGCCCAGCGCCTCGATCGCCGCATCGAGATCGCGGTGTTCCTGTTTCAACCGTTCCAGCTCCGATTCAAGCGCTGCGCGTTCGCTGTCGGTGATTTTCGGCGGCATGATTTCCGGAGGGTCGGCGGTGTCTGCAAAAACAAGGACATATTAGGCGTGAGCCGCAGCGAAGCCGAGGCGGCGCGCCAGTATCGCGCTTGACCCGCTGCGCGGCAAGGGCATCGAGCGAGTTTGATCGCGCATCGCAACGGCTCGTTCACGGCTCACATTAAATTTGGTCCATGGTCGAGGCTTTGGCCTTGCAGCCTTTCAATCCTGTGTCATCATTTCATGCGTGCGATCATCAGAGGAGAGCCTGCATGTCGATGCAAAGCCATCTCGCCGAACTCGAACGCCGTCACAAGACGCTCGAGAGCGAAATCGAGAAGGAACTTCTTCACCCCGGATCCGACGATAGCCACGTCCACGAACTGAAGAAGAAGAAGCTTCGACTGAAAGACGAAATCACCAAGCTGAAATCGCAGGACGACGAAACCATTCACTGACGACGTCTGCGAGGCCATAGCCCCCAACATCCCCGGCCCGCTCGGCGCGCGGCCGGGGATTTTCATGTCGGCCCGCGCCGGCTTGCCCGCTAAATCGTCCTCGCCCGCTAGATCGTCTTCGCCCGCTCGCGCAGCGCGAATTTCTGGATCTTGCCGGTCGAGGTCTTCGGCAGTTCCGTGAAGACGATGGTCTTCGGGCATTTGAAGCGCGCGAGCAGGCCGCGGCACCAGTCGATCAACTCTTCTTCCGTCGCGCGGGCGCCGGGCTTCAGTTCCACGAATGCACAGGGCGTTTCGCCCCATCTGTCGTCGGGCTTCGCCACGACGGCGGCCTGCGCTACGGCAGGATGCTTGAACAAAGCGTCCTCGACCTCGATCGAGGAAATGTTCTCGCCGCCTGAAATGATGATGTCCTTCGAGCGGTCCTTCAGCTGGATGTAGCCGTCGGCATATTTCACGCCGAGATCGCCGGAATGGAACCAGCCGCCGGCAAAGGCCGCATCGGTGGATTTCCTGTTCTTGAGATAGCCCTTCATCACGACATTGCCGCGAAACATCACCTCGCCGAGCGTCGCGCCGTCGGCGGGAACGGGCAGCATCGTGTCGGGGTCGAGCACGTCGAGATTTTCGAGCGCGAGATAGCGCACTCCCTGCCGCGATTTGAGCGCGGCCTGCTCGTCGTCGGGCAGGGCGTCCCACTTGCCGTTCCATTCGTTGACGACGGCGGGGCCGTAGACCTCCGTCAGGCCATAGACATGGGTGACGGCGAAGCCGGCGGCCTTCATCTGGCCGAGCACGGCGGCCGGCGGCGGCGCGCCGGCGGTGATGAAGGCTACATTGTTCGCAAGCGGCTTCTTTTCGGCGGCTGTCGCCGCGAGCATGGTCGACATGACGATGGGCGCGCCGCACATGTGCGTGACGCCGTGCTGCGACATGAGATCGTAGATCGCGCCCGCGCGCACGGCGCGCAGGCAGACGTGCGTTCCGGCCACCGCGCTCAGCGTCCAGGGAAAGCACCAGCCGTTGCAATGGAACATCGGCAGCGTCCAGAGATAGACGGGATGCCGGCCGAGATTGGCGGACAGCACATTGCCGACGGCGAGCAGATAGGCGCCGCGATGATGGTAGACGACGCCCTTGGGATCGCCGGTCGTGCCGGAGGTATAATTGAGCGCGATCGCGTCCCATTCGTCGTCGGGCATTTTCCAGGCGTAGGCGGGGTCGCCGCCGGCCAGAAATTCTTCGTATTCGATCAGGCCGATGCGCTCGCCGGGGCCGTCGTATTCGGGATCGTCGTAGTCGATGATGAAGGGCTTCGACTTCGCGAGTTTCAGCGCCTCGGCCATGACCTTCGAAAATTCGCGGTCGACGATGAGGACTTTCGTCTCCGCGTGGTCGAGCGTGAAGGCGATGATGGCGGCGTCGAGGCGCGTGTTGAGCGCGTTGAGCACGGCCTTGCACATCGGAATTCCGTAATGCGCCTCCACCATCGCGGGCGTGTTGGCGAGCATGACGGAAACCGTGTCGCCGCGCCCGATCCCGTGCTTCTCGAGCGCGCTGGCGAGGCGGCGGGCGCGGGCGTAGAGATCGCGATAGGGGCGCTGCAAGGCGCCGTGGACAACGGCCGCATGTTCGGGAAAGACCGCGGCGGCGCGCTCGAGGAATTGCAGCGGCGTCAGGGGCTGATGATTTGCTGCATTGCGGTCGAGATCGATATCGTAGGCCGTGCGCGTCATTTAGCTCCCCTGCGGCTGGAGCCCTTCAATAGCGTGAATCAAGCCTGTCGAAAATTCGGGCGCCGCCGACCGTTTTCGACAGGCGGAACCGTTTGCGTTCCAATGCCCGATTGTGCATCTTCCCGGTCCGGAAAAAATATTTCGGAGGGAATGATGAAAAACAAGATGATGGTTACGGTCGCTTTCGGCGCGATGCTGGCCGCGGCGCCTGCGCTCGCGCAGGACAAGAACGTCAAGATCGGCGTGCTCAACGACATGTCGAGCCTCTATGCCGACATCGGCGGTCCGAATTCGGTCGTCGCCGCGAAACTCGCGGTCGAGGATTCGGGCCTGCTCGCCAAGGGCTGGAAGATCGAGGTGCTCGGCGCCGATCACCAGAACAAGCCGGACGTCGGCGTGAGCATCTCGCGCCAATGGGCCGATGTCGACAAGGTCGACATGATCACCGACACGCCGAATTCCGGCGTCATGCTCGCCGTGTCCAACGTCGTGAAGGAAAAGAACATCGTCCAGATCAATTCGGGCGGCGGCTCCTCGGTCATGACCGGCAAGGCCTGCACCCCGAACACGATCTCGGTCGCCTACGACACGTACATGCTGGCCAACGGCACCGGCAAGGCGCTGACCAAGGCTGGCGGCGACACCTGGTTCTTCCTGGCGGCCGACTACGCCTTCGGCGCGGCGCTCGAGGCCGACACGACCGCGGCCGTGAAATCGGCGGGCGGCAAGGTGGTCGGCGGCGTGAAGCATCCGCTGAACACGGCCGACTTCTCCTCCTTCCTGCTGCAGGCGCAAACCTCGAAGGCCAAGGTCATCGGCCTCGCCAACGCAGGCGGCGACACGACCAACGCCATCAAGCAGGCGGCGGAATTCGGCATCGTCTCGGGCGGGCAGAAGCTTGCGGCGCTGCTGTTCTTCGTCAACGACGCGCATGCGCTCGGCGCCAAGACGGCGCAGGGCCTGACCTTCACGGAATCCTTCTACTGGGATCTCAACGACGCCACGCGCGCCTTTTCCAAGCGTTTTGCCGCCAAGGCGAACAAGGGACAGATGCCGTCGATGACCCAGGCCGGCGTCTATTCGGGCACACTGCAATATCTCAAGGTGCTCGAAGCGATGGGCGGCAATCCGCACGACGGCGCCAAGGTCGTCGCCAAGATGAAGGAACTGCCGTGGAACGATCCGCTGTTCGGCGGCAACACGCCGCTGCGCGCCGACGGCCGCCGTATGGTTCCGGCTTATCTCTTCCAGGTGAAGAAGCCTTCGGAATCGAAGGGCGAATGGGACCTTTACAACAAGATCGCCGACATTTCCGCCGAGGACGCCGCGCGTCCGCTGTCGGAAAGCGAGTGCCCGCTCGTCAAGAAGTGAGCCTTCGCGATCGAATGCAGATCCGGCGGGGCATGCCCCGCCGGTTTTTTGTTTTTAGAACGCGCCGAGGCCGCGCGCGCCGTCCCAGATCAGCTTGAGGCCGATCACGAAGGTCATGGCGTAGACGAATTTGTAGAACAGGCCCGCCTGCACGCGCCGCACCAGCCAGACGCCGCCGAATGTCGCGACGATGGCGAGCGGGAACAGGCTCGCCGATACGGCGAAATTGTCGAAGGATACCTGCCCGAGCGCGAAGAATGCGGCGAGCTTGATGAGATTGACGGCCGCAAACACCATGGTCTGCACGCCGGCGTAGGTCTGCGGCTTCATGCGCAGCGGCAGGGCGTAGACCTGAAACGGCGGCGAGCCGGCGTTGGCGATGAACGAGGTGAAGCCGAGCGCGGCGCCCCAGAACAGGCCCGGCGCGACGCGCGCGGGTTGCGGCTCGTCGGCGCGCGCGCTCTTGCGCAGCCAGGTGTAAAGCACAAAGCCGCTCGCGATCAGCCCGACGATCAGCAATACGGCGAAGTTGGAGACATGCGCGGCGAACAGCGCGCCGGCGGCTATGCCGATCAGCGATCCGCCGAGCAGGATGGCGACGACGCGCCGGTCGAAATCGTGGCGGTAGAACCAGACGCTGACCATGTCCTGCACGATCAGGATCGGCAGCATGATGGCCGCCGCCCGGATCGGCGGGCTGACCAGCGCAAGCAGCGGCAGCGACAGCGTGGCGAGACCGGCGAAGCCGCCCTTGGACAGGCCGACGAGAATGACCGCCGGCACGGCTGCGGCGTAGAAGATCGGGCTTTCGGGCAGGCTGAACATTGTGGGCGTCGGTCCTTCGCTCCGCCTATAGCCTAAGAGCTAAAGGCCGCGCCATTGCATTCGGGCGTCGCTCTCGCCATGAATCCCGCCAACCAGTTTCGGGAGGATGCGATGTCGAGCTACGCCGAAGTCTATGGCGCGTGGAAGAAGGACCCGGAAGCTTTCTGGGCGCAGGCCGCCAAGGAAATCGACTGGATCAAGCCGCCGTCGAAAATCTTCGACAAGGACGCCGGCGTCTATGGCCGCTGGTTTCCGGACGCGACCTGCAACACCGCCTATAATGCGCTCGACCGGCATGTGAGGAACGGCCGCGCCGATCAGGCGGCGCTGATCTACGATTCGCCGGTTACAGGGACCAAAAAGACCTACACCTACGCGCAGGCGCTCGATGAAGTCGCCACGCTCGCCGCCGTTCTGAAAAATCTCGGCGTCCGCAAGGGCGATCGCGTCATCGTCTACATGCCGATGATCCCCGAAGCCGTCTTCGCGATGCTGGCCTGCGCGCGCATCGGCGCCGTTCATTCGGTGGTGTTCGGCGGCTTTGCGGCCAAGGAACTGGCGACGCGCATCGACGACGCCAAACCGAAGGCGATCATGGCCGCCTCCTGCGGCATCGAGCCCGGCCGCGTCGTGCATTACAAGCCGCTGCTCGATCAGGCGATCGACCTGTCGGCCGCCAAGCCCGCCGCCGTGCTGATGCTGCAGCGGCCGCAGTCGCAGGCGGCGATGATCGCCTGCCGCGACCACGACTGGGCGGACGCCGTGTCGAGGTCGAAAGCCGCCGGCGAAAAGGCCGAATGCGTCGAACTCGCCGCGACCGATCCGCTCTACGTGCTCTACACGTCCGGCACGACCGGCGTGCCGAAGGGCGTGGTGCGCGACAATGGCGGGCATATGGTCGCGCTGAAATGGACGATGAAGAATCTCTACGGCGTCGAGCCGGGCGAAGCCTTCTGGGCGGCCTCCGACGTCGGCTGGGTGGTCGGCCATTCCTACATCGCCTATGCGCCGCTGCTGCATGGCGCGACGACCATCGTCTACGAGGGCAAGCCGGTCGGCACGCCCGATCCCGGCGCCTTCTGGCGCGTGATCGCGGAGAACAAGATCGTCGCGCTGTTCACGGCGCCGACGGCGTTTCGCGCGATCAAGAAGGAAGACCCGAAGGCCGAGCATCTTGCGCGTTACGACGTGTCGCACATGCGCACGCTGTTTCTCGCCGGCGAGCGCGCCGATCCCGACACGATCCAGTGGGCCGAGCAGATCCTGAAGAAGCCCGTGCTCGATCACTGGTGGCAGACGGAGACCGGCTGGTGCATCGCCGGCAATCCCGTCGGCCTCGGGCAATTGCCGGTGAAATACGGCTCGCCGACCGTGCCGATGCCGGGCTACGACGTGCAGATCGTCGATGACGGCGCCAAACCCGTGCCGACGGGACAGATGGGCTCTATCGTCGTGAAAATGCCGCTGCCGCCCGGTTGCCTGCCGACGTTGTGGCAGAACGACAAGCGCATGTCGGAAAGCTATCTCGACGAGTTCCCCGGCTTCTACAAGACCGCGGACGCCGGCTTTGTCGACGAGGACGGCTATCTCTACATCATGGGGCGCACCGACGACATCATCAACGTCGCCGGCCATCGCCTGTCGACCGGCGGCATGGAGGAAGTTCTCTCCTCGCATCCCGACGTCGCGGAATGCGCGGTCATCGGCATCAAGGACGCGCTGAAGGGCGAGCAGCCCTGCGGCTTCGTCGTGCTGAAGGCGGGCGTGACCAAGCCGCACGAACAGATCGAAAAGGAAATCGTCGCGCTGGTGCGCGAGAAGATCGGGCCGGTCGCGGCGTTCAAGATCGCGGTTTGCGTCGATCGCCTGCCGAAGACGCGCTCGGGCAAGATTTTGCGCGCGACGATGAAGAAGATCGCCGATCACGACGAATGGTCGATGCCCGCGACCATCGACGATCCCGCCATTCTGGACGAGATCGCCGGCGCCCTGAAGAGCCACGGGGTGTGAGGCCCGGACCGCGAGACTGAAGCCTCGCGATCCGGGATATCAACCGCGCTGCGCAGCCTCGGGGCAGGGCGTCTGCGCGGTCGCTTTCGCCGCCTCGCTGATTTCGTCGGCGCTCACGTCGCGAATGTGGGTGGCGATCGACCAGGCGTGGCCGAAGGGATCGACGACCATGCCGTAGCGGTCGCCCCAGAACATGTCCGCCACCGGCATGCGCACGGTCGCGCCCGCGGCCACGGCGCGCGCGAACCAGGCGTCGACGTCGGGCACGGTCAAATGGATCGTCACGGATGTGCCGCCGCGCGCTTTGGGGCCAAGCGCATCCCATTCCTTCATTTCGTCGACCAGCATGACGATGGAATCGCCGATTGTGACGCTGGCGTGGATCAGGCGTCCGTCGGGCCCGGGCACGCGCATGATCTCGCTCGCGCCGAAGGCCTTTTTGTAGAATTCGATGGCGTCGGCCGCCCCGGCGCAGACCAGATGCGGCGTCACCGTGTGAAACTGCGGGGCGGCCTGCGCCGCGTTCGACGGCTTGTCGAGCGTCTGTGTCGTCATGATTTTCCCTCTCTGTGAATCAAACAATCGGGCGCAGCGCCGCACGCAAGGCGTTGGCGCCAGACGGGGTGATTTCGGCGTCGATGCGCGCATGTTCGGCGCGCCAGATCGGCAGCGCCGCCTCGAGCGCCGCGCGACCGCCTGATGTCAGCGTCAGCCGCCGAGCGCGGCGGTCTTCGGGGTCGCGGGCGGTTTCGACGAAACCCCGGCGCTCCAGCGCTTTCAGCGCAGCGGTCAGCGTCGTGCGGTCCATCCCCATGAGGTCGGCAAGCGCGCTCATCGACAGCGGCTGCGGCGCGTTCAGCGGCATCAGCAGCGAGAATTGCTGGTTGGTGAGGCCGACCGGCCGTAACGCCCGGTCAAACCGCCGGGCGAGCCGCCGCGCCGCGCGCTGCGTGGCGAGGCACAGGCAGGTGTCGCGGACCTCGTGGATCGTGGTCAGGTCGATTGGGCGCTCGGACATGTTATGTTGATATCAACTTTTTCTTGATGTGTCCAGCGCCAATCTTCGGCCCATATTGTTGGCCCTATTCCCGGTTTCGTGCGCATCGGTTGCGAGTCGCCGCAAAGTCTCCCGAGGATGAAGGAATGACGCCAAAAGCATTTCCTGCGAGCGCAATTGTTGCGAGCGCGGTCTGCGCGTCGGTTGCGACTTTGGCCCTTGACGTTGCGCGTGCCGAAACAGCGATCGGCGAGGCGACCGAGGTGGCGCGCAATGCGTCGATTGGCGGGCAGGGCGCGAGCCGGGCGATCGAGCGTGGCGATCCCGTGGCGGCGAACAATGTCATTTCGACCGACGGCAAGGGGCGGGCGGCGTTCCGCTTCGTCGACGACACGCGCCTGTCGGTCGGCCCAAATTCCAGCGTGCGGCTCGACAAATTCGTATTCGACGGCGAGACAAATCCGTCCTCCTTCGTCATCCGCGCCTCGAAGGGCCTGCTGCGCTTTTCGACCGGCAAGGGCGACCACGAGGCCTATCGCATCCAGACGCCCGCCGCGACGATCGGCGTGCGTGGCACGGAATTCGACGTGAAGATCGAGGGCGATCAGGTGCGTGTATCGGTCACCGATGGCGAAGTGGTGCTGTGCCCCAATCGCGGTCGGGCCGGCTTCGCCGATTGCGTGGAATGCAAGGCGGGATTCTCGATCCTGTCGGGGCGCGCCAGCGCGCGCGTCGTGCCGACCTCGTCGCTACCGCAGATCCGCGCCGATGCGCTGCTGCCGTTGCCGATGCTGGCGAGCCTGCCGAACGCGCTGCCCGGCGCCGTGCGTCAGGCGACGGGCGCTGTCGGCGGCGCGGCAG
>JASGFP010000100.1:0-14894 GCA_047605445.1 Rhodoblastus sp.
CCTTGCGGAACTCGATTTTGAGTCGAGCGCGTCTACCAATTCCGCCACAGGGGCCATTCCGGTGGGCCGGAAAGCGCGCGGATCATAACTGCGCGCGGGCGCCCGTCAACCGTGCGGACAAACTGGCCTGAACGGCCGCAGAATGCTATTTCCGCGGGCGAGTCGCGCAGCCTGCCGCTTCGCCGGCCGCCCGCCGCGCGGCTTAGTAGTCAGCGTCCTTCCCGCCCTGGCGCCGTTGCGCCCCCGGACCCCGAGCCGCAGGCCAGATGTTCAAGAAACTCTACCAATGGACGCTCTCGCTCGCCGAATCGCCGCGCGCGACATGGGCGCTGGGCGTCATCGCCTTCGCCGAAAGCTCGTTCTTCCCGCTGCCGCCCGATCTCATCCTCGTGCCCATGTCGCTCGCGCGGCCGCAACGCGCCTGGTTCTATGCGGGCCTCTGCACCCTCGCCTCGGTCGCTGGCGGCGTGCTCGGCTACATCATCGGTTCGGCGCTCTACGAATCTGTCGGCAAGTGGCTCATCCATTTCTACGGCTACGACGAGAAGGCGCTGGTGCTGCGCGCCTGCTACGACAAATACGGCTGGTTGATCATCCTGCTGAAGGGCCTGACGCCGATCCCCTACAAGCTCGTCACCATCGTCTCGGGCTTCGCGGGCTACAATATCGCGCTGTTCATCCTGCTGTCGCTGATCACGCGCGGCGCCCGCTTCTTCATTCTGGCGGGCATCCTCAACC
Organism: Rhodoblastus sp.; assembly: GCA_047605445.1. Lineage (GTDB taxonomy): Bacteria > Pseudomonadota > Alphaproteobacteria > Rhizobiales > Beijerinckiaceae > JAJXWB01. The sequence goes on from JASGFP010000100.1 coordinate 739, forward strand.
GCTTCGGCGACCCCATCAAGAAGGCGCTCGACCGTCATTTCGCCACCTTCATGATCTTGATCCTCGCCATGATCGTCTTCGGCTTCTGGGTCGTTTCGAAAATGGGCGGCGGAGGCGCGTGCTGATGTTTCAGCGGCTCGACGCGCGAACCATCGCGCTTGTCATATTCGCCGTCGCCGCCGCGACCCTCGCCGGCGCATGGGTCTCGCAATGGCTCGGCTATCTGCCGTGCGAACTCTGCCTCAAGCAGCGCTACGCCTACTATCTCGCCCTGCCGCTGGCGCTCGGCGCATGGTTCGCGACCCCCGTCAACGCGCGCGGCGCGCGCTTTCTATTTGCGCTGATTGCGCTGGCGTTTGCGGCGAACGCCGCGCTGGCCGCCTATCATTCGGGCGTGGAATTCAAATGGTGGCCCGGCCCCGCCGATTGCACAGGGGCCTATCAGGGCGCCGGCAATGCCGCGGACTTCATGAAGCAGTTGCAGCAGACCAAGGTCGTGCGCTGCGACGAGGTCTCGCTGCGCATCCTCGGCTTCTCGCTGGCGAATGCGAACATCCTCATCTCGGCCGCCCTGACCGCGCTTGCGGCGTTCGGCGCGGGGCGCGTGATGCGGCGGGGATGAACGCGGGTTCCCGACGGCCGCGAGGTCCAATCGGGACTCCTCCGGTCAACGCCGAGGCGCACGCCAAGCGGCTCTGGGTTCCCGCTTTCGCGGGAATGGCAATTTACTCCGCCGCCAGCCTTGCCCGCGCCCGCAACTTCTCGGTCTCGCTCTTCAGCTGCCCGCAGGCCGCCAGAATGTCGCGACCGCGCGGCGTTCGCACCGGGCTCGCATAGCCTGCGTTGAAGACGATGTCGGAGAATTTCTCGATGCGTCCCCAGTCTGAGCATTCGTAAGGCGCGCCGGGCCACGGATTGAACGGAATGAGATTGATCTTGGCCGGAATGCCCTTGAGCAACCGCACCAGTTCCCGCGCATCGGCGTCGGAATCGTTGACGCCCTTGAGCATGACGTATTCGAAGGTAATGCGCCGCGCATTCGAGGCGCCGGGATAGTCGCGGCAGGCCTGCAAGAGTTCGGCGATGTCGTATTTCTTGTTGAGCGGCACGAGCCTGTCGCGCAATTCGTCGCGCACGGCATGCAGCGAAATCGCCAGCATGGCGCCCGAACGTTCGCCCAGTTCGCCGATCTGCGGAACGACGCCCGACGTCGAGACCGTGATGCGTCGCTTCGACAGCGACAGCCCGTCGCCGTCCGACATGATGGCGAGCGCATCGCAGACATTGTCGAGATTGTAGAGCGGCTCGCCCATGCCCATGAAGACGATGTTGGAGACCGCGCGCACACCCTCGCCTGTCGGCACGATGCCGTCGTCCGGCGGCGTCAGACCCGGAAAGTCGCCGAGTTTCTCACGCGCGACGACCAACTGTGAAACGATTTCCTGCGTCGTCAGATTGCGCACGAGCCTCTGTGTGCCGGTATGGCAGAAGGTGCAGGTGAGCGTGCAGCCGACCTGGCTCGACACGCATAGCGTGCCGCGGTCGGCCTCCGGGATGTAGACGCACTCGATCTCCGCGCCCTTGTCCTTGGCGTCCACCGGCGGCATGCGGATCAGCCACTTGCGCGTGCCATCGGTTGAAACCTGCTCGCTGACGACTTCCGGTCGCGCGAGCGTGAATTCCTCCGCCAGCCGCGCCCGCAGAACTTTGGACACGTTCAGCATGGCGTCGAAATCGCGCACGCCGTGGAAATAGATCCAGTTCCACAACTGGTTGACGCGCATGCGGATTTCGCGCTCGGGCAGGTCGAGCGACTGGAGCTGTTCGGCAAGCTGCGCGCGCGTCAGGCCGAGCAGCGAGGGCTTGGCCGGCGCGGGGGCGTCCGGCGCCGGAGAGGCGGAAAGAGCGGTCATGGCGGGGCTCTTACAGCAATACTGCGAAGGAGTGTAGCGAAGCTGAAAGAGGTCTGCCGCCCGCTACCGACCAAGCTTCGACGAATGCCGGCATAAAGATATTGTTATATCTCTATGATCTTGATTTCCAACGGGAAACCTTTGTCACTCTATTGACGAGACTGCTAGAATCACCCGACGATGCAAAAGATCGTTCTCAAAAACGAACGCCCTAGAGCGGCAACTCTAGGGCGTTTGAAGAGAACGAGGACCGCATCGTTTGGAATCGTCGCGGACCACGGTGGAGATCAACCACGCATGAATCATATGCTGAAGTGACTCCACTGTTCAAGGCGGTTTCGTGCAACTAGCCGAACTATGGAGATCAACCATGGCTAGTAGAACCTCGGGTAGCGTTCGCCGCCCTTCCAAACGCGTCGACCCTCGTGACGTTCCGATCATCAAGAAGCGCATCCTTGCGGGTGAGTTCTTGAACCGGATCGCTGCTGACTACGACGTCAACCCTGGACGGATCAGCGAAATCAAGAGCGGGTACAAGTACCCCTTGATCCCGCCTGCTGCGTAACTGAGGAAACAGGGAGGCGCGGCTTCAAAACCGCGCCTCTTCAACACATCTTACATCCCGTTCGCCAGCCGCCACACCACTTCCGGCGTCGCGGGCATGTTGACATGCGTGACGCCGCGTTCCTTCAGCGCATCCACCAGCGCATTCATCACGGACGTCAGCCCACCCGCGCAGCCGGCCTCGCCGCAGCCCTTGGCGCCGAGCGGATTGGTTTTCGTGATCGTCGGCCGGTTATGCACGGCGAAGGGCGGCGCCTCCTCGGCGCGCGGCATGGCGTAGTCTGTGAAGGAGCCGGTGAGGATCTGGCCCTCGCTGTCGAACACCACGCGCTCCATCAGCGCCTGTCCAATCGCCTGCATCACGCCGCCGTGGCCCTGGCCCTCCACGATCATCGGATTCACCACCACGCCGAAATCGTTCATCAGCGTGTAGCGCACGACCGCCACGACGCCTGTGTCGGGATCGACCTCGACCTCTGCGACATGGCAGCCGTTCGGATAGGCGGACGGCGAAGCCTTGTGAACATGCTTCACGTCGAGCGACTTCGGGCAATCCTCCGGCAGGTTCGTCGCCATACGCAGGCGCTGCGCCAGTTCGATCACGCCGATGGAGCGGTCCGTACCCGCCACCGCGAAGGCGCCGCGCGAAAACTCGATGTCGGCGACAGCCGCCTCCAGCAGATGCGAGGCGGCGCGCTTGCCGATCTCGATCACCTGATCGCTTGCCTCGATGAAGGCCGAGCCCGACGCCATCGTCGATTTCGAGCCGCCCGTGCCGCCGCCGATGCTGATCTGGTCGCTGTCGCCCTGCACCAGCCGTATCTTGTCGAACGGCAGCCCGAGCTTGCTGACCAGCACCTGCGCGAAGGTCGTCGCATGGCCCTGCCCGAAATCGAGCGTCCCGGTGCGCATGGTCACGCCGCCGTCATCGTCAAAGATGATCTCGCCGAGTTCGTTGGTCGGCGGCGCGGTGATTTCCAGATATTGCCCGACGCCGATGCCGCGCAATTTTCCGCGCGCTGCGCTTTCGGACCTGCGCGCCGCAAACCCGGCGTAATCGGCTGCCTCCAGCGCGGCGTCGAGCAACGCTGTGAAATCGCCGCTGTCGTAGATCGAGCCCGTGCCCGTCGTAAAGGGCAATTCGTCGGCGCGGATGTGATTGCGCTTGCGCAGCGCGATCGAATCGACGCCGCTGACGCGCGCGGCTTCCTCGATCATCCGCTCCATGACGTAATTGCCTTCCGGCCGCCCGGCGCCGCGATAGGCGCCGATCGGCGGCGTGTTGGTCAGTACGCATTTGATGTTCGTCGCCATGACAGGCGTGCGATAGACGCTCTGCGCGTTGCGATGAATGTTGATCGCGCCGATCAGCACGCCATAGGGCGTCATATAGGCGCCGAGATTGGCGTAGCCCGTCATGCGCAGCGCGAGAATGTTTCCGTCCGCGTCGAGCGCGAGTTCGGCATCGACGTCGTGATCGCGGCCGTGATGATCGCTGACAAAACTCTCCGAACGCATTTCCGTGAATTTGATCGGCCGCCCCAGATCGCGAGCCGCGTGCAGCAGCGCGATATATTCTGGGAAGACCGAGCCCTTCATGCCGAAGGAGCCGCCGACCTGCCCCGTCAGCACATGCATCTTCTCCGGCGCCACGCCCATGGCGGCGGCAAGGCCGTTGCGCATGCCGTAGACGCCCTGCGTCTGCATGTGCGCGGTGAAACGCTCGTTGGCCGCATCGTAGTCGAAGAGCGCGGCGCGCGGCTCCATCGCCGAGACAATCACGCGATTGTCGACGATCCGCAGCCGCGCGACATGCGCCGCGCCGGCGATGATCGCTTCCGCCCTGGCCATGTCGCCGAGCGTATGGTCGAGCACGATATTGTTCGGCGTATCCTCGTAGATCTGCGCCGCGCCCGGCGCTGTGGCCGCCTGCGCATCGACCACCGCGGGCAGCGGTTCGATATCGACTACGACCGCTTCGGCGGCTTCGCGCGCCTCGATTTCGCTTTCCGCGACGACGAGCGCAATAGGATCGCCGACGTAGCGCGCCTTGTTTTCCGCAAAGAACATCGTGCCGTTGCCGCGCATCGGCGAACCGTCGTCGCTCTTCAGCGGAAACGGGCTACGCGACGCGGTATAGCCGGCAAGATCGGCGCCCGTATAGATCGCCAGCACGCCGGGCATTGCGCGCGCCTCATCTGCATCGATGGAATTTATGATTCCATGCGCGTGGCGGCTGCGCACGACGACGCCATAGGCCTGCCCCTCCACGAATATGTCGTCGGAATAGCGGCCCCGACCCTGCACCAGCGCCGGGTCTTCGGATCGCCGCACCGGCTTGCCGATGGAGAATTCGGGAATTTCTGAGAATGGCGCGTTCATCGGCGATCTCGCGGAAGGGGCGTCACGACGGGAACGCCCGCACATCTGGGGATTGCCGAAATTATAGCGCGGGCGCAGCCGAGGAGAAGGCTGCGCCGTTCATGGCAGACCATGCCCGGGCGCGACACCGGCGGATCAGCGTCCCGGCTTCTGCGGCCGCATGTCCTCGCGCGAGATGCCCGCCACCGACACCGGCTTCTTCATCGCATCGCGGCGGAACGGCTCGCCGAGTTCCTGATTGAGGATGATTTCGATGAAGGTCGTCACGCCATTCTTCTGCTCCTCGCAGGATTTGGCGATGGCCTCCGTCAGCTGCTGCTGCGTTTTTGCTGTCACGCCCTTCAGCCCGCAAGCCTCGGCCACGCGCGCGTAGGACAGATGCGGATCGAGCTCGGTGCCGACGAAATTGTCGTCGTACCACAACGTCGAATTGCGCTTCTCCGCGCCCCACTGGTAGTTGCGGAACACCACCATCGTGATCGCCGGCCATTCCTCGCGACCGATCGACGACATCTCGCTCATGCTGATGCCGAAGGCGCCGTCGCCGGCGAAGCCCACCACGGGCGTATCAGGATTGCCGATCTTCGCGCCGATGATCGACGGAAATCCGTAGCCGCAGGGGCCGAACAGGCCGGGCGCGAGATATTTGCGGCCCTGTTCGAAGGTCGGATAGGCGTTGCCGATTGCGCAATTATTGCCGATATCGGAGGAGATGATGGCATCGCGTGGCAAGCCGGCTTGAATGGCGCGCCACGCCTGACGCGGCGACAGCCGTTCGGGATCGCGCTTGCGGGCGCGGTCGTTCCACGACGTTCCAGGATCGTCGTCCTCGTGATCCATGCCCGACAACTGCTGCAGCCACGCCGACTTGGTCGTGTGGATCAGCGCCTTGCGTTCGTCGCGGCCCTTGTCGCCAGCCGACGGCGAGAGTTGCGCGAGAATCTGCTGCGCGACCTGCTTGGCGTCGCCGCAGATCGCCACGCTCACCGGCTTGGTGAGCCCGATGCGGTCGGGATTGATGTCGACCTGGATGATCTTGGCGTCCTTCGGCCAGTAGTCGATCCCGTAGCCCGGCAGCGTCGAGAACGGATTGAGTCGCGTGCCGAGCGCCAGAACGACGTCGGCCTTGGAGATCAATTCCATCGCCGCTTTCGAGCCGTTGTAGCCGAGCGGGCCACAGGCCAGCGGATGCGAGCCGGGGAACGAATCGTTGTGCTGATAGCCCGAGCACACCGGAGCCGACAGGCGTTCGGCGAGCGCCGCACAATCGGGAATGGCTTCGCCGATCACCACGCCGGCGCCGGAAAGGATCACGGGAAACGAGGCGTCAGACAGCAGCTTGGCGGCTTCCGCGATCGCCTTGGCGCCGCCTGCCGGGCGCTCGAATTCGATCGGCGTGGGCAGATTGATGTCGATCACCTGCGTCCAGAAATCGCGCGGCACGTTGATCTGCGCCGGCGCCGACAGCCGATGCGCCTTGAGGATCACCCGGTTGAGCGTTTCGGCGATGCGCGAGGGATCGCGCACCTCTTCCTGATAGCAGACGCAGTCGCGGAACATGGCCATCTGCTCGACTTCCTGGAAGCCGCCCTGCCCGATCGTCTTGTTGGCGGCCTGCGGCGTCACCAGCAGCATCGGCGTGTGGTTCCAGTAGGCGGTCTTCACCGACGTCACGAAATTGGTGATGCCCGGACCGTTCTGCGCGATGCACATCGCCATCTTGCCCGTCGTGCGCGTATAGCCGTCGGCGATGATCGCGCCATTGCCCTCGTGCGCGCAGTCCCAGAAGGTGATGCCCGCCTTGGGAAAGAGATCGGAGATCGGCATGAAGGCCGAACCGATGATGCCGAACGCATGTTCGATCCCGTGCATCTGCAGCACTTTCACGAAGGCTTCCTCGGTCGTCATTTTCATTTTTCGGTCCTCGGTCTTTGTGTCACCAATATCTTCCGCCGCAACAGCGATCGTCGTCACGAACTCTCCCCCCTTGTGGGGGAGGGCGGGGAGGGGGGTCGCGCAATCTTTCGACATTGACGACTTGCCAGAGCCGGCAATCTCGCAAGATTGCGCGACCCTCTCCCCTAACCCCTCCCCACAAGGGGGAGGGGAATATGCCTGCTGATACGTCCCTCAGCCGGCCCGGCCCTTGCGCGCGCCGATCGCCAGCGCGCTTGCCATGCTGACGAGCGCCGCGAATACGACATAGCCAACCAGATACCACGGCTGCTTGCCGTTCGCCTCCAGCAGGTAGGTCGCGATGATCGGCGTGATGCCTGATGCGAATATGCCTGAGAATTGATACACGAAGGAAATGCCGGAATAGCGCACGCGCGGATCGAAGAGATCGGCGAACAGCGCGGCCTCCGGGCCGTAGCAGATCGCGTAAAGGATGCCGAAGGCGACGATCATGGATGCGAAGATCAGCACCGGATTGCCCGTCGCCATCAGCCAGAAGGCGGGATAGGCGACGATGGCGAGCAGCGCCGAACCGATGGCGTAGGTCTTCGGCCGGCCGAGCTTGTCGCTGAGCTTGCCGAACACGGGGATCGCCACCACCATCACGAGCGCCGCGGCCGCCACCGCCCAAAGCGCGGTCGGACGCGACACTTTCACCGGGGCCATCTGCGTGAGATAGGCGATGGAGAAGACCGCGAAGACGTTGAAGAACACGCCGTCGATATAGCGCGCGCCCATGCCGAGCAGGATGTTGATCGGATAGCCCTTGATCATCTCCACGAAGGGCATTTTTGCGACGGCGTTGCTCTCCTTCACCGCCTGGAATTCCGGCGTCTCGATGATCTTGAGACGGATGTAGAGGCCCACGATCACCAGCAGGATCGAGGCGATGAAGGCGACGCGCCAGCCCCAGGCGAGAAAGTCCGCATCCGGCAATGAGGCCAGCAGCGCGACGACGCCGGACGACAGGCACAGGCCGATGGCAAGGCCTACCTGCGGCAGGCTCGCGTAATAGCCCTTTTCTTTTTCGTCGGCGTATTCGTAAGCCATCAGCACGGCGCCACCCCATTCGCCGCCGAGCCCGATGCCCTGCAAAATCCGCAACAGCACGAGCAGCACCGGCGCCGCCATGCCGATCTGCGCATAGGTCGGCAGCAGGCCGATCAGCACGGTGGCGACGCCCATGATCAGCAGCGTGGCGACGAGTACGCTCTTGCGGCCGATACGATCTCCGAGATGGCCGAAGATCAGGCCGCCGAGCGGGCGTGCGAGGAAGCCGATGGCGAAGGTCGTATAGGCCAGCAGCGTGGAAACGAACGGATCGTTGGCGGGAAAGTAGAGCTTGTTGAAGACCAGGCCCGCGACAGCGCCGTAGAGGAAGAAATCATACCATTCGATCGTCGCCCCGATGACCGAGGCCGCTACGACGCGACGGACGTCGTCCCTTGATGCTTGAGCCATGTTCCCCTCCCTGTCCCCTTGTGTCCGCGCCGTCAGCCGCCGGTCGCGTCGGCGAGAATCATTTCCGCCGCTCTCTCGCCGATCATGATCGCCGGCAGATTCGTGTTGCCTGAGACGAGGCGCGGCATCACCGAGCAATCGGCGATCCACAACCCGTCGACGCCGCGCGCCTTGAGGCGCGGATCGACGACAGCTTCGTCATCGTCGCCCATCCGGCAGGTGCCCGAGGGATGGAAGATAGTCGCGCCATTCGCGCGCGCAAAGTCGAGAATATCGGCATCGGTTTTCGCCGCGGGACCGGGCTTGATCTCTTCCGCCACGAGCCCTTTCAGCGGTTCGGTCTGCGCGAGCCTGCGCGCGAAGGAAATCGCCCGCACCGCGCATTCGCGGTCTGTCGCGGCGTCGAGATAGTTGGCGAACATTCTCGGCGCGGCCAGCGGATCGGCGGAGGCGAGCTCGATATGCCCGCGGCTCTCGGGCCTGAGCTGGCAGACCGACAGCGTGAAGCCGGAGAAGGGATGCGGCTTGGCGCCCGCCATGTCGGCGCTGAGCGTGGCGATATGGAACTGGATGTCGGGTGTCGTCGCGCCTGGCATGACGCGCGTGAACAGGCCGCCCTGATTGATGCCGATGGCGAGCGGCCCGCTGCGCAAAAAGAACCATTGCAGGCCGATGCGCATCCGGCCGAACAGGCTGCGCAATTCATCGTTGGTGGTGATCGGCTTGGTGCATCGATAGATCAGCCGGAACTGCAGATGATCCTGCAAGTTGCGGCCGACCGCGGGCCGGTCGACGCGCACATCGACGCCATGTGCGCGCAGATGGTCGGCGGGACCGATGCCCGACAGCATCATGAGCTGCGGCGATTGCAGCGCGCCGGCGGACAATATCACGCCGCGCGACGCCCGAATTTCCTCGTCCACGCCGCCGCGCCGGAAGCGCACGCCTGCCGCGCGACCGTTCTCGAAAATGATCCCGGTCGCCTGCGCATCCGTAATGACATCGAGATTGGCGCGGCCGCGCGCGGGCTTCAGATAGGCCTTCGCCGCGCTCGTGCGCAAGCCGTTGCGCGTGGTAAGCTGGTAATAGCCGACGCCTTCCTGCCGCGCGCCGTTGAAATCGGGATTGGCGGGCACGCCGAGCTTTTCGGCCGCCGCGATCGTCGCCTCGATCAATTCGTGTTTCGCGCCGATCGAACTGACGCTCACCGGCCCGTGCGCGCCGTGCAGCTGATCGTCGGCGAAATCCGCATTGCTCTCGATCTTGCGAAAGTAGGGCAGCACGTTCGCCCACGACCAGCCGTGTGCGCCGAGCCGCTCCCAATTGTCGTAGTCTTCCTGCTGCCCGCGGATCGCGATCAGCCCGTTGATCGAAGACGAGCCGCCGAGCGTCTTGCCGCGCGGCCAATAGATGCGGCGCCCGTGCATGGCCGGCTCGGGTTCGGTGGAAAAGGCCCAGTTGACCCTCTTGTCCCACATCGTCTTGCCATAGCCGATCGGCAGATGGATCCACGGATTGGTGTCTCGGGGCCCTGCTTCCAGCAGCGCCACACGATGCTTTCCGTTCTCCGACAGACGCGCGGCCACGGCGCAGCCGGACGAACCTGCGCCGACCACAACGAAATCCGCGATTTGCTCTCGCGTCGCCAACGTCGCCTCCCGGGGCGGTCATTCTGAATATTTGTTTTCTGAAAATGAGCCATTGTTCCAGATTGCGGTCAACTCATATCTGAAATATTTTATTCCGTTAAACGAAATCTCCGGCATACATACGATGACCTCGCTTAAGACCGGCGGACAGAAAAGGCGCGGAAAGAAAGACCCGCAGCGCAGCGCGGCGGGCGGCAAGCAGCGGCCGGCGACCGAACGCGCGCTCGCCCTGCTCGAGGCCGCCGCCTCCGCCGGCCGCCCGGCGACGCTGAAGGAACTGGAGGCGATGTGCGGCCTGCCGGCGGCCACCGCGTTCCGCCTGTGTGGCCGGTTGCAGGAACAGGGCTACCTGATGCGCGACGCCGATCCGCGCCGCTTCACCGTCGGTCCGCGCCTGATGCGTCTCGGTCTGGAGATCGTGCGCGCCGCAGGCCCCGCCAACGCGCGCCGCACGGTGCTTTCGGAACTGGTGGAGGCGATCGGCGAAACCTGCAACCTCACCTGCCCGTCGCGCGGCGAAGTGCTCTATCTCGATCGCGTGGAAACGAAATGGCCTTTGCGCATGGCGCTGGAGCCCGGATCGCGTGTGCCGATCCATTGCACGGCGAGCGGCAAACTGTTTCTCGCGCATATGCCCGAAGCCGCACGCGATCGCCTGCTCGCGGCGCTCACGCTGACGCGCAATGCGCCTAAGACGCTCGTCACGGCGAGGGCGCTGCTGCGCGATCTCGAAAAGATCGACAGGCTCGGCTACAGCACCGACAACGAAGAATTCCTCGCAGGCCTGATTGCGGTCGCCGTGCCCGTGCGCGACGCGAAGGGCCGGGTCGTCGCCGCCGTCGCCTGTCACGCGCCCGCGGCGCGCATCAGCCTCGCCAGGCTCGTCGAACGCAAACCGCTTCTCGAAGACGCCGCCGAGAGAATGGCGGAAACGTTTGCATAGACGCGACGCCGCTTGTCCGCGCCGCGCTTCCGTCACAGCGCTTGCAGCGTCTTTCGCGACACGTCGATCATCTGGTCGATGTGATCGGTCGTCATCACGAAGGGCGGCGCGAAAATGCCGGTGTCGCCGGTCGTCTTGATGTGCAGGCCGTTGTCGTAGAGCTTCTTCTGCAGGATGTGCCCGCGTTCGCCGGGAACTTGCGTCGGCGCGACGTCGATGCCGCCGGCCATGCCATAGCCGCGGATGTCGGTGACGATGGGAATGTCCTTCAGCGAGAACAGGCCCTCGAGGAAATAGGCCGACATCTGGTTCGCGCGCTCGAACAGGCGTTCGTTCTCGTAGATGTCGATGGTCGCGATCGCCGCCGCGCAGGCGGCCGGATGCGCCGACCATGTGTAGCCATGGAAAAACTCATTGGCCGCGCGCGGATTGGGCGAATCCTCCACGATGGTCTTGTAGACGGAATTGTCGACCGCCACCGCCGACATCGGCTGCACGCCGTTGGTGATCGCCTTGGCCATCGTGATGATGTCGGGCTTCACGCCGAACGATTGCGACGCGAAGGCCTTGCCAGTGCGGCCGAAGCCGGTGATGACCTCGTCGAACACCAGAAGAATGCCGTTGGCCGAACAGATCTCGCGCAATTTTTTCAGATAACCCTTCGGCGGCACGAGCACGCCGGTCGATCCCGCGATCGGTTCGACGAAACAGGCCGCGATATTTTCCGCGCCATGCAATTGCACGATGCGCGCGAGATCATCGGCGAGATCGGCGCCCGTCTCGGGCTCGCCCATGTGGAAACGCTCAGACCCGTGCGTATGGCGCATGTGCACGGCGTTCGGCAGACCCGGCCCGAACGTGCGCCTGTTGTTGACCAACCCCGACAGCGCGACGCCGCCGAAACCGACGCCGTGATAGGCGCGCTCGCGCGACACGAAGATCGTGCGCGACGACTGCCCGCGCGCGCGATGATAGGCCATCGCGATCTTCATCGCGGTGTCGACGGCTTCCGATCCCGAATTGGAGAAGAACACCTTGTCGATGCCGTCTGGCGTCAGCCGCGCCACGCGCTCGGCCGCCTCGAAAGCCTTGGGGTGCGAACGCTGGAAGCTCGACACGAAATCGAGCTCGATCAGCTGCTTGTAGACGGCTTCCGCAATGTCCTTGCGGCCGTGGCCGATCGGCGAGGTGAACAGGCCCGAGCAGCCGTCGAGCACGGCGCGGCCATCGGGCGTGTAATAATGGACGCCTTCGGCGCGCGAAAAGAGCTTGGGCTCGTCATGGAAATCGCGGTTGGGCGTGAACGGCAGCCAGTGATGATCGAGGTTCGGCGTTGCGGCGGCCATGCGTGTCTCCCGGCGTTGTGTGGCGCTTGGGTTCGAACTGGATTTCGTTAGTGTGCCACCAGTTGGGCTATATACAAGCCCCGCTTGTCGTTGCGGCTGAGGCGCGCATGTCGATTCTTGTCCTGAACGTCGGTTCCTCGAGCGTCAAATTCGCAACCTTCGCCCAAACGCAGCGAGGCGCGCAGGAGCTGTCGCGCGGCCAGTGCGCGCGCGCCGCCGGGCTTTCGCCGGGCGACGCGATCGGCGGCGACGACCTCGCTCTCGTCGCCGGCGTACTCGACGCCGCCGAGCGGGAGGACGGCGCGCTCGAGGCCGTCGGTCATCGGATCGTGCATGGCGGGCGCGCATTTTTCGCGCCTGTGACAATCGACGCGGAAATCCTCTCCGGCATGGCCGCGCTGGCGCCGCTCGCGCCGCTGCACCAGCCGCACAATCTCATGGGCGTGCGCGCTGTCGCGCAATTGCGGCCCGGCCTGCCGCAGGTCGCCTGTTTCGACACGTCCTTCCACCGCACGCAACCCGAACTGCACCGCCGGCTGCCGCTGCCGGAAAATTTCTTCGACGAGGGAATCGAGCGCTACGGCTTTCACGGCCTGTCCTATACCTGGCTCGCGCAGGAAATCGCACGGCTGCGCGGCGCGGCTCCCAAACGCATGCTCGCCTTCCACCTCGGCGCGGGCTCCAGCGCCTGCGCCATTCTCGACGGGCGCTCGCACGACACATCCATGGGTTTTTCCACCATCGACGGCCTGATGATGGCGACGCGGCCCGGCGCGCTCGACGCGGGCGTGGTTCTGCATCTCGTCGGCCAGGGCGCGACGCTGAAGGAGCTGAACGATCTCTTCTACACACGCTCCGGCCTGCGCGGCGTCTCCGGCCTGACGGCCGACATGAAGACGCTGCTCGACTCGAACGAGGCGAGCGCCGCGCGCGCGATAGACATGTTCTGCCGCCGCGCGGCGGTGGTCGGCGCCGGGCTTGCCGTTTCGCTCGGCGGTCTCGACGCCATCGTCTTCACCGGCGGCATCGGCGAGCACGCGCCCGCGATCCGCGCGAAGATTGCCGCCCATCTCGCGCTGCTCGGCGCGAGCGTGGACGAGACGCGCAATGCGCGCAACGATGCCCGAATTTCGCCGGATGGCGCGGGCGTCGAATGCTGGATTGTGAAGGCGGATGAAGAACGCGTGATCGCGGAAGCGGTCGCTGCGCTGGTGTGAAACAGCGCGCCGCACGGCGAGCCTTCAGGCTCGCAGGTCTTCGGGAAAATGACGGAAACGGGGAGCAGCGAGCCTGAAGGCTCGCGGTCCGTTCACAGCCCCAGCGCGGCCTTCAATTCGTTGAGCTGGTCGAGCTTCTCGCCCGCCGCGCGCTTGGCTTCTTCACTGGCGGCGTCGGCCAGGTCTTCCTGCGCGTTCTTGATTTCCTGCGCGATCTTGGCGGCGTCGAGTTGGTCGAGCGGCGCCGCGACTTCGGCAAGGATCGTGAGGCCCGTGGGGCTGACGTCGGCGAAACCGCCGCGCACGAAAATGCGATTGGTCTTGGTGGCGCTTTCGGCGACTTCGACCACGCCCGGCTTCAGCGCCGTCATGACCGGCGCATGATCCCTAAGGATCGTCATCTGGCCTTCGGCGCCGGGGATGACGACCGAGTCGACTTCGCCGGAGAACAGGAGCTGTTCGGGCGAAACGAGTTCGAAGTGAAAGGCGGCCATGATTCGATCCGAGCCTTGATCCAGTCTGGACCGCGGGCCTTCAGGCCCGCAGCAGGGTCACGCAAAGCGAGCCTGAAGGCTCGCGGTCCGGTTAGGCCGCTTCCGCGGCGAGCTTCTGCGCCTTCTCGACGGCCTGCTCGATCGTGCCGACCATGTAGAAGGCGGCTTCCGGCAGATGGTCGTACTTGCCTTCGACCAGGCCCTTGAAGCCCTTGATCGTGTCGGCGAGCG
>JASGFP010000101.1:0-14641 GCA_047605445.1 Rhodoblastus sp.
GCGCCGACGCAGGCGCGCCGCACGGCGACCTACCAGCCCGCCGACAGCGCCGCGTCCGGCGCGGCGGCGCAGGCCGACGATCTCGCGCAGCTCTCAGCCTCCATCAAGACCTGCACGGCTTGCGACCTCTGCCGCTTCGCCACGCAGGCCGTGCCGGGCGAGGGGCCGCGCGGCGCTACGCTCATGTTTGTCGGCGAGCAGCCGGGCGATGAGGAAGACATCCAGGGCCGCCCCTTCGTCGGTCCGGCCGGCAAGGTCTTTGCGGCGGCGCTGGAGCGGCTGGAGATCGAGCGCGAGAAAGTCTTCGTCACCAATGCCGTCAAGCACTTCAAGTTCGAGCCGCGCGGCAAGAAGCGCATCCACAAGAAGCCTGGCGCGCGCGAGATCGCGGCCTGCAATCCGTGGCTCCATCGCGAACTGGAGCTGGTGAAGCCCAGGCTCGTGGTGGCGCTCGGCGCGACCGCCGCGACTGCACTGCTCGGCCGCGCGACGCCGCTGCGCGACGTCCGCAACCAGACGCTGGAGGCGCCCGGCGGCGCGCCCATGCGCGCGACCGTGCACCCCTCCTATCTGCTGCGCCTGCCCGATCGTGACGCCAAGAAGGCGGAATGGCGCTTGTTTCTGGAGGATATCGACGAGGCCCGGCGCATTTCCGGCTTCTGACCTTGCCGGCGCGGCTGTTTGATCCATATCGCTTGCGGTTTATCCCGCACTGCGTCAGAAACGCCGCATGACAGCCCAAGACCTCCCCGCCTGGCTGCCTCTGTCGGTCTTCATCTGGATCGTGCAGATGGTCGCCTACCACGGCATCGGCCTCTGGTTCGAATGGCTCGACCGCACCGGCCGCCTCTCCGACTACAAGGTGCGCCCGGTCGACGCCTGGACCTACGCGCAGGTTCTCCCGCGCGTGCTGGTCAACCAGGTCTTCATCCTGCTGCCGGCGATGTTCCTCGTCGAAAAGGCGGGCCTCGCCTTCGTCGGCGCGGCGCACATCACGCCGCTCATGTTCGTCGTCGGCCTGATCGGCATGACCATCGGCCATGATCTCGTGCAATACGTCTCGCACGCCTGGATTTTGCACCGCCCGATGCTGATGCGCACGCTCGGCCATTCCGTGCATCATTCCACCACCGCCAGCCGCTCGATCAGCGCCTGCTTCATGAGTCCCGCCGATTTCCTGATGGAGATCGCCGCGCCCTATCTGCTGCCGCTGATCGCCATCACGGCTATCGGCTCGGCGGGGTCGGACGTTGTTTTCCACGTTTTCGCCGTGACGGCGGGCGCGTTCGGCGGGCTCTACGAGCATTCCGGTTACGATTTCAGCGTCAAGCTGGCGCAGAGCGGCAATCCGCTGCTGCGCTTCGTCGCCAGCCGCATTTCGAGCAAGGCCCACGCCGAGCACCACAGCCGCGGCAACGTGTCCTATTCCGACGGTTTCGGCTCGTCCAACATCTGCGACACGGTCTTCAAGACCCGCTGGGACCTCGTGAAGCCGCGCGAACGTCAGCGCCGCTCTGAGCAGCGGCAGGAAGTCTGAGCCGGCGCGCCCGGAATCCTCTGAATAACTGGCCGCCGCGCCGCGTGCGGCGCCGCGAAACGCTTGCGTCCGCGCGCCGGGCTTGCAAAAGTCTGCGCCCCGCACTGCGGGACGGCAATGCCAGGACGCGTCGGGATCGGAAATATGAAAGTCACACTGGAAAGAGCGGCCCTGTTGAAGTCGCTCGGGCATGTTCACCGCGTGGTGGAGCGCCGCACGACCATTCCGATCCTGTCCAACGTCCTGCTGCAGGCCGACGGCCGCAATCTTCTCCTCAAGGCGACCGACCTCGACCTCGAAGTGACGGAAACCGTCGCCGCCGATGTCGGCATGAAGGGCGGCACGACCCTGCCGGCTCACACGCTCTACGAAATCGTCCGCAAGCTGCCGGACGGCGCGCAGGTTTCGCTCGACGGGGCGAGCGACGGCGGGCAGTTGCTTCTGAAATCCGGCCGCTCGCGCTTCACGCTGCAAAGCCTGCCGGAAAGCGATTTTCCCGACATTTCCGCCGGCGAATTGACCCACAAGTTCACGCTGGCCGCCGGCGACCTGAAGAAGCTGATCGAGAAGACCCAGTTCGCGATCTCGAACGAGGAGACGCGCTACTACCTCAACGGCATCTTCATGCATACGACAGAGGTCGACGGCCATGCCATGCTGCGCGGCGTGGCGACGGACGGTCACCGGCTGGCGCGCGTCGAAATTCCGGCGCCGGCCGGCTCGGCCGGCATGCCCGGCGTCATCGTGCCGCGAAAGGCGGTCAGCGAAGTGCAGAAGCTGATCGAGGACATGGACGCGGACGTGACGATCGAATTGTCGTCCAGCAAGATCCGCTTCAATTTCGGCACGGTCGTGCTGACGTCGAAACTGATCGACGGCACTTTCCCCGATTACGCCCGCGTCATCCCCGCCAACAATGACAAGCGGCTGACCGTCGAGCGTTCCGATTTCGCCCGCGCCGTCGACCGTGTCTCGACCATTTCTTCGGAGCGCGGCCGCGCCGTGAAAATGGCGCTCGGCGACGGCAAGCTGACCCTCTCCGTCACCAATCCCGACGCCGGCACGGCGATCGAGGAGCTGGAGGTCGATTACGATTCGACCGCGCTCGATATCGGCTTCAACGCCCGCTACCTGCTCGACATCACCCAGCAGCTCGATTCCGACACGGCCCTGTTCCGGCTGGCGGACGCCGGCTCGCCGACCATCATACAGGATCGCGACGGGGCGGCTGCGCTCTATGTGCTGATGCCGATGCGCGTGTAGCCGCTAAGGCCGCTATGGCGCCTCTGCAATCGGCCGCAGCGGCGTTGGAATGGCGCCCCTGTCCAGCAGGCGCGAAAACAGTTTGAGCCCGGCCGGCTCGTTGCCGTTGGCGTGGACGAGGACAATGGAGCCCGGCCGCGGCGGCGGCGAAAGCACAAGCCAGGCGTCGGCGCCGAGAGCGATCAGATGCAGCGCGCGCAACTGCGCCATCAGCTTGTCGTCGGCGACCAGCCCCGGAAAGCGGAAGAAGGCCGAAGGGGTCGCGCCGCGCGCGATCAGAAGCTGCTCGGTTCTGGAAACTTCGCGCATCAGATCGGCGCCCGGCCGCAGCATGTAGTTCCGCGCATCCGCAAGGCCGGGGACGTAGGGATGGCTGTAGGTGTGATCGACCCAGGTGATGTCGAGCGCGCCCGACCGCGCCCTGTCGCGCAGCCAGTCGAAATCGGCGCCGTGATGGGCGAGCCAGCCGCCGGAGATCGACAGGGCGACCGGCGTATGCGGCCCGCGTTTCGCCAGCAGATCGAGAAAGGCGCGGTCCAGCGGCCTGTGGCTCGGGCAGAGGTCGGCGGTGACGAACGAGCCGGCGCCCACGCCATGGGCGAGGCCTGCATTCCGCGAGATCGCGCCCGTCGTGAGAGGATGTGGCCCGGCTGCGCCAAGCGCCCGCAGATAGCGCGTATCCTTTTGCGCCTCGTCGCTCGTATCGGCGCATGTCCAGCACGCGGCTTCGTCGATCTGCGTCGTCAGCCTTTCGGGATCGACCGTGAGCAGAAGTTTGCGGCCCTCCGCCGAAAACGCGCGGATCGCCAGGCGGTTCGTCGCGCCGTCGCGCCGGCAGGATTGGAAGACCGTGCGGAAATCGGCGATGCGCGCGCCGGTCGCGCCGGGCATGTCGGCGATCGTTGCAGGCGAGCGGCAGGCGTCGTCCGCCCGCGCGATGGACGGGAGCACGGCAGGCAGGCAGAGTGCGGCGAGCAGCAACTTCCAGAACATCCCGGTCGCTATGAACGAGAATCGCACCTCGCGAAAGGCTCCGCGCCTCGTTGTCGTTACGGAAGGTGAATCGGCGCCCGCGCAGGAGATTGCCGCGCGGCTGGCCGCCCATGTCGCGGCCGAATTCGGGCCGCGCGACGAAAGTCAGCTGTCGGTTTTCGCCTATGACGGCGCCGACCTTGTCGCAGGTCTCAATGGCGCGACCCACTGGCGCTGGTTCTACGTGCGCAACCTCTGGACGGCGGGCGAGCGGCGCGGGCAGGGTCTCGGCGCGGCCCTGTTGGCGGCGGCCGAGCAGGAGGCGCGGCGACGCGGCTGCGTCGGCGTTTATATCGACACGTTCGACCCGCGCGCCGCCGCCTTCTATGAGAAGCGCGGCTTTGCGCGTTTCGGCGCCATCGCCGATTTCCCGCCGGGCGCGAAGCGCATTTTCCTCAGCAAGCGGCTCGATGGCTGAGCCCCGCGTGGACCTCCGCGGGCGCGCGGACTAGCCTCGGGTCGAAAGCGAATCGCATGGGCGGGCCGACCTACTACGAATTCTTCGCCGGCGGCGGCATGGCGCGCGCCGGATTGGGCGCAGGTTGGCGCTGCCTGTTCGCCAACGATTTCGATTCCGCCAAGGCGCGCGCCTATATCGATAATTGGGGCGGCGACCATTTCCGCCTCGGCGACATTCACAAGCTGACAACCGGAGATCTGCCGGGCCATGCCGATCTGGCCTGGGCCTCCTTTCCCTGCCAGGACCTGTCGCTGGCCGGCGCGGGCAGGGGGCTGGAGGGCGCGCGGTCCGGCGCCTTCTTTGGTCTCGCGGCGCTGATCGCGGAGTTGCGCGCGCAGGGTCGTGCGCCAAAAATTCTGGCGCTCGAAAATGTCGTCGGCCTGCTGACCTCGCGCGGCGGCGCCGACTTCGCCGCGCTGTGCCGCGCGCTGCAGAATCTCGGCTATCGTTTCGGCGCGCTCACCATGGACGCGGCGCATTTCATCCCGCAGTCGCGTCCGCGCCTGTTCGTCGTCGCGCTCGACCGCGCCTATGACATGCCGCGCTCGTGCGCCGACGACGCGCCGGCTGTCGAGTGGGCTTCGCCAGCCTTGATCCGTGCGCAGGCCGGCCTGCCGCCGGATATTGCGGCCGATTGGCTCTGGTGGCGTCTGCCGGCGCCGCCGCTGCGCAATGCCGCGCTGGCCGACCTGATCGAGCCGGAGCCGAGCGATGTCGAATGGCTCGATAAGCAGAAGACGGCGCGGCTTCTCGATCTCATGGCGCCGCTGCATCGCGCGCGCGTCGAGGCGGCGCGCCGGTCGGGCGGAACGATGGTCGGCGCACTCTATCGCCGCACGCGGCGCGATGAAGACGGCGCCCGCATCCAGCGCGCCGAAGTGCGGTTCGACGGCGTCGCCGGCTGCCTGCGCACGCCAGCCGGCGGATCGAGCCGCCAGTCCATATTGGTCATCGGAAACGGCGCCGTCCGCGCGCGCCTCCTGTCGGGTCGCGAAGCCGCGCGCCTGATGGGGCTGCCCGAAGATTACAAGCTGCCGAAAGGTTACACGGCGGCCTGCCATCTGCTCGGCGACGGCGTCGCGGCGCCGGTCGTGCGCTTTCTGGCCGAGCATCTGCTGGAGCCGCTCGCGGGCGTTCGCGCGGCGCCGCTGCTGGCGGCCGAATGAAGCGCGCGGGCAAGACCGCGCCGCCTGACCGCTCCGCCATCATGCGCGCGGTGCCCGGCCGCGACACCTCGGCGGAAATGAAGGTGCGCCGGCTGCTTCGCCCGATTGCGCCGGGCTACAGGCTGCATCGCAAGGATGTGCCCGGCAGGCCCGATATCGCCTTCATCGGCGCGCGCAAGGCGATCTTCGTCAACGGCTGTTTCTGGCACGGCCACGATTGCAAACGCGGCGCGCGCGCGCCGAAGACCAACGCCGACTACTGGCGCGCCAAGATCGGACGCAATGTCGCGCGCGACGCGAAGAACCTCGCCGAACTCGATGCGCTCGGCTGGCGCACGCTCGTCGTCTGGGAATGCGAACTTGCCGACGCGGCGGCGCTATCCCAGCGCCTCGGCGCCTTTCTGCGGGCGCGCTGACGACTTGCCCGTCATGCGCAGGCGGGCCACCATGCGCACGGGGGCGCCATGTCGGAACCGGAAGAAACGCTTGTCAGACCTGGCTGGGTGAAGTCGCCGAGCCCGAAAGTGGCGGCCATCGTCATCGGCTTCGCGCTCTCGCTCCTCGGCGCCGCCGGCCAGTTCTTCTACGTCGATTCAGTCGCCGGCGCGGTGGACGCGAAGAACGACGAAATTCGCCGCATCGACTCGCGCGTCTCCATATTGCGCGAGACGCAGGTGCAGTATTTCAACGCGCAGGTGCAGAGCTCCACGCTGTTTGCGCTCGATCCGGCCGACGAGACGCGTCAGCGCGGCGTGGTGGCCAAGCTCTATCAGCTCAATTTGCTCGACAAGGCCTTCCCCTTTCGCGCGCTCATGGCGGAAATGGCGATTGCCGGCCTGTTCGAATTCAAGCCGGTCAACGACGCCTATCGCACGCTCAACGAGGCCGCGCGCGCCGATCTGACCTTTGAGAATTTCCAGAAGCTCAACGCCTTCGAGCGGGATATTCTCGATCGCGCGCTCGCGCTCCAGCACAAGCTGCAGGAGCGGCGTCTCGTCGTCGCGCAGGAGGCGTCCGTCCTGGCGGCGGAGCGCGACCGGCGCAAGCTCGCGCTCGTGCTTCTCTCGTCGCTGGGCATCTGTTTTCTGCTTGTCGCCAACCTTCTGTCGGAGCGCAAGCCGAAGGCTGCGGACCCGGCCTGAGGGCGATGGCGAAGAAAAGCCGCAAACTGGCGTTCGATGATGTTTGCGCGGTATTGAACCGCGCCAGTCCCGCGAGTCCCGCAGCCTCCGTTTTGTCTTGAATTCAGGAATCGCCATGCCCCGACATGATGTCCGCGCCGCGCTTGCCGCTCTCGCCGCCCACCGCGACGAACTCGCCGGCGGGCGCACGATCGATCTTTTCGCCGCCGATCCCGACCGCTTCGCGCGCTTCAGTCTGCGGCTCGACGATTTCCTGTTCGATTTCTCCAAGCACAAGGCGAATGCGCGCACGATGGACCTGCTGGTCGCGCTCGCCCGCGCCGCAAATGTCGAGCAGCGCCGCGCGGCGCTGTTTGCCGGCGACAAAGTCAACGTGACCGAGCATCGCGCCGCGCTGCACATGGCGCTGCGCAATCTCGATGGCGGCCCGATGTACGCGGACGGGCAGGATGTCATGCCGGAGGTGCGTGCGGTGCGGGCCAAGGTCGCCGCCTTCGCCGAAGCCGTGCGCTCGGGCGCGATCCGCGGCGCGCGCGGCGATGCGCTGACCGATATCGTCAACATCGGCATCGGCGGCTCCGATCTCGGCCCCGCGATGGCCGTGCGCGCTCTTTCGCCCTATTGCGCGCCGCATCTGCGGATGCATTTCGTCTCCAATGTCGACGGCGCCGATCTCGGCGACACGCTCAAGGGCCTCGATCCCGCCAAAACCCTGTTCATCGTCTCGTCCAAGACGTTCACGACGCAGGAGACGATGGCCAACGCCGCCTCGGCGCGCAGCTGGCTGGCCGATGCGCTCGGCGAGGCGGCGGTGGCCGATCATTTCGCCGCCGTCTCCACGCGGCTCGACAAGGTCGCCGAATTCGGCATCCGGCCCGATCGCGTCTTCGGCTTCTGGGATTGGGTCGGCGGGCGCTATTCCATGTGGTCGGCCATCGGGCTGTCGCTGGTCATCGCCATTGGCGAGAAGGGTTTCGAGGAATTCCTGCGCGGCGGGCAGGACATCGATCGGCATTTTGTCTCCGAACCGCTGGAACGGAACATTCCCGTCGTCATGGCGCTGCTCGGCGTCTGGCGCCGCAACGTCTGGAACGAGCCCGCCCATCTCGTCATTCCCTACGACCAGCGGCTCGCGCGCTTTCCCGCCTACCTGCAGCAGCTCGACATGGAATCGAACGGAAAATCCGTGCGGCGCGACGGCGCGCCGGCCGACATGGCGACCGGCCCCTTCCTCTTCGGCGAGCCCGGCACCAACGGCCAGCACGCGTTCTTTCAGTTGCTGCATCAGGGAACCGACATCGCGCCGATCGATTTTCTGGTCGCCGCGGAGCCGACCGACGCCGACCCCGGCCACCACGCGCTGCTGGTCGCCAATTGCCTCGCCCAGAGCGAGGCGATGATGCGCGGCCGCTCGCGCGCGGAAGTGGAAGAGGTTTTGGCGAAGCAGGGCTTGCCGAAAGACAAGGCGGGCGCGCTCGCCCCGCATAAGGTCTTCGCCGGCGAGCGGCCGACGTCGACCTTCATGTATCGCCGGCTCGATCCGCGGACGCTCGGCCGGCTCGTCGCCTGCTACGAGCACAAGGTGTTCGTCCAGTCGGTCGTCTGGGACATCAATCCATTCGATCAATGGGGCGTCGAACTGGGGAAGGAATTGTGCAATCGGCTTGCTCCGATCGTCCAGGATGCCAGCGCTGTGACCACGGGCCTCGATGGGTCGACGGCGGGCCTGATCGGATGGCGAAGGTTCCTGTCTGTGTGAAGCAGCGGTGTAGGTAAGCAACGGAATTCGATAAATCTTCACGCAAAGTAAAGCAAAAAACTGAAAGACATTCGCAACACTTGAGCGGCAAGCTGCCACCGGAAGTTGTCCTTTCCGGATGGATTGCCCCCGTGTTCGGATCGAGTTTCAAGCGAATCGCCGCGGTCGTTCTGGCCGGGGTTTTCGGCGTCGCCTGCGTCAGCGCGGGCGCTGTGTTCAAGCTGCGTCAGAGCGCGATAGACGATGCGAAAGACGGGATCGTCACGCAGGCGTCCATTCTCGCAGAGCAGGTCCAGCGGTCGAGCAGGGCGGTGGAATTCGCGATTAACGAGTCGGAGGCGGCTCTGGCCGTGGACCGCCCGGCGGATCTTGCACGGGTGGCGGCTGCGCCCGAAACCCTTCGCGCGCTCGCGGCGGCAGTCGACAAGCGGCCTGCGATCGACCTGATCGAAGTTTTCGACGCCGACGGTCGCAGGCTCTCGACGTCTCGCGGCGCTACGGCTGCAAGCGCGCGCGATGCGAATGCCGCGGCAGTCGCCGCGAGCCGCGACCACGCTACACGGGTCGGCGCTCTTCATGTCAGCGAGGCGACCGGCGAACTCGTCGTCGACATTTCAAAGGCGTTGACGAGCGCCAGCGGAGAGGTCGCCGGAACTGTGCGCGTTCTGGTCAAGCCCGCCGAACTGGTCAGCACCTACGCGCCTGTCACGGCGATGCCTGGTCGAAGCTACGCCTTGTTCACGCGCAGCGGTCTGATCCTCGCGCGCTACCCCGGCGTCACGTGGATGAAGGCGGGAAGTCGTTTGCCGGACACCTCTCGCTTCTATCGAACCCTGGCTGACGGCGAGCGCATTTATGAGGATAGGAGCGTCTTCGACGGCGAGATGCGTATCATTGGCATCCATCCGGTGCCGTTCAGCGATTTCGTCGTGATCGTTTCGATCCGCAAGGACGTCGCGCTTGCCAATTGGCGGGAACAGGCGGCCGCGATTGCGCTGGCGTCATTGATCGCCCTGATTGTCGCGGGCTTCCTGACCCGTGTTCTGCGCGACCAGTTCGGCAAGCTCGCCGACAAGGAAGCCGCGCTGCGCGCGCAATCGAACGAACTCGAATTGTCCAATCAGCGCTTCGCGGTCGCGCTGGAGAGCATGTCGCAAGGCCTCGTCGTGTTCGACCGGCAGGCGCGCGTCGTCATCTGCAACACGCGTTATGCGACCCTCTACGGTCTCAAGCCGGGCGAGATCAGGGCCGGCATGCCCGCGCGGGAGGTTCTCGAGATGCGCGCCGCACGCGGCGTTTTCCCCGGCCCTTCGCCGGAAGCCTACAAGCGCGACGCTCTCTCGCGCCGCTTCACCGACCGCCGCGTCGACAGGCTGAACGACGGGCGCTCGATCTTGATCAATCACGCCGTCTGCGCGGACGGCGGCATTCTCGTCACCCACGAGGACATCACAGAGCGCGAACAGGCCAACGAGCGGATCGCGCATATGGCGATGCACGACGACCTGACACAGCTCGCCAATCGGGCGCTGTTCCTGCACACGATTTCTGACCTGCGCAGCCGGATCGGCGGCGAATATGCCGCGATCGCCCTGATCCTTTTCGACCTCGACGATTTCAAGCCCGTCAACGACAGTCAGGGCCATGCCGCAGGCGACAGCATTCTGCGCGAATGCGCGGCGCGCCTGATCGCCTCTGCGCCTCAGGCGCATGTCGTCGCGCGTCTCGGCGGCGACGAATTCGCACTGGCGATCGGTCTGCGGTCGCGGTTCGATGTCGACGCGGAAGCGCTTGCGGAGCAGGTCGTCAGGCAGGTCCGCGAGCCCTACGCCTGGCAGCGCCGGACGCTCGAGATCAACGCCTGCGCAGGCATCGCTCTCATCGACGACAAGGAACTCTCCACCGACGACATGTTGCGCCGCGCCGACGTTGCCCTCTATGCCGCCAAGGCCTCCGGCGCCGGCGTCTGCCGCATGTTCGAGCCGCACATGGAACTCGAGGCGCTGACCAACCGCGCACTGGCCGTCGACCTGGCCAAAGCGATCGCGGAAGACGGGCTGGAACTTGCCTATCAGCCGGTCGTCGACGCCGACACGCTCGATGTCCGCTACATGGAGGCGCTGCTGCGGTGGCGTCACCCGCAGCTCGGTCCTATTCCGCCGCTGCGCTTCGTGCGCCTCGCGGAAGAAACGCGCCAGATCGCCGAGCTCGGCCGATGGGTGCTGCGCCGCGCCTGCGCGGATGCGACGGCCTGGCCTTCTCGCGTCGCCGTCGCCGTCAATGTATCGCCTCTGCAACTCGCCAACGGCGATTTCGCCTGCGTCGTGAAGGAAGCGCTCGACGAGACCGGCCTCGAGCGGAGCAGGCTCGAGCTCGAGATCACCGAATCCGTCCTTCTGCAGGACAAGGGCGACGATCTCGCCGAACTGCGGGCGTTGAAAGAAAGCGGTGTCTCCATCGCGCTCGACGATTTCGGCACTGGCTTCGCCTCGATGAGCTACCTCAAGCGTTTTCCGTTCGATCGCCTGAAGATCGACCGTTCCTTCGTCGCCGACGCGCCGCGCGATGCAGGCTCCGCCGCCATCGTGGCCGCCACTATCCAGGTCGCCTGCGCCTACGACATCGAGGTGACGGGCGAGGGCGTCGAAACCTACGAACAGTACCAGACGCTGCGCGCGGCCGGCGTCAAGCTGATGCAGGGGTATCTGTTCGGGCGGCCGGAAAAATTCAGTGGCCAGCTGCCGCAGATCGACGTGGCGGTGTCGATTTCATCGGGCAATCGCGTGGCCTGAGCCCAAGGCCGGGTTGCGCGGCCTTACTCGTCCTCGCCGAAGCGGTTGGCGACGAGCGTCGTAATCGCCTCGATAGCCTGCTCGGCCTGCGCGCCGATTGCGGCCACCGTGATCGTCGTCCCGATCCCGGCGCCGAGCGTCAGGATGCCCATGATCGACGTTCCCCCAACCGTCTCGCCGCAACGCGAGACGTAGACGTCGCAGTCGAAATTTTCCACGCACTGCACGAATTTGGCCGTCGCGCGCGCGTGCAGGCCTTTCTTGTTGACGATCGGCATGTCGCGCACGATCGCCCCGTCTGGGAATTCGGCTGAGCCGGAGCAATCGTCCTGGTCGGATCCGTCCATCGTCACTTTCCGCTCAGCACGCGACTGGCGATCTGGATGTATTTGCGCCCGGCGTCCTGCGCCTGCGCTGCGGCCGTCTCGAGATTGCTGTGATCGCGGACCGAGGCGAGCTTGATCAGCATCGGCAGGTTGATGCCGGCCACAACTTCGACCTTTGCGCCGTTCATCACGGAGATCGCGAGATTGGACGGCGTGCCGCCGAACATGTCGGTGAGAAGGATCACGCCCTGGCCGGATTCGACGGAATTGACGGCCGCGAGAATGTCGCTGCGCCGCTTTTCCATATCGTCCTCGGCGCCGATGGTGATCGTCGCCAATTGTTTCTGCGGGCCCACGACATGTTCGAGCGCCGCGCGGAATTCCGTAGCCAGGCAACCATGGGTCACGAGGACCATGCCGATCATAAGGTAGTACCGTTCATTCGCCGCATCCGGACGGCCAGCGCCGCATATCTCGCGCGAAGGCTATCCGGAATTGGTTGATTGTCACTATGCAGGCGTCCCCCGGCGCGCCGGGAAGGTGGTGTTCTGGAAATACGCATCGAGCGTGTCCGGAAACTCCTGTCGTCATTTGCCGCGATCAAGGCTGGCTGTCCCCGCCCCGCCGATCGCGTCGTATAGCGGGCGGCCATTTTGTTCGTCGCGCCGCGCTTGGCAAGCAAAATGCGCGTAAAAGCCGTCATTTTAGGCGCCAATCTCGTGAATTCTTTCGAGAATCGCCTGTGCGGCGCCGGGCTCCCCGATCGCCAGCGCCAGGCGGGGCGTCACGACGCCCTCGATGACGGCGATGGCGTCCAGCGGTTCGGGCATGCGCGCGGGGCGGTCGCCGGCGCGATCGCGATCGACGAGATCGACGACCAGCCGCAGGACCGCGGCGGCCTCGTGGGGGACGGGAAAGACGCCCTGTCCGCGCCGCTCCACCTGCCCGGCGATCGCCGCGTGGGGGGAGAGCACGAGCCTGCCCCCGCGCGCCGCCACCCTTACCCGGTCGTCCGCCACCAGCCGGCCGAACCATCCGCGTCGCTGCGCCTCGGCGGCCAGTTCCTCGGCGAGACGGCTCTTTCCGGCCGCAGAGCGTCCCCGCAGCAGCACGCCCGCGCCGCCGATGAGGACAGCTACGCCGTGGATCGTTGTCTGCGTCACGGCGCGCTCGTCATGGCGCCGCCGGCAGCCAGACCGTGAAGCGGGCGCCGAGCGGCTTTTCAGGATCCTTGGGATCGGTGCGGTTCATCGCGCGGATGCGGCCATTGTGCGCCTCGACGATCTGGCGCGAGATCGACAGGCCGAGACCGGAATTCTGTCCGAACCCCTGGTTCGGGCGGTCGGTGTAGAAGCGTTCGAAGATGCGCTCGAACGCATGAGCGGGGATACCCGGGCCGTCGTCGTCGACGATCGCTTCGTAGCCGTCGCGTCCGCCGTTTGCGCCGGGGCCGCGCGCCGGCCGCAGGCTGACGCGCACCGTTCCGCCTGGCTCCGAGAAGGAGCGGGCGTTGTCGACCAGATTGTTGAAGACCTGGCCCAGTCGCGAATCGTGCCCGAGCACGCGCCACGGCTTGCGGCCGCTTTCGGAAGCCGGCGCGGCGGCGAGATCGAACTGGACGCGCACGCCGTCGCCGCGGTCGACGCCTTGCGCCACGCCGACGACCGCCTGCAGCACAGCGGAAATATCGACCTCGGCCATGTCGAAGCGCGCCAGCTCGGCATCGAGCCGCGAAGCATCGGAAATGTCGCTGATGAGGCGGTCGAGGCGGCGCACGTCGTGTTCGATCACCTCGAGCAGGCGTTTGCGCGACGTGTCGGTCTTGGCGATCGGCAAGGTTTCGACCGCGCTGCGCAGCGACGTCAGCGGATTCTTGAGTTCATGCGCGACGTCAGCCGCGAAACTCTCGATGGCTTCGATTCTCAGATAGAGCGAGCCGGTCATGTCGCGCAGGGCGACCGAGAGATGGCCGATTTCGTCGGAGCGGTCGGAGAAGTCGGGAATTTCATGGCGGGCCTTGCCGCCGCGCCGCACCCGCTCGGCCGCTTCCGCCAGCCTGCGGATCGGTTCGGCTATCGTGCCTGCGAAGAACAGGGAAAGGAGCAGCATCACGCTGGCCGAGACGAGAAAGATGCGCACGATCGCCCAGCGTTCCGAGGCGATGATCTTGTCGATGTCGCCGCCCCGCGTCGACAGCAGCAACGCGCCGCGTACGGCGCGAAAGCGCTGGATCGGAACCGCGACCGACACCACGGTCTCGCCGAGATCGTTGACGCGCACCACCGATCCCGCCGAGCCCGACAGGGCGTGCGCGACCTCTGGATAGACGCGGCCGTCGCCGAGATTCGCCTCGATCTCGCCGGACGATCCGGCGGGTCCATACAGGCGCTTGAACTGCGCCCAGATGCTCTCCCACAAACCCGGCTTGTCGCCGACCGGCGGCAGATCGGAGGGGACGATCAGCGAGCGGCTGGTCAGCGAACGCGAGTCGAGCAGCATGTAGCCGTCGCGGTCATAGACGCGCGCGCGCGTGCGCGTCGGCGAGACAAGGCGGTGCAGCAGCGGTCCGATGCGATCGGGATTGATCGAGAATTCGATGCTGGGCGAAGCTTCGTCCGAGGGGCCGTAGCTTTGGCCCGGCGCCAGTTGCAGCAGCTTTTCCGGATCGATGGCGATCGAATCCGTCTCAACGGTCGCCGAGGACGCGATGGCGGCGGCGATGATCTCGCCCTGGATCTGCAGGCTCTGCAAACGCGCGTCGATCAGGCCGGCGCGGAACTGGTTGAGGTAGAGGAAGCCGAGCAGCAGCGCGAAGAGGCCGCCGAGATTGAGAACTATGATGCGCCGCGTAAGCGAGGACGAAAAGCGCGCGAGCGTCCCGCGCCACAACTGGCGCAGCCGCACAAGCCGCTTCAGCCGGCGCATCGGCCGCACAACCTGCTCGCTATGCGCCTCGACGCTCATACGGCTCCCGGGTTGAACCGCGAGCCGTCAGGCTCGCCGGAAAGCAAGCGAGCCCGAAGGCCCGCGCTGCATTGCTCACGCCTCCTTGAAGCGATAGCCGACGCCATAGAGCGTCTCGATCATCTCGAAGTCGTCGTCCACCGCTTTGAACTTCTTGCGCAGGCGCTTGATGTGGCTGTCGATCGTGCGGTCGTCGACGT
>JASGFP010000102.1:0-14294 GCA_047605445.1 Rhodoblastus sp.
GGCCGTTCCAGGTGCAGGTGTGGCGCTCGGGGTCCATGCGCAGCGCGCCGCGCTCCAGCAGCTTGATCTCCTGCTCCTTCTGCGCCGTCGCCTCTTTCGGGCTCGACCGGCGCAGGATCGCCTTCACCCGCTCCACCAGCAGGCGCTGCGAGAAGGGTTTGCGGATGAAATCGTCCGCGCCCATCTTCAGCCCGAACAATTCGTCGATCTCCTCGTCCTTCGATGTCAGGAAGATCACGGGCAGGTCCGATTTCTGCCGCAGGCGGCGCAGAAGCTCCATGCCATCCATGCGCGGCATCTTGATGTCGAAGATGGCGAGGTCCGGCGGATTGGTGCGCAGGCCGTCGAGCGCGGAGGCGCCATCGGTATAGGTCTGGACGCGATACCCTTCGCCCTCAAGGGCGATGGACACCGAAGTCAGAATGTTGCGGTCGTCGTCTACGAGAGCGATGGTCGGCAAAGTGCGGTCCCCGATCGATGCGGCGTCATTGCGCGAAGCCGGCGGCAGGCCGGACCGGTTCCGCCCTCAACCTGCGCCGCGCTGGGTGAATGCGCTCTGAACAGTGAATTTAGAACGGCGATAAGCCGTCCGAGCGCGGCGCGGAATGTCTTGGCCATTTCAGGCCAAAATGCGACAAGCAGCCGCTGCTATAGCCCTAAAGCGTTCGGAAATCGAGCCCATGCCAAGCGAAACCGCCGAAAAGCCCGGCGCGACCCCGCCGATTGACCCGTCCTATGACGCCAGGGGAGAGGCCAAGCGTCTGCTGCGCGCCATTCGCGCGGGCGCGCTGGCGACGCTTGACGATCAGGGCCGTCCCTTCACCACGCTGGTCAATGTCGCCACCGCCAGCGATGGCGCGCCGATCCTGCTGATGTCGACTCTCGCGGCCCACACCCGGCATCTCGAAGCGCGCCCGCAGGCGTCAATCCTGCTCGCACAGACCGGCAAGGGCGATCCGCTCGCCCATCCGCGCCTGACCGTGTCCGGCGACGTGGTTCGCGACGCCGATCCCGCCCTGCGCCGCCGCTTTCTCGCCCGCCATCCCAAATCGGCTCTGTATGCCGATTTTCCGGACTTCTCGTTCTGGCGCATGCGCGTGACCGGCTTTCATCTCAACGGCGGCTTCGCGCGCGCGGCGGGCTTCGAGCCGTCCGAAATCCTCGCCGATCTCGACGGCGCGGATGCTTTGATTGCGGCGGAAGAAAGCGCGATCGGCCATCTCAACGCCGACCA
This sequence comes from Rhodoblastus sp., assembly GCA_047605445.1. GTDB lineage: Bacteria > Pseudomonadota > Alphaproteobacteria > Rhizobiales > Beijerinckiaceae > JAJXWB01. The sequence goes on from JASGFP010000102.1 coordinate 1,235, forward strand.
CACGGACGCGCTGCGGCTTTATGCCGCGAAGCTGGACCGCCAGCCCGACGCGCGCTGGCATGCCACGGGTCTCGATCCCGAGGGCCTGGATCTCGCAGTTGGCGACAAGACTTCGCGAATCGCCTTTCCATCCCGCATTGCAACACCGAGCGCCCTGCGTGAAATTCTAGTGTCTTTAGCCAAGCAATCGCGCGCCGCCGACGGACAATCCGCTTCGGATTTGTAACGCGCTGTTGATATTCTCGCGCTAATCCGCCCGTCGGCATCTTGCCGCGAGGCCGTGCGCGCACTAAACGTCGCGCCACATTCAAGATTGTGACACGTTGCGTCCGGGCCGCGATTCAAAAAACGCCGCCCCGACCGACCGGGAGAAACGCATGAAACAGCTGGGCGATTTCAATCCCGCTTTTGGCGCGGAAAAATTCGGCTTCAAGGACCTCAAGCAGGTCGCTTACAATTTCGACGCGCCGTTCCTCTACGAGGAAGCGATGCAGCGCCGTGAGGCGATCATCGCCAATGGCGGCGCCATCGTCGCCGAGACGGGCCAGCACACCGGCCGTTCGCCCAAGGACAAGTTCGTCGTCGACGATGCGCTGACCGCCGACACGGTCTGGTGGGACAACAATGGCAAGATGTCGAAAGCGCATTTCGACACGCTGCTCGCCGACTTCCTCGAACACGCCAAGGGCAGGGAGCTGTTCGCGCAGGACCTCTACGGCGGCGCCGACCAGACGTTCCGCGTCAAGACGCGCGTCTTCACCGAATACGCCTGGCACTCGCTGTTCATCCGCACCATGCTGATCCGTCCCGAGCGCAGCGAACTCGCCTCGTTCGTCGCCGATCTGACCATCGTCGACCTGCCCTCGTTCAAGGCCGATCCCAAGCGCCACGGCTGCCGCAGCGAGACAGTTATCGCCATCGACTTCTCGCGCAAGATCGTGCTCATCGGCGGCACCAGCTACGCCGGCGAGATGAAGAAGTCCGTATTCACCTATCTCAACTACGTCCTGCCCGCCCACAACGTCATGCCGATGCATTGCTCGGCCAATGTCGGCGACAAGAACGACTCGGCCGTCTTCTTCGGCCTGTCGGGCACCGGCAAGACCACGCTCTCGGCCGATCCCGAGCGCACGCTGCTCGGCGACGACGAGCACGGCTGGTCCAAGGACGGCATCTTCAACTTCGAGGGCGGCTGCTACGCCAAGGCGATCAAGCTGTCGGAAGAAGCCGAGCCTGAAATCTTCGCCACCACCAAGCGCTTCGGCACGGTGATGGAGAATGTCGTTCTCGATCCCATCACCCGCATTCCCGACTTCGACGACGGTTCGAAGACCGAGAACACCCGTATCGCCTATCCGCTCGACTTCATCCCGAACGCCTCGGCGACCGGCCGCGCGACGCATCCGAAGAATATCGTGATGCTGACCTGCGACGCTTTCGGCGTCCTGCCGCCCATCGCCAAGCTCGATCCGAGCCAGGCCATGTACCACTTCCTGTCGGGCTACACCGCCAAGGTGGCCGGCACGGAAAAGGGCGTCACCGAGCCGCAGGCGACCTTCTCGACCTGCTTCGGCGCGCCCTTCATGCCGCGCCATCCCTCGGTCTACGGCAACCTGCTGCGTGACCTGATCGCGCGCCATCATGTCGACTGCTGGCTGGTCAACACCGGCTGGACCGGCGGCAAGTACGGCACGGGCCGCCGCATGCCGATCCGCGTGACGCGCCGCCTGCTGCGCGCCGCGCTCGACGGCTCGCTGTCGCGCGAGCATTTCCGCACCGATCCCTATTTCGGCCTCGCCGTGCCGACATCGGTGCCGGGCGTCGAGCCGCATATTCTCGATCCCGTAAAGACCTGGAAGTCCAAGGCGGAATTCGCCGAGACGGCGAAGAAGCTCGTCGCCATGTTCCGCGAGAACTTCGTGAAGTTCGAGCCGCATGTGGACGAAGAGGTGAAGGGCGCCGCCCCGATCGTCCGCATCGCGGCCGAATAGGCGCAGACGAACGCAAATTTAAAAGCCGCCGCGCGTTGCGCGGCGGCTTTTTTGTCCCCGGATTCCCCAAGGCCAAAATAAACTTCGCGCGCCACAAAATGGCCGAAGAGCCTATGCTAACAACGGCTATCCGCTCTCCGACGCGACCCGATGGATTCCCGCCCGTGCGCCTCGATCATGCAAGGCTAGCTGCCGATATTCTGCTTTGGGCGGAGCCGCTTGCACGTGATCGTCTCGCGGCCTTCTGGAGTGCCGCAATGCCCGAATCGGCAGACGGCAAGGCGCTCGCCGATCTGCACTGGCGCGCGTGGCGTTGCGCGCTTTCCAACCTCCGCCATGGCGCCGAGGCGAGCCGAAGGGACCTCGCCATTAGCGCGCGCAGCGCCGGCCTGCCGGCCCAGACGATCGAGGACGCCGATGAAGCCGTCATTGACGAGATCGCGGAAGTCATCGTCGCGCGCTTCCGCCGCTCGCCGGCGCTGGCCAAGGATTATACCAAGGCGCTGGTGCTCACCGCCGCCGGCTTGCTCGCGCCTCCGGCCGCCGCCAAGGCGGCTTGAACCGCAAACTCGAAACGCTGCGAAACCTGGTTGATCAGGAAATCATATTCATATAGTTTCCTAGGAAATCAAATTCTGGCGGGTCGATGAAGCAGCGCGTCCCTGAACTGACCGATCATCTCGGCTACTGGCTGCGGCAGCTGTCGAACCACGTCTCGCATGGCTTTGCGCGCAAGCTCGCCGACAAGGACGTGACAGTCGCCGAATGGGGTCTGATGCGGGTGATGTTCGGCCGCGAGGCAGCGCCGCCCAGCCTCCTCGCCGCCGAAATGGGATTGTCGCGCGGCGCCGTCACCAAACTTGCGGACCGGCTGATCGCCAAGGGATATGCGGCCCGCGACGCAAATCCCGACGACGGCCGGGCGCAGACCTTGCGGCTGACGAAGCGCGGAGAAGCCTTCGTGCCGGAACTGGCGGCGCTCGCCGACCGCAACGAGCAGGAATGTTTCGCTCACCTGTCGGCCACCGACAGGCTGGCCTTGCAGAGGATAATCGCCGCGACGGTTTCGCGTCTCGGTCTGACGAAAGTGCCGATCGACTAGCAGGTCGAGAAAATCATCGGAGACTGGAAAATGGACGCTCGTCTGATCGAGATCGCAGACTCGTGCCTGCGCGGCGCCGAAAGCGATCGCATGAGCTTTCCCGAAATCGTCGGCGCCTTGATGGAGGCCGGGTTCGAGAGTTATGCGATCGATTTCCGCAGCGCCTCGGCCACCTATTACCGACCTGATGGAGCCAGCGTCGTCCTGGCGACGCACGCCCGCGCGGGGAGCATCGCGGATCGCTTCGACCGGGATACGATCGTCGCCGCCATCCGGCACGCGCAGAGCGGGGCGGCCGACTACACCTACAAGGGTTTCTGCGCGTGCATCATGGCCGGCGGTTGCGCGGGCTATATCGTGTCTTTCCCGGGCCGGAGGGCGCTTTATTTTGGGCGCACCGCCGAAACCCATGTCGAGCATTTCCCCGATACCTGAACGCGAAAAAAAATCCGACGGCCGAAGCCGCCGGATCAAAGCCTGCTCGAAAGCCGTTCAGCGCGCGGTGAGTTCGGCGGCCGTAGGCAGCCGCCCGCCGGGCGTCAGCTTGTCGATCACGCCGGGCAGCGCCTGGGCGAGGCCGTTCAGCAGATCCTGCTCGCTGATGCCGGCCTGACGGGCGAGATCGCTGATCGTCGTCTGGCCGAGCGCGGAGCCGAGCTGGCCGGGCTGGATCGGCTGGTTCTGGCCGCTGCCGACCCAGGAATCGACCGCGCCGCCATGACCGGCCTTCTGGAACTTGGAGACGAGGTCGCCGAGACCGCCGAGCAGACCGCCGCCGTCGCCGCCGAGCGGCGGCAGGGAGGCGGGCGAAGGCGCCGGCTCGACCTCTGGCTGGGACTTGCGGCTCAGCATGTTCTTGAGCAAAAGCGCGCCGATGGCGATGGCGATCGGCTTGGCGAGGCTGCCGCCAGGCACTGCGTCCTGCACTGCGTCGTCGAAGAATCCCATTTTGCTCTCCCTTGGTTCGTCGACGTCGACGGAGCGGCCAGCGCTCCGCGACGCGAGAATGATGTCACCGGTCAAAATAACCACGCGGCCGGGCGCGACCGCACCGATAATGTCGTGTCGCATCGCCTCCATGACAAGCCGTCCCGGAACCTGTCGCCGGTCACTTGCGTTTTGGAAAAGTCTGACGACATTTTATTGCGTGCCGGAGCGCCGTTGCGCCGGCCGGGTTTGGAGAGCAGCGCATGTCGGTCATCGCATGGATCATCCTCGGCCTCATCGCCGGTTTCATCGGCTCGAAGATCGTCAACAAGACGGGGCAGGGCTTCCTGATGGATGTCGTGCTCGGCATCGTCGGCGCCGTGGTCGGCGGCTACCTTTTCACACTGTTCGGCGCGGCCGGCGTCACCGGTCTGAACATTTACAGCCTCATCGTCGCCATTGTCGGCGCGGTCGTCGTGCTCTGGGTGTATCACGCGGTCGCGGGACGGCGCTGATCAGTTCCGTGGCCGCACGGAAATGATGAAAAGCGCGGCCAGGCCTGCAAGGTTGCACGCCGCCATGGCGGCCAGGCCGGCGGCGGGGGAGGCGTCGAAAAGCGCGCCCACCGCCACTGGCGCAAGCGCGGACGCTATGCGCGAGGGCGCGGCGAGCACGCCGACGCGCCGCCCGTAGCCGGCGGGGCCGAAGATCGACAGCGGCAGCGCGCCGCGCGCGATTGTCAGGATGCCGTTGCCGAGCCCGTAAAGCATGGTGAACGGCGTCGCCATGGAGGCGCCGCCCGCGATGAAAACCGCTGCGCCGAGTGGCAGGAAAATCGTCGCGAGCCGTGCCGATATCAGCGGATGATATCGGCTGAGCCAGCCCATTTCAGCCAGCCGTCCTGCAACCTGCGCCGGTCCGATCAGCGCGGAGGCCGCGATCGCGGCGGTCTGGGACACGTCGAAATGCGCCAGCAGGCGCGGCATGATCGCGGAAAGGCCGGAGCTGACGATGGCGGTGGCCGTGAACATCAGTCCGATGGCGGTCATCGCACGACGCTCCATCGCGGGCGGAACGATGTGCCGCGGCTCGCTCTCCTGCCCCGGCGTCGGGCTGTTTGCGTTCTTGGCCGGGGCGGCAGGCAGGGTGATATTGAGCGGCAATGCGATGGCGAGATTGGCGGCAGCCCAGAAAAAGCACGTCGCCCGCCAGCCGTAACGCGCTTCCAGCCAGGCCATCAGCGGCCATGAGACGGTGGATGTGAAGCCGGCGATGAGCGTCACGCCGGAAATGAGACGCCGCGCCGGCACGCCATAGAGCCGGGTCAGCGCAGCGAAGGCGGTCTCGTAATAGCCGAGGCCGCAACCCAGCCCGATGATCAGCCAGCCCACGATCGTCAGCGGCAGGCCCGGAGCAATCCCGAGGAGCGTCAGCCCGAGCGCGAAAGCGAAATTGGAGGCGACGAGCGCCCGTCCGCCGCCGCCCTGATCGACGTAGCGCCCGACAGCAGGCCCGATGAAACTCGAGACGACGAGCGCGAGGGACAGACCGGCGAAAGTCCAGTTGGGCGAGAAGCCGAGTTCGCGTCCGATCGGCGCGGCGAGGATCGCCGGCAGGTAATAGGTGCCGCCGTAGCCGATGAGTTGCGCGACGCCGATGCGCGCGACCAGCAGGGCGCGAGATGGTTCGGAGGCGTTCACGCGGCCGCGCCCCTGAGATCGGAAAGAGTGCCGGTCATGAAAAGCCCGATGCGATGGCGCAGCATCGCATCGGGCGGTTGTTCTGGCGAGATCGCGTCAATGCAACGCGATCATGCAGTCGTGAGAGATCGGCTCGCCCCGTTCAGTTCATCGTCGGAATGACGAAGCTCGCGCCGTCCTTCACGCCCGAGGGCCAGCGGGACGTCACGGTCTTGGTCTTGGTGTAGAAGCGGATCGAATCCGGGCCGTGCTGGTTGAGGTCGCCGAAGCCCGAGCGCTTCCAGCCGCCGAACGTGTAATAGGCGATCGGCACGGGAATCGGCACGTTCACGCCGACCATGCCGATCTGGCAGCGCGAGGCGAAATCGCGCGCCGCATCGCCGTCGCGCGTGAAGATAGCGACGCCGTTGCCGTATTCGTGGTCGTTGACGAGCTTGAGCGCTTCCTCATAGCCGCCCGCGCGGACGACGGAGAGGACGGGACCGAAGATTTCTTCCTTGTAGATGCGCATGTCCTTGGTGACGTTGTCGAACAGACAGCCGCCCATGTACCAGCCGTTCTCGTAGCCCTGCATCTTGAAGCCGCGCCCGTCGACCGCGAGCGTCGCGCCTTCCTTCACGCCGATCTCGACGTAATCCTTGATGCGCTTCAGCGCCTCGGCCGTAACGACCGGGCCGTAGTCGGCGGTCAGGTCCGTGGACGGACCGATCTTCAGCGATTCCACGCGCGGAATGAGTTTCGCCATCAGCGCGTCCGCCGTGCCTTTGCCGACCGGCACTGCGGCCGAGATCGCCATGCAGCGCTCGCCGGCCGAGCCGAAGCCCGCGCCGATGAGCGCGTCGACCGCCTGATCCATGTCGGCGTCGGGCATGATGACCATGTGGTTCTTCGCGCCGCCGAAGCATTGCACGCGCTTACCCGCAGCGCAGCCGCGCGTGTAGACATATTCGGCGATCGGCGTGGAGCCGACGAAGCCGACAGCCTTCACGTCACGGTCGTCGAGGATCGCGTCGACGGCTTCCTTGTCGCCGTTGACGACGTTGAGAATGCCGGCCGGCAGTCCCGCCTCGATCATCAGTTCGGCGAGCCGCATCGGCACGCCGACATCGCGCTCGCTCGGCTTGAGGATGAAGGCGTTGCCGCAGGCGATCGCCGGACCGAATTTCCACATCGGGATCATCGCCGGGAAGTTGAACGGCGTGATGCCGGCGACGACCCCGAGCGGCTGGCGCATCGAATAGATGTCGATGCCCGGGCCCGCGCCGTCCGTATATTCGCCCTTCATCAGGTGCGGAACGCCGCACGCGAATTCGATGACTTCGACGCCGCGCTGGATGTCGCCCTTCGCGTCGGGAATGGTCTTGCCGTGCTCGCGGGCGAGCAGTTCGGCCAGCGGCTCCATGTCCCGGGCGACGAGGTCGAGGAATTTCATCAGCACGCGCGCGCGGCGCTGCGGATTGGTGGCGGCCCATGCGGGCTGCGCGGCGAGCGAATTCTCGATCGCGGCCCGGACTTCCGCCTTGGAGGCGAGCGGCACGCGCGAGATCACCTCGCCGGTCATCGGCTGATAGGCGTCGGTGAACCGGCCCGACGTCCCCTTGACGTGCTTGCCGCCGATGAAATGGGTCAATTCCTTGGCCATGATTTTCTCCCTTTAGTCGCTGCAATTCCACCCCTTCATGCCGAGGAGCGAGCAAAGCTCGCGTCTCGAAGCATGGGGGCTTGGGCCATCCTTCGAGACGCGGCTTCCAGCCGCTCCTCAGGATGAGGATCTTCGCTTCTGCGCCCCTTTATTGTTCACGATTTTTCGCATATCAATCGGCTATATCGCGCAACCGCTGTGCATGTCTTCATAATGCTCGACTGGGACAACGCCCGCATCTTCCTCGCCGTCGCCCGCACCGGGCAGATGCTCGGCGCCGCGCGCAAGCTCGGCCTCGATCATGCGACCGTCAGCCGGCGCATCGCAAGCCTGGAAACCGCGCTCGGCGTCAAGCTGATCGAGCGGCGCACCAACGGCTGCGCCCTGACGGCGACCGGCGAGACATTTCTAGCCAGCGCCGAAAGGGTAGAGACCGAAATGCTGCGCGCGCAGGCCGCGCTCTCCGGCGCGGACGTCGCCATTTCGGGCAATGTCCGCGTCGGCGCGCCTGACGGCTTCGGCACGTTCGTGCTCGCGCGCCATCTCTCCGCCTTGATGGACGAGCATCCCGGCCTCAACGTCCAGCTCGTGCCGCTGCCCCGCGCTTTCTCGCTCGCCAAGCGCGAGGCCGACATTGCCGTCGCCATCGACCGACCGGTCGAAGGCCGGCTGACGGTCAAGAAGCTGACGGATTATTCGCTGAGCCTCTACGCGTCGAAATCCTTCCTGAAAGAGAGGCCGGCGCTGGCGAAGGGCGAACTGGCGGGCGTCCGCGTCGTCGCCTATGTGCCCGACCTCATTTTCTCGCCCGCGCTCGACTATCTCGGCGAGTTCGGGCTCGCCGACAATCCGAAATTCGAATGCGCCGGCATGCTCGGCCAGATCGAGGCCGTGCGGGCGGGCGCAGGCGTCGGCGTGCTGCACGACTACGCCGTGCGCGATCTTCCAGACCTTGTGCGCATCCTGCCCGACAGGCGCGTGACGCGCACTTACTGGATCGTTACGCACGACGACGTGCGCGATCTCGCGCGTGTGCGGTTGGTGCATGATCACATTGCGGCCATCGCGTCGAAGCGCGCGAAAGATTTCGGCCTCAAATGAGCGATTTCAGAATCGACGATCTGGCGCGCGCGCCGGAATTTTTCGATACTGTTGCGGACCGCATCTGGCGCGAATGGCACGCCCCGCGTGGCGCATCGCTCGCCGGGTTGCGCGCGCGGCTCGAAGACAACATGTCGGGCCAGCACCTGCCGAAAGCCTTCGTCGCTCGCGTCGGCGCGACGTTTCTCGGCACGATCTCCCTCATTTCGAGCGATCTCGACGAACGCCCAGACCTCGGCCCCTGGGCCGCAGCGCTCTGGGTCGAGCCGACCGCGCGCAGCCTGGGCGTCGCTGCGGCGCTGCTCGATCGCGCGTTGGCGGCGGGCCTCGCAATCGGCGCGCGCGAGGTCTACCTTTGCGCGCAGGCGCGCCTCGCCGCTTTCTATCTTGATCGCGGCTGGCGCCTCGTGGAAACCGATGTCGGGCCGCGCGCATTGTCCGTGTTCCGCAAAAGCTGTGCGCAGGAGTAGGCGATGACCTCCAAGCTCGAACAACTCAAGACCATGACGACCGTCGTCGCCGACACCGGCGACATGGACTCGATCAAGCATTTCGGCGCGACCGACTGCACGACCAATCCGACGCTGATCCTGAAGGCGGCCAGCATGCCGCAATACAAGCATCTCGTGGACGAGGCGATCGTCTGGGGCCGCAGCCACAATGGCGTGTCGAGCCGCATCACCGATCGTCTCGCGGTCAATTTCGGCGCGGAACTGACCAAGATCGTGCCTGGCCGCGTGTCGACCGAAGTCGACGCCGATCTTTCCTTCGACCGCGACGCGATGGTGGCGAAAGCGCGTGCCCTGATCGCCGACTACGAGAAGCGCGGCGTCGGGCGCGAGCGCATTCTCATCAAGCTCGCTTCGACCTGGGAAGGCATCGAGGCCGCGCGCGTACTGCAGAAAGAGCAGATCGACTGCAATCTCACGCTGATGTTCTCGCTGGCGCAGGCGGTCGCCGCGGCGCAGGCCGACGCCTTCCTCATCTCGCCTTTCGTCGGCCGCATCCTCGACTGGTATAAAGCCTCCACGGGCAAGGACTACACGAGCGAGACCGACCCCGGCGTGCTCTCGGTGCGCGAGATCTACGCCTATTACAAGACCAACGGCATCAAGACCGTCGTCATGGGCGCCTCCTTCCGCAACGCCGGCGAGATCGAAGCTCTGGCCGGCTGCGACCGCCTGACGATCTCGCCGAATCTGCTGGAGGAATTGTCGAAGGACGATGGCAAGCTCGAGCGCAAGCTCTCGCCCGAAAAGCCCGGGCAGGCGCCGGCGAAAATGGACCTCGACGAAAAGACCTTCCGCTGGCTGCTCAACGAGGACAGAATGGCGACGGAGAAGCTTTCGGACGGCATCAGACTGTTTGCCAAGGATCTGACCGCGTTGCGCGAGATGGTGTCGAAGAAGCTGGAAGAGGCGGCGTAGCGCCGCCGCCGTGATTGCGAGGAGCGAAAGTCGCTTCGCTCCTCGCGATGACGGGTAAACGATACAGGAGGAAACCAATGTCGACCGACAAGGCCGCGATCGAATCCGCCGTGCAGACCTATTTCGACGGTCTCTACGAAGGCGACGCCGACAGGCTCGGCTCCGTCTTTCATCCGACCAGCGAGCTGACCTTCGTGAATGACGGCAAGATCGTCGTGTGGTCGCGCGACCAATGGCTCGACAATGTGCGCAAGCGCGAAAGCGCCAAATCGAAGGGATCGGCGCGCGATGACGCCATTCTCTCCTTCGACCAGTCCGGTCCCGACACGGCGATGGTGAAGGTGAAGTGCCAGCTGCCGCCGGCCTATTTCACGGACTATCTCGTTTTCGCCAAGGCGGACGGAACGTGGAAGGTCGCCCAGAAGATATTCGCAACGGTCGTCAAGAAGTAGCAGGGACCGCCGACCTCCGGTCAGCATGAATTAGCCGGTGAAACAGCGCCGGCCGGAGGCCGGCGATCCGGACGCGGCTCACGTTTTCGTCAGCGCCGCTTCCCTGATCTTCGTCAGCGTCGTCGTCGGCGTGATGGCCTCGGGGTCGATCTTGACATGGATGATCGACGGCTTTCCGGAAGCGACGCAGCGCTCGAAGGCCGGCATGAAATCTTCCGTCCTTTCGACGCTCTCGCCATGCCCGCCGAAGGCGCGCGCGTAATCGGCGAAGTTCGGGTTCCTCAGGACAGTGCCGCTGACGCGCCCGGGATATTCCCGCTCCTGATGCATGCGGATCGTGCCGTACATGCCATTGTCGACGACGACGAAAACGATACCGAGATCGTATTGTACGGCCGTGGCGAATTCCTGTCCGTTCATGAGGAAGCAGCCGTCGCCGGCGAAACTGACGACTGTCTTGTCCGGAAAGGCTCGCTTGGCGCCGACAGCCGCCGGCACGCCATAGCCCATCGAACCCGAAGTCGACGCCAACTGCCCGCCGAACTTCGGAACACGCAGGAAGCGGCCAACGAAAATATTGTAGTTGCCGGCGCCCGACGAAACGATGAAATCGTCCCCGAGTTTTTCACGCAGTTTTGTCAGCGCCTGCCCGAACTGCATCGCGCCGGGGATCGGCGGGGCCGTATCGGTCCACGCCAGATAATCCGCGTGCGCGGCTTCGGCTGCGCCCGTCCACGCCACAGCATTCGGCGGCTGCACGCTTTCCAGTTGCGCGCAAAAGGCTTGCGGCGTCGCGTTGATGGCAAGCGCTGGATGATAGACGCGGCCGAGTTCGTTGGCGTCCGCATGGACATGCACGAGGGTCTGGCGCGGCGTGGGGATTTCGAACAGCGTGTAGCTCTGCGACGGCATTTCCGCCATGCGGCCGCCGACGAGCAGAACAAGGTCCGCGGCCTTCACGCGGGCCAGCAGTTTCGGATTGGGGCCGATGCCGAGCTCCCCGGCGTAGTTGGCGTGATTGTTCGGAAACAGCATGGCGCGGCGGAACGACGTCGCGACCGGCAGGTCGAAGCGCTCGGCGAAGCGCACGAATGAATCGACCGCCTTTGCGCTCCAGCCGGAGCCGCCGAGAATGGCGATAGGCGCCTTGGCCGCCCACAGGAGCTTCTGCAGTTCCGCCATCTGCGTCAGGCCCGGCCATATCGGCGCGGGCTCGACGCGCACGGCGTCGACGGCTTCCGCCGTTTCGACCAGCATGTCCTCGGGCAGCGCGATTACCACCGGCCCCGGCCGCCCCTGCATCGCGACATGAAAGGCGCGCGAGACGATTTCGGGAATGCGCGCGGGATCGTCGATCTCCGCCACCCATTTCGCGGTCGAGCCGAAGAAGGCCTTGAAATCCATCTCCTGAAACGCGCCGCGTCCGCGCATCGATCGCTCGATCTGCCCGACGAACAGAATGAGCGGCGTGGAATCGTGTTCGGCGATATGGATGGCGTGCGCGGCGTTGGTCGCGCCCGGTCCGCGCGTCACGAAGGCGATTCCGGGCCGCCCCGTTAGCCGCGCGGACGCTTCGGCCGCTAGCGCTGCGCCTGTCTCTTGTCGGCAGACGGTGATCTGCACGCTCGAATCGTGCAGCGCGTCAAGCACCGCGAGATAGGATTCGCCGGGCACGCAGAATACGTGTTTGACGCCCTGGATCGCGAGCTGGTCCACGAGAATTTGCCCGCCGGTGCGGAGGTTGGATTGGGTCATGAAACGTCTCGCTGCGCCGCTCTGCGCGCGAATGCGAGTTGATCCGTCCTTGCGAGGAGCGGAGCGACGAAGCAATCCATCCCTGCGGATTGTCAGCTGGATGGATTGCTTCGCTGCGCTCGCAATGACGGCTACCTGATTGCTACTTGGCCCCGCCCCACGCCGGGTCCGCCAGCACTTCCGCCGTATGCTCGCCCAACGCCGGCGCATGCCGCGGGCTCGCGGCGGGAACGCCGTCGATCATGATCGCGGAACGTATGCCGGGCGTCGAACCGCCCTTGGCTTTCGGATTGGGCCGATCGATCCGCATGCCGCGATGGATCACTTGCGGATCGGCGAAGACGTCGGGGATCGTGTTGATCGGCCCCGCCGGCACGCCGATCGCGTCGAGCTTTGGCAGCAGTTCGGCGCGCGTGAACTGGCTCGTCAACGCATTCAGCTTCTCGTCCATCGCCTTGCGGTTGATCGCGCGGTCCGGCATCAGCGCGAAGCGCGGGTCGTCGGCCATCTCGGGCGCGCCGAGCGCGGTCACGAGCTTTTTGAACTGTCCGTTATTGGCGGTGGCGATGATGATGTCGCCGTCCGCGACCTTGTAGACATCGTAGGGCGTCACGTTGGGATGCGCATTGCCCATGCGCTTGCCCGCGGTCCCGCCGACGAAATAGTTCAGCGCCTGGAAGCCGAGCACCGCCGTCACGCTGTCGATCAGCGCGCAGTCGATATAGGCGCCTTCGCCGGTCTTCTCGCGGCGGATGATCGCCGCCTGAATGGCGTTGGCCGCATACATGCCCGTGAAAATGTCGACAATGGAAATGCCTACCTTGGTCGGCGGCCCGTCAGGCTGTCCGGTGACATGCATGATGCCGCCCATGCCCTGCAGCAGGAAGTCGTAGCCCGCGCGCGGCGCATAGGGGCCGGTCTGGCCGAAGCCGGTGATCGAGCAATAGATCACGTCGGGCTTCA
>JASGFP010000103.1:0-14093 GCA_047605445.1 Rhodoblastus sp.
CCCGCGCTTGCCGCGGACGCGGCAGCGGTCGCGTCGTCGGCGGCGCAGAGCGCGGCCGCGGCGCGCGATCTCGACGAATTGCGCGCGGCGCTCGACGCGTTCGAGGGCTGCGCGCTCAAGACCACCGCCACGCAGCTGGTATTCGAGGATGGCGCGCGCAGTGCGCGCGTGCATCTCGTCGGCGAGGCGCCCGGCGCGGACGAGGATCGCGAAGGCCGACCCTTCGTCGGCCGCGCGGGACAATTGCTCGACAAGATGCTGGCCTCGATCGGGCTCGACCGGACCCAGGTCTACATTTCCAACGTCGTGCCGTGGCGTCCGCCCGGCAATCGCACGCCCTCGCCGCTGGAGGTGGCCGCCTGTCTGCCTTTCACGCGCCGGCAGATCGAACTCGTCGGCGCCGATCTCGTCATCTGCCTCGGCGCGCCGTCGATGCAGGCGCTGCTGGGGATCAGGGAAGGGATATTGAAGACGCGCGGGCGCTGGATGGCCTACGAGGCCGGCGCCCGCAGCGTTCCCGCCATGGCCATGCTGCATCCGGCCTACCTTCTGCGTCAGCCGCTGCAGAAGCGGCTGGCCTGGCGCGATCTCAGGGAGTTGCGCCGCGCGCTGGCCGGGCAAGCGCCGGTATTCGATACGCCTGCTTGAAGGCGCGCTGCTTGAAACATAGCTGAAGAACTGGCATCGAAGCCGAAGGATGGTCGCCGCGCGCGGCCCAGTTTCCCCGGGAGGGCCGCCATGCGCTGGGAAGACGCCCGTCGTTCCGACAATATCGAAGACCGCCGCGGCGACGAATACGCCGATGCGGGCGGAGGCGGCGGCGGCCCGATGATGGGCGGCGCCGGTGGTCTCGGCATCGGGACGATGATCGTGCTGGGCGTGATCGCTTACGCCCTGGGAATTGATCCGCGCATCCTGATCGGAGGCGCGGAAATGTTCAACAACGTCCGCGGCGGCGGCCAGCAGATGGAACAGCAGGCGCCGCGTCAGCAGACGACGCGCCAGACCGGCGCGCCGTCAGACCAGATCGGCCAGTTCGTGGCGGCAATCGTGGGCATGAACGAGGACGTGTGGTCCGAGGTTCTGCCCAAGCAGAAGAACATCAAGTTCACGCCAGCGTCGCTGGTGATGTTTTCGGGCGCGACGCGTTCGGCCTGCGGCGCGGCGCAATCGGCGATGGGGCCGTTCTACTGCCCGATCGACCGGAAAATCTATCTCGACACGTCCTTCTTCCGCGACATGCAGCAGAAGTTCGGCGGCGGCGGCGATTTCGCCTACGCCTATGTCATCTCGCACGAGATGGGTCACCACATCGAGAACCTGCTCGGCATTCTGCCGAAGGTCCAGCGCGCCCAGCAGGAAGGCAGCCAGGCCGAAGCAAACAACCTGTCCGTGCGTGTGGAACTGATGGCCGATTGCCTGGCGGGCGTCTGGGCCGCCAACGCCAACGCCAAATGGCGCAACATCGATCCGGACGACATTCAGAAGGCGGTTGCGACCGCGCAGGCGATCGGCGACGACCGGTTGCAGAAGGCCTCGCGCGGCTACGCCGTGCCGGATTCCTTCACGCACGGATCGTCGGCGCAGCGCGTGCAGTGGCTGCAGCGCGGCATGCAAAGCGGCCAGATCGATTCCTGCAATACGTTCTCGCGCTGATCCAGCTCAGACGACCCGGCGCGCGCGCGTAAGCAACGTGCGCGCGCGCAGCTTGCGCGCAAGCAGTGATGGCGTATCGCCGTCCGCCGAGACGATGTCCTGCTTGCTGGCGACAATCCCGACACAGCTCGCGAGCGAGGGAAACAGCCGCTGCGCGAAGCTGGCGGGCTCGGCGCGCAAGGCCGCGGCGGGGGGCGTCGCCGACATCGCCCAGTCCGACATTTCGTCGATGAAGCCTGACATGGGCGCATAGCCCGCCGTCAGGACGAAAATCCGGTCGCCGCGGGCGGCGCGCACGGCTTGAGCCACGCCCCGGCCGTGATCGGAATCCTCCACCAGCGCGCAGCCCGCGTGATCCGCCACCGCCGACAAGCGCGCTTCGGGCGCGCCGACGAGGCAAACATCGCGCACGACGTCGGCCACGGCCGCGCTCACAAGCGCGGCGAGCGAGCGGACGACAGCGTCCTGGATACGGGCGGCCATGGGGTCCGCGCAGGAGGGCGCCAGAAGGATCACCGAAAGCATGGCGGCTCTCTAGCATTCCATCCTTAAATTCGGGCGCCTTTTTGTGAGGCGGCGCAAATCGGCGCCCATTCGGGGGGCGATGGAGGAAATGCCGCCGAAGGCTTCTTGACATGCCCGGAACATGTTCCATATTTGTTCTATGTTCCATGTTTGTTCACGCCATTGCTCATTGAGAAGCGGCAGCGGACGGAATTACGGGCTGCGTGGCGTTGCGTGTTGCGTTTGGCGTTGAGTCCGGGTTGGGGCGCGAGGAGGCCGTCATGGGTCGCAGTGCAGTCGCTAGCGTGGGTCTGGAAGATGTTCGCGTCGGACCGCGCGATCCTCGCGCCCTTCTCGGGTCGCACAACGGCGCCTGCGACATCGATCCTGCAAGCGCGCCGAAGGCGTTGCGCGGCCGCGCCGCCGTCACCAACAAGTCCGGCCGTTTCGAGACGGAAGCGCGGGCGCCGATCGATGACGGCTGGGGTTCGCTCGGCGAGATCGAGGCGCTGCGCACCGAAGTCCACGCCGAGCGGCCGCGCGCCATCATCACGCGCAACGATTCGCCCGACATTTCCTTCGACCGCTCGATCAATCCCTATCGCGGCTGCGAGCACGGCTGCATCTATTGCTTCGCACGGCCGACGCACGCCTATATGGGCCTGTCGCCGGGCCTCGATTTCGAGACGAAACTGTTCGCCAAGGAAGGCGCGGCGCAATTGCTGGAGCGCGAATTGTCTGCGCCCGGCTACCAGCCGCGCACCATCGCCATCGGCACGAACACCGACCCCTATCAGCCGATAGAGCGCACCTATCGCGTCATGCGCTCGGTGCTCGAAGTTCTGTCGGCCGCCAACCATCCGGTCGGAATCGTCACCAAATCGGCGCTCGTCCAGCGCGACATAGACATTCTCGGCTCGATGGCGGAGCGTGGGCTGGCCAAGGTCGCGATTTCCGTGACGACGCTCGATCCCGTTCTGGCGCGCAAGATGGAGCCGCGCGCCGCTTCCCCGCTCAAGCGGCTGGAGACGATCGAGAGGCTGGCGGGGGCCGGCATTCCGACCGGCGTAATGGTCGCGCCCGTCATCCCTGCGATCAACGACGAGGAAATCGAAACGATCCTCACCCGCGCCCATGCGCGCGGGGCGTGCGAGGCCGGCTACATCGCGCTGCGCCTGCCGCACGAGACGCGCGAGCTTTTCGCGGAATGGCTGATGGAGCATTATCCCGGCAAGGCGCGGCATGTGCTGTCGCTGGTGCGCGGCATGCGCGAGGGCAAGCTCTACGACGCGACGTTCGGCAAGCGGATGAGCGGGACCGGTCCCTATGCCTGGATGATCGGGCGAAGGTTCGAGATGGCGGTCGAGAAGATCGGGTTTTCAAAGGCGCGCAGACGGCTGCGCACCGACCTGTTCAAGCCGCCGGCCCGGCCGGGCCAGCAGCTCAGCCTGTTTCAGCCCTAGAGCAGAACAAGCCCGCTCAGCCGCCCGCCTTCGGCACGCCGTAGCGGGCGGCAAAATAGACGGCCACCAGCAGGACGAGCGCGAGCACGACGTAAACGATCGCCGACATGCCAAGACCGCCGCCAGCGGCCGGCTGATAGGTCGCGCGGGGCGTCGACGGACCGCCGGCGGCGACATCCGGCCCGTTGCCGGACAGCGTGGCGTCGGCGAGATGGCGATAGGTGGCCAGCCGGCGCGGCGTGCTCTCGCCGATAATGTAGGCCTCGGCTTCCGCCTCGCTGGGCTCGCGACCCTTGGCGTTGCGGAAATCCTGCAGCCAGTCGAGTTCGTTCTGCTTGAAGATCGAATAGGCGACGAGGCCGGTGATGTCCGAATCGCCCTTCACGAGCGCGGCGAATACGGCGTTGCGGCCGCTGTCCTGGATCTCGGGCTGGAAGGCGGCGGCCGTCGCGCCGGCGGACTGCGAAGCGGGCGCCACAAGCGCGCCACGGGAAACAAAATCGTTCGTGTCGTCCATAATGAAGGTCCCGGAAATCAGATGCCGAACCTTTACAGAATGTTAAGGATCATGGCCAGCCGGCGCTCGGAAACAGGGCCGGTTTTGCGGGCGTAACCCTAACGCCGGCAGCCCGACGGCGCATGTCCGCCGTCCGGACTTTGCGCGCGCCGGCCAATGACGTTATCTGCGCCTGTCGCGCCGCCAGCGCTTGCGCGCGCGACGACGGGGACAGGATGGCGCCGAGTTTCGGTTACGAGAACGACCTGCCAAGACAGGCCCGCGCGCTCGTGGCGGGGATGGACGAAGTCGGACGCGGGCCGCTCGCCGGTCCCGTCTGCGCGGCCATCGTCGTGCTCGACCGGCGCAAGCCGCCGCCCGCCGTCGACGATTCGAAAGTCTTGACGGCCCGCGCGCGCGAAGCCCTGTTCGCGGACATCTGCGCCAGCGCCAGGGCCATTTCGTTCGCCAGCGCCTCCGCCCGCGAGATCGACACGATCAACATCCGCCAGGCCACGCATCTGGCGATGCGCCGAGCGGTCGCAGGGCTCGCGCTTGCGCCGTCGCATATCCTCGTGGACGGCAACGATCCGCCGCCGGGCCTGCCCTGCGCGGCGACGGCGATCGTGAAGGGCGACTCGCTCTCGCTGTCGATCGCGGCGGCCTCCATCGTCGCCAAAGTGCTGCGCGACCGCATGATGACGCGGCTCGCGATGTTTCATCCCGAATATGAATTCGACAGGCACGCAGGCTACGCCACGGCGCGACATCTCGCCGCCATCCAAAGGCACGGTCCCTGCCGGCACCACCGCATGACTTTTTCGCCGATGCGGCAGGGCGTGCTGGCTCTGTGACAATTGCGCGCCGATTTTTTTCGACGCCGCGGCAATGGTCGGGGCGCGTGCAAACCCTTATTTAACCCGGCCGCGATAGGCCCCGCCAAATTATTGAAAATTCAACCCATTTTCTTAACGTAAGCGTCCAAAAAAGGGACAGGAATTTCCTCCCCGGCTAAACGCCGCCTTTACCTCGTCCCGGCATATTGCGCGTGTTGGTAGCGTAACCGGTATGAGTTCATGCGTAGCGCACGTGCCGGGGCGACGAGCCCGAAGGCCCAGATTCAGGTATCGCGTACTGGTCCTTCGGCTTCGCGTTTCCCCGGCGTGCAACGCGCCGCAACGCAAGCCCATCCCAGAGACGAAATTCTCATCGGCGACTGCATCGCGCATCTGCGCGGCCTGCCGGAAGGCTGCGCCGACCTCGTCTTCGCCGACCCGCCCTACAACCTCCAGCTCGAAGGCGCGCTGTCGCGTCCCGACCAAAGCATGGTCGACGCCGTCGACGACGATTGGGACAAGTTCGGCTCCTTCGCCGAATACGACAGTTTCACCCGCGAATGGCTGAGCGCTGCGCGCAGGGCGATGAAGAAGGACGCCACGATCTTCGTGATCGGCTCCTATCACAATATTTTCCGCGTCGGCGCGATCATGCAGGATCTGGGCTTCTGGATCCTCAACGACATCGTATGGCGCAAGGCCAACCCGATGCCGAATTTCCGTGGCCGCCGCTTCACCAACGCGCACGAGACGATGATCTGGGCGGCGCGCGATTCTTCGACCAAGTCCTACACGTTCAACTACGAGGCGCTGAAGGCCGGCAACGAGGATTGCCAGGTGCGCTCCGACTGGTACATGCCGATCTGCACGGGCGGCGAGCGACTGAAGGACGAAGCCGGCCGCAAGGTGCATCCGACGCAGAAGCCCGAGGCCCTGCTCGCACGCATCATGCTGGCGGCGTCGAAAACCGGCGACACAGTGCTCGATCCCTTCTTCGGCTCGGGCACGACGGGCGCGGTGGCGCGCCGCATGAACCGCCATTTCATCGGCATCGAGCGCGACGTGACCTACGCATCCGCCGCGCGAAAACGCATCGCCGCGGTCGAGCCGCTGCCGGCGGAAGCATTGGCGGCTGCGCCCTCCAAGCGCGCCGAGCCGCGTGTCGCGTTCGCCAGCGTGGTGGAAGCGGGCCTGATTGCCCCGGGCGCAATTCTCACGGACGAAAAGCGCCGCTATCGCGCCATCGTGCGCGCGGACGGCGCGCTGGCGCTCGGCCCCGCGGTCGGCTCCATCCACAAGACCGGCGCGCTGGCGCAGGGCCTGCCCGCGTGCAACGGCTGGACCTTCTGGCATTTCGAGGACGGCGCTGAACTGCGCTCGATCGACACTCTGCGCGCCGTTATCCGCGACCGGATGAAAGCGGCGGGGGAATAGGCCTTTATCCCCGCGCAGGAATCGCGGCTAGTATCGCGCCTGGCAAACAGAGCGCGGGGCCCATGGTTCTCATTCCTCTCGGCGACGACGCCCCGCATGCGCGGCGCGACACGCCCTATGTCACCTATGCGCTGATCGCGATCAATGTCGCGGTGTTTCTGTGGCGGCAATCGGCCAGCATGGGCGAGGACATCGCCTTCGAGCGGCGCTGGGGCGTCGTTCCAGCGCTGATGTTCGGCACGAACGACCTCAGCTTCGCCGAGCGCTTCACGCCGCTGCTCACCTACATGTTTCTGCACGGCGGCTGGTCGCACATCATCGGCAACATGCTGTTCCTCTGGATTTTCGGCGACGACATCGAGGATGCGCTGGGGCATGTGCGCTTCATCATTTTCTACCTGCTCTGCGGCATGTTCGGCGCCCTGCTCTATTCCGTCGTGACCGCGCATCCGCAGGCGCCGCTGGTCGGCGCCTCAGGCGCGATCGCGGGCGTGATGGGCGCCTATCTGATGATCCGCCCGTGCGCGCATGTGCGTGTGCTCGTCTTCATCAAGGTTGTGGCGATCCGCGCCATGTATGTGATCCTCGCCTGGGCGGCGCTGCAGATCTGGCACGTCATCACGCCCGGCGAAGGCGCGGTCGCCTGGTGGGCGCATATCGGCGGCATGCTGGCGGGCGCAGCGCTGATCCCGGTGATGAAGCAGCCCGGCGTGCAATTGTGGGAATGCATCCAGCAGCGCACGTTCGTCAGCCCGTGGGACCACGATCTCAGGCCGCCATCTAGTCGAATTCGACCGTGAGTCCGTGGCGGTCGCATTCGTCCTCGATCGCCGCCAGAATCTGCTGCAGTTTCTCGACTTCGATCTCGTCTTCCTCGTGCGGCGCGTCCCAATGCACGATGTCGTCGAGCGCGACGAGAAAATCAGGCGTCTCCTCCGCATTGGGCGGCGGCGCGCTCGCCACCACTGTCAACGTGCGCGCGGCGTGGCGCACGCGAATGGCCCCCTCGGTTATCTCGACTTCGATCGCCGGCTTGCGTCGCGCCATCCCCAGGCCTCTCGATGGGCAGCGTAAGGCGCCTATCCTGCATTGGCGCGTCGGCAAGGCAAGCGCGCTTATCGGGTGCGCCGCGCCGGCAGATCGAGGCCCGCGTGCGCCGCGACCTTGCGCATGAGGGTCGGTAGCGCCTCGTCCGAGAGCCGCGCGCCTGCAACCCAGCGCGCGCCGGCAGGCGCGGTGTGCGATTGCGGCGCGCTTGCGACATAAACATGCAGCTTCAGCGCGAAATGCGTGAAGACATGGAGGACTTCCCCGGCCCTGCGCCGCCAGTCGAGCGCCAGCGGCGCCGCGTCGAGCGCGCGCGAAGGGTCGAAATCGACGGACCATTCCGTTCCCGGAAACTCCGTCATGCCGCCGAGCAGCCCCTTCGGCGGGCGCGTGCGCAGGAAGACCGCGCCGTCGGCGCGGATCGCGACGAACGCCGCGCCACGGCGCTCGGGCCTTTCCGCCTTCGGCGCGCGGCGCGGATAGGTCTCGGGCGCGCCGCCCTTGCGCGCAATACAGAAGCCGTCGAGCGGGCACAGCGCGCAGGCAGGCTTCTTCGGCGTGCAGATCGTCGCGCCGATATCCATCATGGCTTGCGCGAAATCGCCGGCGCGCGCGCGCGGCGTCAGTTCGTCGGCGCGCTCGCGGATTTCGGGCTTGGCCTGCGGCAACGGCGTCTCGATGGCGAAGAGACGCGCAACCACGCGCTCGACATTGCCGTCGACGACGACGGCGCGCCTGCCGAAGGCGATGGCCGCGACGGCGGCCGCCGTGTAGGGGCCGACGCCGGGCAATTCGCGCAGGCCCGCTTCTTCGTCGGGAAATCCGCCGCGTGCGGCGATTGCGCGGGCGCAGGCGACGAGGTTGCGGGCGCGCGAATAATAGCCGAGCCCCGCCCATTCGCGCATGACCTCCTCGTCCGGCGCGGCGGCGAGCGCGGCGACATCGGGCCAGCGTTCGAGGAAGCGGCGGAAGTAAGGCCCGACGGCGGCCACCGTCGTCTGCTGCAACATGATTTCCGACAGCCAGACCACATAAGGATCGGGCGGCGCGCCGCGGGGCGCGCGCCACGGCAGTTTGCGGGCGTGGCGATCGTACCAGGCGAGGAGAGAGGCGGCGGGCGAGGGTCTGGGCGGCATCCGGTTATTCAGATAGCACGGCGGCGTCTCGCTCGCGCGCGGGCTTGCGCCGCGCTATCCTCGCCCCATGCCGCCGCCCCGCCGCGCCTTCCGCGCCAAGCCTCTCGCCGAATTCCTGCCCGCGACGCTCGATCCGCTGGTGGCCAAGCTCGGCATCTCGCAGGCGACCCTGGTGCTGGATTGGGCGGAAATCGTCGGCGAAAGGCTCGCAGCGGTTTGCGAGCCCGCAAGACTGCGCTGGCCGCCGCGCGGCCCCAAGAGCGACCCCGCCAAGGCGGCCGAGCCCGCGACGCTGATGCTGCGCGTGGCGCAGGGCATGGGGCTGGAAATCCAGCATCTGGCGCCCGTGTTGATCGAGCGCGTCAACGCGCATCTGGGCTGGCGTTGCGTCGGCAAGATCGCGCTGCGCGCCGAGCCTTTCACGCCGAGGCGCAAGCCGCCGCGCAAACCACCCGCCGTCGATCCGCGCGCGCGGGCCGAAGCGGAGAGGCTCGCCGACGGGATCGAGGACGAGGCGCTGCGGGCTGCGCTTACGCGGCTGGGGACGGCGGCGCTGACAGAAAAGCGCCGCTGATCATTACGGCGCGGTCATTCCGAGCGCGGCGCGCAGCTCGGGCAGCGCGCCATCGGCGACAGCGGCGTGGCCCAGCGCATTCGGATGAAACGATCCGCCGAGCGTCGCCGCGAAAAGCGGTTGCAGCTTGTCGCGCGGGTTCGACGTCAGGCTCTCGACGTTCATGTAATTCGCGGTCAGGAAAGAATCGTTCGGCGTCACAAACCAGCGCGTCTTGGGGCGATAGGCGGCCCAGGCGTCGGGCGCGATGCCGCGCCAGCGGCCTCGACCGAACTGGTAGACCGGGAATTGCATGGTCCCCGCATCGCCGCCGTCCGCGCCCGCCATGCAGATGGCGTGGCCCGCGAAGCGCTCGACGTGGCCTGTCGCCAGCCGCCAGCGCCGCTCGGGAGGCAGCGACTCCACGGCTTTGGCGATCGAGGCGTTGAATCGATCGACGAACTGGACCGCGCGCGCGCCGGTCGTCTCCTTGCGCATGCCGAGGATCTCGTGAACGTCCATCCCGTCGGTGGACGCGTTGCAGACTCCGGTGTCGCTGGTGCGGGTGAGGTAGGGATAGCCGGTCTGAACGATCGCGCCGCCCGCGACGCCGAGCAGGCGGTGAAGGGCGCCGGCGAGATCGGCGAAGGCGCCGGGCAGTTTCGTCTTCGCCGCATCCTCCGCCGCCTCGAAGGGGATCGGCGAGGCCTGCGACAGCCAGAATTTGTAGAGCGCCTTGCGAAAGGCCTGGAAGCGGCCGCCGGCATCGACCGTCTCGTTGGCGATGACGCTCGCAAATCCGATGTCGTTGCCGCCGATGCTCAACAGCACCGCGTCGATCTTGTCGAAGCGCTTCGAGGCGCACGGCTTCAGCGCGCGCCAGTCGTAGCCGGCCGTCGGCCAGAACTTCAAGTAGGGCGCGGGGTCCGCGCACATGTCGCGCAATGCCCGCATGACCTGCGGCGAGGCGTCGTAATAAGTGGCGGAAATGTCGGAGCGCGCCGCCCAATAGCCGAGAATGCCGGCATCGACCGTCGAACCGGTGCAGGCATAGCCGAGGAAGTTCACGACGGCATGCTTCTGCTCGAGCGCGATGGCGAGCGCGGCCTTGGCCTGCTGGCTGTAGAGCGAACGGTGGCATTGCGCCGACAGCCATTTGGCGGCGGCGTAGGGCGCCCCGACCCGCGTCGGAGTCGCGCCGACGCGCAGCGGATATTGCCGCGCCTGGCCGAAGAACGGGCCGGACCCCGGCAAGAGGGAGGAGCGGTCGAAGGCGTCGGGGGTCGTTTCCAGCAGGGCGGCGCGGTCCGGATTGCCCTCGCCGGACGCAAAGGAATCGCCGAGCCCGACGATGGTGACGACCCTCGCCGTCTGGCCGGAGGCTTGCGCCAGTTCGACGCCCGCGGCGTCTACGACCGACAGGGAAAAGGGCGCGCCGAATTCGGCGTTGGGCAGGCGCACATCGTCGCCGCAGCGCACGGCGGAGACGCTCGTCGCGCCCATCTTCCACACGCACGAGCGCGCGGCGACGGCGGGATCGAGGTTGCGCAGCCGTGCGACGACATCAAACCTGCGCGGCGCGAGAAACTGGTCGCCATTGGCGAGCCTGCAGGGAAAATGGCCGCGGTTGCCCGCCTGAAAGCATGTGCCGCTGGAATTGTCGGCGCTCGCGGCCACGACCGCCGACGCCCAGCCGAAGCGTACGAGCGTCGTCGGATCGCCAAAGGCGGGGCCCAGCGCATTTTCGGCGGCGCGCTGCTCCAGTGCCGTCTCGAGCGCGAGCGCCGGGCTGGCCGTCCGCGCGGCGGCGGGCAGGCTCTCGTAGACCGCCTCGATGGCGCGGAACTGCGCCTCGGATTTGAAGAGCGGGAAGCGGTTGG
Organism: Rhodoblastus sp.; assembly: GCA_047605445.1. GTDB lineage: Bacteria > Pseudomonadota > Alphaproteobacteria > Rhizobiales > Beijerinckiaceae > JAJXWB01. The sequence continues at coordinate 11,006 of JASGFP010000103.1, forward strand.
CCACCTGCCAGTCGATGTCGGCTGCGAGCGCCGGGCCTGCTGCCACAAGGACCGCACCGATCATAAGCACTTTGCGCATGGCCGCCCCCGAACCTGCCGCGCTTGCGAACGGGCAGAGGAGATCGCTGTGTCCGCGACCTGTCAATCCACCCGCCCGCTTGCCCGAACCTCGCATTTGCCATATTCGGCCAGCACTGACTTGCCTTCTTGCGGCGGGATTGCCTGCCGCTGCCCATGGAAACGAGCATGACCGAGCCGCTTTTCCTTTCGCGCCGCCTCCTCCTCGCCGGCGCAGCCGCAGCCAGCCTATCGCTCGCGCCGGGCGCGGCCTTCGCGCTCGACGGCAAGGTCGACGTCAAGGAACTGATGGCGCCCGACGCGCTGCCGGACGTGTGGATTGGCAAGGAGGACGCCCCGGTCACGATCGTCGAATACGCCTCGATGACCTGCTCGCATTGCGCGGCCTTTCACGCGGAAACCTATCCGCTGCTGAAGAAGAACTACATCGACACGGGCAAGGTCCGTTTCACGCTGCGCGAATTTCCGCTGGACGCGCTTGCGGCGGCCGCCTTCATGCTGGCGCGCTCGGTCGGCGACAAGCGCGAGGCGCTGGTCGACCTGCTGTTTGCGCAGCAGAAGAACTGGGCCTTCGTCGACAAGCCGCTCGACGCGCTAAAACAGACGGTCAAGCAGGCCGGCATCGGCTCGGACGAGTTCAAGAAGGTGCTGCAGGACAATACGCTCTACCAGAACGTGCTGAAGGTGCGCGCGCGCGGCGCCGACAAGTTCGGCGTCGATTCGACGCCTTGCTTCTTCATCAACGGCGAGCGCAAGAAGGGCGAAATCGCGCCGGGCGATCTGGACAAGCTTCTCGCGCCGTTCCTGGCGGAGAAGAAGTAGCGAGCAGCGGCGCGAAAAATACCTGTGGATTGCGAGCGACTCGTTTCGGACTCGTCATTCACAAGAAAAAGCCGCGATTTGCTTGCATTTCCCGACCGTCTGTGACGCTTTCATGTTTCAAGCGTCAATACAGCGTGGCGGCGGCGGGACCCGTTCATGAAATTCAACAAGCTCCGGCTCGTCGGCTTCAAGAGCTTCGTCGAGCCGACCGAATTCCACATCGAGCCCGGCCTGACGGGCGTGGTCGGGCCGAACGGCTGCGGCAAATCGAATCTCGTCGAGGCCCTGCGCTGGGTCATGGGCGAGAATTCGTACAAGAACATGCGCGCGTCCGGCATGGACGACGTGATCTTCTCCGGCTCCGGCAACCGCCCCGCGCGCAACACGGCGGAAGTCGGGCTGGTGCTCGACAATTCCTCGCGCACCGCGCCCGCCGCCTTCAACGACAGCGAACTCATTGAGGTCACGCGCAAGATCGAGCGCGAGGCCGGCTCGTCCTATCGCGTAAATTCGCGGGAGGTGCGCGCGCGCGACGTTCAGTTGCTGTTCGCCGACGCCTCGACCGGCGCGCGATCGCCCGCGCTGGTGCGGCAGGGCATGATCGGCGAGATCATTTCCGCCAAGCCGCAGGCGCGCCGCCGCATTCTCGAAGAAGCCGCCGGCGTCGCCGGCCTGCATTCGCGCCGCCACGAAGCGGAACTGCGCCTGAAAGGCGCCGAGGAAAATCTCACGCGTCTCGAAGACGTGATGAAACAGGTCGATGCGCAGATCGATTCGCTGAAGCGGCAGGCGCGACAGGCCTCGCGCTACAAATCGCTGGCGTCGGACATCCGCAAGTATGAGGCGCTGGTCGCGCTCAGCCTGCATCGCGAGGCGTCGCAGACGCTCGCGGACGCCGAGCGCAAGCTCGAAGCCGACGTTCGCGAAGTCGCCGAACGCACGACGCAGCAGGCCGAGGCCGCGCGCCTGCAGGCGATCGCCGCGCACGGCCTGCCGGGTCTGCGCGACGCGGAAGCCCGCACAGGCGCGGCGCTGCAGAGAATCGCGCTGGCGCGCGAAACGCTGGAGGCGGAAGAAAAGCGGGCGCAGGAACGCGCCGCCGAGATCGCACGGCGAATCGAGCAGATCAGCCGCGATCTGGAGCGCGAGAAGGCGCTGATCGAGGACGCCTCGCAATCCATCGCGCGACTGGAAGCGGAAGATTCCGAGCTGCGTGAACTCGAGGAATCCGAGAGCGATCTGCGCGCCGAAGCCGCCGAACGCGCCCAGATGGCGGAAGAAAAACTCGCCGAGACCGAGCGGCTGCTGTCGGACGCGCAGGCGCTGCTGTCGGACGCGAGCGCCCGGCGCGCATCCGCCGAGGCGAGCCTGCGCGACGAGACGCAGAGGCTTGCGCGATTCGAGGCCGAAATCACCCGCGTCGAAACCGAATTCGCGATGATCGCGTCGAGCGGCTCGGGCGAAGAGGAAGCGCAGGCGCTGGCCGAAACGCTCGAAAACCTGATCGAGGAATCCGCAGCCGCCGAAGAGCGCGCGCTGCTCGCCGAAGAGGCCCACGCCGCAGCCCGTGAGAAAGAAGCCGAGTTGCGCGGCCCGCTGACCGAAGCCGACCGCAAGGCGCAGCGGCTGGAAACCGAAGCGCGCACGCTGTCCAAACTGCTCGACACCAATGCCGGCGGTCTATGGCCGCCCGTGGTTGAGGAAATGAAGGTCGAGAAGGGCTACGAGGCCGCCATCGGTGCCGCGCTCGGCGACGATCTCGAGGCTTCCGCCAATACGTCGGCGCCCGCGCATTGGGCCGCGACGGACGCTTCCGGCGATCCGGCCCTGCCGCCGGGCGTCACGCCGCTGTCGCAGCTTGTCCAGGCGCCGCCGGCGCTGGCGCGACGTCTGGCGCAGATCGGCGTCGTGCTGCGCGGGGAAGGCCCGCGTCTGCGCGGTCTGCTGAAGCCCGGCCAGCGGCTCGTCTCCAAGGAAGGCGATCTGTGGCGCTGGGACGGGTTCACGCAGGGCGCCGAGGCGCCGACGCCGGCCGCACGCCGGCTCGTCGAAAAGAATCGCCTCGGCGACCTCACGCGCGAGGCGGAAGCCGCGCGGCGTGAGGCGGAGAAGCTGCGCGCCGAGGCCGAAGCCGCACAGCAGGCGCTGCGCGCCGCCGCGCAGACCGAGCAGGAGGCGCGCGCCGCGC
>JASGFP010000104.1:0-13726 GCA_047605445.1 Rhodoblastus sp.
CGCGCCGCTCGCCGCCGCCGCGGGCGTTTCGACGCCGGAAAATGAAAGCTCCCATATGGGAGCGTCGCCGAAATCTGCGCCTGCCGCGGAGCAAGGGGGGATTGGGGGGACGGACGGCGTCGACGACGACGCGCCGGCGCCCGACGCTTACGACGGGCCGGATGGGCCGCGCGATCCCGACGACGATGATGCGGCCGCGCTCGATCGCCGCTGCGCCTTTCTGCCGATGACCGATCTCGGCAACGCCGAACGGTTCTTCGCGCGCTTCGGCCAGCGCTTCCGCTATTGCGCGGAGATCGGCTGGCTCGCCTGGGACGGGCGGCGCTGGAATCCCGAGCAGGCCGACGCGAAGGTCATGCTGGCCGAACACGAGACGGTGCGCGGCATTCAGGACGAAGCCGAGGCCGTCTCGCTCGGCCCCGACGATTATGTCGTGGAAACCAAGGGGCCGAAGAAAGACCCGGTTTACATCATGTATTCTGACAAGCTGCGGGGGTGGGGCCGCGCGAGCGAAGGAGCGCAGAAGCTCGGCGCGATATCCAAGCGCGCGGCGCCCATGCTGCAGATCGCGATTGCCGCGCTCGACGCCGATCCCATGCGCTTCAACGTGCTGAACGGCACGCTGCGGCTCGGCCGCGCCGCCGACGGCGGCTTCGTCGAGCTGCTGCCGCACGACGCCAACGACCTGATCACGAAGCTCGCGCCGGTCGAGTATCGGCCGGATGCGCAATGCCCGCTCTACGACGCCTTTCTCGCGAAGGTGCAGCCGGAGCGCGAGGCCGACGGAATGGTGCAGGCCGCTCGCTTCCTGCATCAATGGGCGGGCCTGTCGCTGACCGGCGAAACCGGGGAGCAGCGCTACACCTTCCACTACGGCAAGGGGCGCAACGGTAAGGGTGTGTGGGTTTCGACCGTCGCGCACATTCTCGGGGATTACGCGGGTTCGATCCGCATCGAAAGCTTTCTCGACAGCGGCAAGGCGTCGAGCGGCGGGCAGGCGACGCCCGACATTGCGAAACTGCCGGGCGTGCGCTTTCTCTCGACGTCCGAGCCGAAGAAAGGCGCGACGCTCGACGAAGGCCTCGTGAAGCTCTTCACGGGCGAGGACGTGATATCGGCGCGCCACCTGAACAAGGGGTTCTTTGATTTCCGCCCGGTCGCCAAGCTGACAATGCAGGGCAATTACCGGCCGAAGATCTCGGGAACCGACGAAGGCATATGGAATCGCACGATCCTCGTGCCGTGGCCGGTGTTCATTCCGAAAGATGAGCGTGACCCCAAGCTCGCGCACAAGCTGCGCGGCGAAGCCTCGGGCATTCTCAATCGCTTTCTCGATGGGCTCGACGACTGGCTCGATAACGGCCTGACGCTGCCCGGCAGCGTGCAGGCGGCGACCGAGGATTATCGCAGCGACAGCGATCCGCTCGGCCGCTTTCTCGAGGCATGCACGAGCCCGCAGATCGGCAAGCGCGTGCAGGCCAGCGAAATGCATGCGCTGTTTTCGGCCTGGGCGAAGGCGAACGGCGAAACCGAATGGACGCCGAAGGGCCTCGCCGGCGCGCTGAAAGAGCGCGGCCTGCTGGCGAAGAAAAGCGACAACGTCTTCTGGCTCGATATCGAGCTGACGAAGCGGCCGAGCGATTTCCTGGACAAAGACGGCAAGCCGCTGCGGCAGGGCGAGATCGGGCCGGGCGGCCCGGGTGAGAATATGGAGCGGGAATATGACTAGCTCGAGTTTCATCATGGATCGCGGCGTGCTGAAGACGACGCAGGCCGGAATGGATATGCTCAAGCGATTCATGCGCGACGAGCGCATCGTCGCACCGCATCCTTGGGGCGCGACTAAGGTCGTTGTTCTGGCGCAAGCCGATTTCGACGCTCTAGCGGCCGGGATCGCGGCGCAGCGACAGCATGAAGCGAAGGCTTCATGCGATAGCGAAGCCTCGTTTCCGGTGCCGCCCGAAGGGCGCGACGGATGACAATCCTCCCGACCCTCCCGGATTTCCCGCAATCCTCCCGGTCCCAAGCCGTTGAAAACGCGCGATTTGGGAGGGTTCGGGAGGATAGGGAGCTTTTCCGCTGCATCTTGCGTAATGCGTGCGCGTGCATGCGCGCGCGCATTGATCGGACCCCAAATAATCCTCCCGATCCTCCCGAAACCTCCCAAAGCGTTTGTTATCAAACGCTTATAAAGCCTATCAATCCTCCCGTAATCCTCCCGACCTTTCTGCAATCCTCCCAAAGTCAACGATTTCAAGAGTTTGCGTCAAACCTGAAAAATGGGGCCTGATATGTGGCGCATTCTCGTCGTGACGCATGGATCGCTGGCGCAGGTCGCGCGCGTTCTCGAATTCTTCGGCGTCGATCCCCGCGATATCTTCGCGCCCTATATCGTGCGCTGCGTGCCGAACCTGCGGCGGCATGCCATCTGCGAAAAGGTCGGACGCCGCCGTCGCTATGTGCAGCCGATGCGCGAGCACAAGGGCGCGATGTTTCCCGGATATCTCTTCGTTCGCTGCGACGGTCCCGTGCAATGCGCCAGCGTCGATTGGGCGGCGCGCGGGCGCGGGGCGCTGCTGCGCACGAGCGCGGACGCCGAGCCGAGCGCGATCTCGGGCGCATGGGTCGAGGCGCTGCGCGACCTGTGCGCGCCAGACGACAAGGGGCGCATGTGCATCGGCGCGCGCGCGATAACCGAGGAATGGCGCGGCGACGCCCATGCGGACCCCTTGCGCAAGGTCGTGGCGTCCGGCGCATGGGCGCGCGTGCGCATGGTTTGCGGGCCGTTCGCCGATCTTCACGCCGAGATCGAGCCGGTCGTTGATCCGGAAGCTGTGGCCGATGTCGTCAGGGAGCTTGACGAATCAGGGCGATTGCGGGTTTGCTTCCTGCTGTTCGGAAGCTGGCGATCCGTCGTCGTGCCACGAGAACAGGTCGAAGTCCTCGGCGACAGTCTGCCGAAGGATGCGTCAGTAGACTACGGCGCACGGGCGCAGGGGCCAGCCGCACGGCCGCCCCGCACGGTCGCCAAACGGGCAGCGGGCTGATGGGCCTGACGCCTGTGCCGCGCGAAGCGCGCCTGACCAATCACAGCGAAAGCCGGACATGATCGCGAGCGTCAAGCCGCGCCTGCGCGCCGCCCGGCAATCCGTCGTCGAGATCGCGCCGAAGCGCGCCGATGCGGAACTGCTGACGCCCGAGCATCGGGCGTGGCGCGCCATCGTGATCGCAAGGGCCGGCGGCATGTGCCAGTGGCCGGGCTGCGGGCGCGTCGAGCGGCGCATGTTCGCCGACCACATCGTCGAGCGTAAGGATGGCGGCGCTCGGTATGACCCGGACAACGGGCAATGCCTGTGCGGCTCGCATCATTCGCTCAAGACGGCGCAGGAGCGCGCCCGTCGCCTGAACGAAGACGTCGAAGCCTCATCCCCGGGGGAGCCGTCAGGGGGAGGGGGGTCAAAAGTTTAAAAACTAACGCCCCCGCAACCGCCTTCCCCACCAGTCAGGGGTTTTTTTTGAGATACTGGCGTTTTTTGCGTTTGGTGTGAAAACAAAGCAATGGCCGGACGCAAGGCATATATCCCGAGCGACGACGCCGTCGCGACTGTTCGGGCCATGGCAAGCGCCGGCGACCGCAACGCGGCTATCGCCGAAGCGCTCGGCGTTTCGATTCCAACTATCAAAAAGGTTTTCGGCAATCTGCTGCGCGAGCTGCGCGCTGCGCCTGGCGCGCCGCAGCTTCCCCTCGGCGAGGGCGTCGCGCATGTCCCGCCGCCCATCCGCACGCCGCGCCCGCCGCGCGCCAAGCCCGGCCGCTCGCGTTACGAGCCGGACGATCGGACCCGCAACCGCGTCGCCCTGCTGCTCGCCGACAATCAGCGCAAAGATCTGATCGCGCGCCTTCTCGACATTTCACTGCCGACGTTCGAACGCGCGTTCGCCGACGAGATCGAACTCGCCGCGCTGCGCCTGACCGCCGAAAACCTCGAACGGCTCGAACGCGCGGCCAAGGCCGGAAAGGTTCCGGCCATGAAACACCTGCAGGACCGCCTCGACAACGCCGCCGCCGCCGTGCGCGCCGCGCCGACCGCGCCCGCCGCGAAGGCCGAGAAAGCCAAGGATGAAACGCCCGGCAAGAAAGCCGCTGCCGCCCGCCGCGCCGCCGACGTGGCCGCGACCGGGCTGCTCGGCGAACTGACCCGGCCGATCCGCCCGGCCAAGCTCGACGCATGAGCTACCATTTTGCCTGTCCCGACTGGCAGGCGCGCCTCGCCAGCGGCCGTTCGCTCGTGCCGGACCTGCCGCTTGACCGCGCTCTCGCCGACCAAGCCGAACGCCTCTTCGACCGGCTGCGCCTGCCCGATGTCGCGGGACAACCGACGTTCGGCGACGCCGCGGGCGACTGGTTCCGCGATATCGTCCGCGCGATCTTCGGCTCGCTCGATCCAGACGGCGTCCGGCAAGTGCCGGGCGTGTTCACACTGGTTCCGAAAAAGAACTCCAAGACGACAAACGCCGCGGGCCTGATGACGACGGCGCTGCTCCTGAACCAGCGGCCAAACGCGCAGTTCGGCCTGTTCGGGCCGACGCAGGAAATCGCCGACCTCGCCTATGCCGCCGTCAAGGGAATCGTCGAGGCGAAAGCCGACGATCCCTTCCAGCAACAGCTTCGCGAAACGCTCTACATTCAGGATCACGTCAAGACGATCGTGCATCGCGTCAGCGGCGCGAAACTCAAGGTGCAGACCTTCGATCCGTCGGTCGCGACGGGCGGCAAATTTGCGGGCTGGTTGCTCGACGAGCTGCACATTCTCGGAAACAAGCCCTACACCTCGCGCGTCCTCGGCCAGCTCCGCGGCGCGCGCGCGGCGATCCCCGAATCCTTCGGCGTGATCATAACCACGCAATCCGACACGCCGCCGTCGGGCGCCTTTGCAACCGAACTCGACTACGCCCGCAAGGTGCGCGACGGCGAAATCGAGGACGCGACCGTCCTTCCCGTGCTGTATGAATTCCCGAAGGAATTCCAGACCGACAAGAAAGAGCCGTGGCGCGATCCCGCGACCTGGCAGCGCGTCAATCCGAACTATGGCCGGTCGGTCAATCTGGCCGTTCTGGACTCGCTCTATCGCGAGGCGGCCGGCAAGGGCGAGAAAGAGCTGCGCGAATGGGCCTCGCAGCATCTGAACATCCAGATCGGCCTTGCGCTCGCCAACGATCAATGGGCGGGCGCGCGCTTCTGGCGGAAAGCCGCGGCCAACGTCACGTTCGAGGATTTGCTCGCGCGCTGCGACGTGATCACGTTCGGCGTCGACGGCGGCGGCCTCGACGATCTCTTCGGGCTCGCGGCGATCGGCCGCGAGAAGGTGACGAAGCGCTGGCTCGCCTGGGCGCACGCATGGGTGCATCGGTCTGTCCTGTCGCTGCGGCAGGAAATCGCCGGCGATCTCGAACGCTTCGCCGCCGCCGGCGACCTGACGATCGCCGACGACCTCGGCGTCGATATCGACGGCGTCGTCGCCTATGTCCGGCGCGCCAAGGAAGCGAACCTGCTGCCCGAGCGCGAAGCGATCGGCATGGACCCTTACGGAATCGGCGAGATCGTCGACGCGCTCGGCGAAATAGGCGTCGGCGAACAGATCGCGACGGTCACGCAAGGCTACAAGCTGCAGGGCGCGATCAAGACCGTGGAGCGCAAGACGGCCGACGGCACGTTCGCCCATGGTGGACAGGCGATGCTCGACTGGTGCGTCGGCAATGCGAAAGTCGAGCGCAAGGGCAATTCGCTGCTCATAACCAAGCAGATTTCTGGCGTCGCCAAGATCGACCCGCTGATGGCGATCTTCGACGCCGCCTCGCTCATGGCGCTCAATCCCTCGATTTCGTCGGGACCGTCGATTTTCGATATCGGCGACTTGTGGGGTGAATGATGTTCGGACTGTTCAGCCGTAAGGCCGCAGCCGCCGCACTCCCGGCGCGCGTCGAGCCGACCTTTCAGAATTCCTCGCCGGAAAACCCGTCGACGTCGCTCGCCAATCCCGCCGACTGGCTCGTCAGCGTCATGGGCGGCGGCCCGACGCTGGCCGGCCCCGTCGTCAGCGAACAGTCGGCCATGCGCGCCAGCGTCGTGCTGGCGTGCGTCTCCCTGATCTCGGGCCTCGTCGCCTCGCTGCCGCTGCACGTCTACAAGCGCGCGCCGAAGGGCCGCGAGCTGGCCGACACGAACCGCCTCTATCCGCTGCTGCACGATAACCCCAACGAAATTATGAGCGGGTTCACCTGGCGCGAATTGATCGCGGTCGACCTGCTGCTCGGCGGCAACCATTTTTCGGCCAAGGAATACGACGGCGCGGGGCGCGTCGTCGGGTTCTTTCCGATCCCGCGCAACGCCGTCATCATCGATCGCGCCCGCGACGGGCGCCTCAAGTATCACGTCACCCTCGTCGAGGGCGGCGTCGAGATCATCGATCAGGACGATATCCTTCACATTCCCGGCCTCGGTTTCGACGGCGTGCGCGGGCTTTCGGTCATCTCGAACATGCGCCAGGCGATCGGCCTGTCGCTCGCCATGGAAGAGGGCATGTCGCGCATGCACTCGAACGGCGCGCGGCCGTCCGGCGTCGTCAAGGCCGAACAGGGGTATGGCGACGATCCCGTCGCCGCGCTGCGCCGCATCCGCGCGCAATTCGAACAGGCCTATGCCGGCCTCGCGAACACCGGCAAGACGGTTTTCCTCGACAAGGGCATGTCCTGGACGCCGATGCAGATCAATCCGGTCGACGCCGAGACGCTGGATCATCGCCGGTTTCAGGTCGCCGATATCTGCCGCGGCTTCCTCGTGCCGCCGTTCATGATCGGCGAGACTGAAAAGTCGACCGCATGGGGAACCGGCCTCGAACAACAGACGCTCGGCTTTCTCACCTTCGGCATGCAGCGCTGGCTCACGCGGATCGAAGCGGAAGTCAACCGCAAGCTGTTTTCCGGCTCGCAATTCTATGCCGAATTTGATCGCGACGCGCTGCTCGCCATGGATTCGAAGGCGCGCGGCGAATATTTCGGCTCGCTGATCCAGAACGGCGTGATCACGCCGGCCCATGCCGCCAAGGTCATGAATTTTCCGCATCGGCCGGAAGCCGACAAGCTCTTCATCAACAGCGCCTGCGTGCCGCTCGAAAGCGCGGGCGCGCAGCCAAAGCCGCAAGGGGCCAACGATGCGCAACAAGCTTGAGGACGTCCGCGCCGGCTGGCGCGCGCATTTCGAGAACCGCGCGCCGCTGTCGCGCGCCAAGATCTCCGCGCGCGTCAGCGCGGCGGCGCCCGACACGACGGAAGTCATGGTCTATGACGAGATCGGCTTCTGGGGCGTGACGGCCAAGGATTTCGCCGCGACGCTCGCCGGCATTTCGACGCCGAACATCGTCCTGCGCATCAATTCGCCCGGCGGCGACGTCTTCGACGGCATCGCCATTCATAGCGCGATCAAGGCGCATGCGGCGAAGGTCACGGCGCGGATCGAAGGCCTTGCCGCCTCGGCCGCCTCGTTCCTCGCGCTCGCCGCAGACAGCGTCGAAATGGACGCCAACGCCTTTTTCATGATCCACAACGCCTGGGGCCTCGCGATCGGCAACAAGGCCGACATGCAGGACATGGCGACCGTTCTCGCCAAGATCGACGGCCAGATCGCAGCCATCTACGCCGCCAAGACCGGCAAGTCCGCCGCCGCCATGGCCGCGCTGATGGACGGCGAAACCGACGGCACCTGGTTCAACGCCGACGAGGCGAAGGCCGAGGGCTTCGTCGACGCCATCGTCAACGGCAAGGCCGACGATCCCGACGAGGACGGCGACAGCGAAGGCGACGACGACGAAGACGGCGACGGCGGCAGCGGCGGCAGGAAGAAAAACAGGCCGCGTTACGCCGAGATCGACGCCCGCATCAACCGCATGCGCATGCGCGCGCGGATCGCCGGCGTCGACTGAACAGCCTCACAGCTACGCATTCCTGAAATCAGCGCGGAACATCCGGCCGCGCTCGATCTCCCTTGCCGCGACCGGGGCGGCGACCATGCCGAAAGGTAACATCATGACTGCACGCGCAAAGGACTTGCGTGCGTCGCGCGCCAAGCTGGTCGCCGACGCCCGCGCCATCGTCGACAAGGACAATCCGTCGGTCGAGGATAATGCCAAGTTCGACGAGCTGATGGGCGAGGCCGACAAGCTCAAGGCGCAGATCGACCGGCTGGAAGCCGTCGACGTCGCCGAGAAGGAATTCGACCGCCGCCTCGACAACCGCGCCCGCAACGCCGGCGTGTCGAAGGACGAGCTGAACGAAAAGGACGAAGAATACGCGCGCGTCTTCACGAACGCGATGCGCATGGGCGTCGCCCGCATCGCGCCGGAAGACCAGGCCGTTCTCGCGGGCCATCATCAGGTCATCCAGAACGCCTTGGGCGAAGGTTCCGGCGCCACCGGCGGCTATACCGTTCCCTCGGGCTTCCTCAAGAAGCTTTACGAGGCGCAGCTCGCCTTCGGCGGCGTCGACACGGTCGCCGACGTGCTGGAAACCGATTCCGGCAATCAGTTGCCCGTGCCGACCAACAACGATACCGGCAACAAGGGCTACATTCTCGCCGAGAATACGCAGTTCAACGACGTCGACACCGCGTTCGGCCAGGCAATCCTGAATGCATATATGTATAATTCGGGCAATCAGCGTGTGTCCCTGCAGCTCCTGCAGGATTCCGCTTTCGACCTGGAAGCGTGGATTCCCGGCAAGCTCGGCGTGCGCATCATGCGCATTTTCAACGATCACTGGACGACTGGCACGGGTTCGAGCCAGCCGCGCGGCCTGATCCTCGACGCGACGGCCGGCAAGGTCGGCCTGACCGGCCAGACGACGAGCCTGATCTACGACGATCTGATCGACCTCGAACATTCCGTCGATCCGGCCTATCGTCCGCGCGCGCGCTTCATGCTGCACGATCTGACGCTGCGCAACATCAAGAAGCTGAAAGACGGTTACGGCCGCCCGCTGTGGCTTCCGGGCCTCGCCTCGGGCGATCCCGACACGATCAACGGCAAGCCCTACCTGATCAACCAGTCCATGCCCGTCATGGCGGCCAACGCCAAGTCGATCCTGTTCGGCGATTTCTCGAACTACCTCATTCGCAAGGTCAAGGGCGCCGTGCTCATGCGCCTGACCGAGCGCTATGCGGATTACGGGCAGGTCGCATTCTCGCTCTGGCAGCGCATGGACGCGCGCCTGATCGACGCCGGCACGCATCCGGTCGCCTATTACCAGAACTCGGCGACCTGATCGCCGCATTCGGGACCGCAAGCGCTTCGGCGCTTGCGGCTTCCTTCGACCGCCGGGCGGCGGCCGAGGCAAGCCGCAAGGAGCGTGAACCATGCTAGTCAAAAACCTCGTGCCGTGGGCCGGCGATAATTTCTCATTCCTGCCCGGCGATATCATTTCGCTCGACGACGCCGCCGCGCAGGCGCGGATCGACGCCGGCGTCGCCGCCAAGCCGTCGCCGTCCGACGTCGCCAATTTCGACGCCGCCGCGGCCGAACTCGCCGTTGTCGCTGCCGCAGCCGCCGCGCAGGCAGAGGCCGACAAGGCCGAAGCCGACAAGGCCGCCGCCGCGCAGGCAGAGGCCGATCGCATCGCCGCCGAGGAAGCCGTCGCCGCGCAGGCCGAAGCCGACAAGATCGCCGCCGAACAGGCCGCCGCTGCGCAGGCCGCCGCCGATGCTGCCGCCGCCGAGCGCGACGCTGCGGCGCAGGCTGCTGCAGCCGCCGCCAAAAAGTCCAGGTAAGGGCGAGCGCGGCGCATGCTGACCGTTCTCACGCCGGCCGCCTCGAGCGCGCTCACGACGCGCGCCGTCGTGCGCGGGCGTTCGGCCGTCGTGGCGGCGGCGAGCGACGCGCAGCTCGACACGCTGATCGACGAGGCCTCGTCGCGCATCGCGGCCTATTGCCAGCGTTCGTTCGGCAAGACGCAGGTGCGGCAGACGGTGCGCCCGCCGTATGTGTCCTATTCGACCTATGACCCGCTGTTTCCCGGCCTCGCCTATCGCGAGCCGGACCCGATCGTGCTGGAAGCGCCGGGCCCCGTCGTCTCGATCGACGCCGTCACGGTTCAGAACGTCGCGACGCCGCTCGTCGAGAACGCCGATTTCGAGCGCGACGCCTATCGCCTGTTTCGCCTGTTCAACGACGTGCGCGTCGTCTGGGCCTATCGCAAGATCGTGATCGATTTCACCGTCGGCTATCGCCTGCCGGGCGATCCGACGCCATCGGTCGCGCCCGACCTGCCGGGCGCTCTCTCGGCGGCCTGCGGCGAATTGGTCGCGCGCGCCTGGGCCGCCTCGCGGCGCGACCAGACGATCGCGCGCGAAACGATCGTCGGCGTGTCGCAATTCGATTTCGCGCCCTTCGGCGCGAACACGACGGGCGGCGCGAAAAACGGCCTGCCGGCCGACGTCGCCGCCATGCTCGAACCCTTCGTCTATCGCGCGGTCGCCTGATGCAGGTCGACCCGACGATTCAGGAAGCGACGCGCCGCGCCATCTACCGCGCCTCGGGCGGCCTGCAGGTCACGTTCACGCGTCAGACCGGGATCGCGCCGGCCGCCACCTTCGTCGCCGCGACCGTCACGGCGCTCGTGCGCGATTACAGGATCGACACGCAGGAAATTGCGCAGGAAGGGTTCAAGCCCACGTCGCCCGGCGCGATCACGCAGGGCGACCGCGAAATCCTCGTCATGGCCGACGATCTCGCCACCGCCGGCTTTCCCCTGCCGCTGCTCAAGGGCGACAACATCGTGGCCGAGACCGGCGAGCGCATGAACATCGTCAGCGTCGACGCGCGCAAGCGCACGATCGCCGGCTGCATCGAGATCAAGGCGTCGGGCGTCTGACATGCCCTTCGAAATCGTCGTCAACGACCGCATGCAGACGGCGCAGCTCGACCGGCTCGGGCCGGACGTGCGAACGGCGCTCGAGCGGAAGCTGAGGCCCATCGCCGAAGCGATGGCGGGAGACGCCAGATCGCGGGCCGAGGCGCATATCCGGTTCCTCGGCGTCAAGCCCGGCGCCTATGTCGCCTCGATCAAGGGCGGCGTCGCCTCGAAGGACCGTCGCGTCGTCGGCTATGTGCGTTCGGGATCGCCGCTCGCCCATCTGCTCGAATATGGCGCGCAGACGCCGCCGCATGTGATCGAGGCCTCCGTGAAGGAGGCCATGGCCTTCGCCGGACCGGCGGGCAGGATCTTCGCGGCGAAGGTGAACCATCCCGGCGCCGCCATCCCCGCCTATCCGGCGATCGGCCCGGCCTTCGCGGCGCGCCGCGACGAAATCCGCGGCGCGATCGAGTCCGCGCTCGACGACACCGTGAAACGGACCTTCTGACCATGGCGGCGACGCGCGAACAGATCATGCAGGCGCTGCTCGCGCTTCTGGCGACCGCCTATCCCTTCGCCGTGACCGGGCGGCGCAACGTCGCGCCCGATCGCATCGCGCAGCCCGGCCAGCCCGCGCTCATCCTGCTCAAGAGCCATGAATTCATCAAAAACGACGCGATGCAGCCGGCCCTCCGCGCACGGAAGATGAACGTGCTGGCCTGCTGCTATTTCGACGCCTCCAACGATCCGAACGCGGTCCCCGACGCGATCATCAACGACATGACCGATGCGATCGAGGCGAAGCTCGCCCGGCCCGACAATGCGCTGACGCAGACGCTCACGCTCGGCGGCCTCTGCCATGCCGTGAGGATCGCCGGCCAGATCGACAATGCGCCGGGCGACCAGACCGGCAAGGGGCTGGCGATCATCCCCATCGAAATCGTCATGCCCTGAGCGGCTGACAGCGTTCCGCGTATCCATCAGGAAAGGACAGTCCCATGTCGCTTGCATTCGGCTCCGGCGTGCTCTTCGCCACCCCTTCGGGCGGCGGCGCCCCCATCAATTTCGGCATTCTGCAGGAATGCTCGATCGACGAGACGCTGCAGACCAAGCGCCTCTACGGCTCCTACAATTTCCCTGTCGCGGTGGCGGCCGGCGAGCGCACGCTGGTCGGCAAGTCGAAATTCGCGCGGCTGTCGGCCGCCGCGGTCGGCCTGCTGATGTATAACACGCAGCCCGCCGTCGGCACGCAATATCTCCAGCTCGGCGAGGTCGTGCCGTCCGGCGCAACCTCGCCGTGGAACTGCGCCAACCAGGTCAATTACGCCGAGGATCAGGGCGTGATCTACGCGGCCAGCGGCCTGCCGCTCAAGCTCATCGCGACGGGAACGCCCAACGCCGGCGAATACAAGCAGACGGCCGGCGCCTATACGTTCAACGCCGCCGATATCGCCGCCGGCCTGCTCGTCAATTACGCCTACACTGTCGCGGCCAGCGGCCGCACGGTGAACGTCAACCAGGCGCTCATGGGTCCGATGACCTATTTTTCGGCGCGCCTCTACCAGGCCGATCCGCAGACCGGCCTCTACTACGGCGTCAAGCTGTTCCAGTGCGTCTCCACCAAGTTGACCCACCAGACCAAGGTCGGCGACTGGACCGTTCCGGAATTCGATTTCGAGGCCTTCGCCAACGGCGCGGGACAGGTCATGCAGAAATTCTATCCGGACGCCGCGTGATGGCGGGCAGGGACGACATCGCCATCGCGCTCGCCGGGCGCTTCTTCGTCATCAGGCCGATTCCCTTCGGCCGCCTCAGGACGCTGCAGCCCGCCTATCTCGCCTTCGTCGATCGCCTGGCGGGCGGCGATCTCACGCGCGACGCCGCGCTGCTCGGCGACATGGGCGAGCTGGTGCGCGATCTCATCGACGCCGGCGGCACGCCTATGCCGGCCGAGGAATTCGACGCGCTGACATTCGTCATGTCCGATCTCGTCGCCGCCTTCCGCGCGATCGGCCCGGCGCTCGGCCTGCGGGTTGACGCGGCGGGGGAAGACGCGCCGGCGCAGGAGACCTGACCGGCGCCGGCGACACGCAAGACTGGGATGAAACGATCGCCTTCCTCGTCGTCGCGACCGGCTGGTCGTGGCGCGAGGTCGAGGACCAGATGACCTTTCCGCGCCTGCGCGCGCTGGAGGCGCAATGGCGGCGCACTCCCCCGCTCGCCTGGGTCGTTCCGGCGGCGCTCGGCTGGAAGGCGCCCCAGGAGCCCGCCGCCGCGCCGCCGGTTCCGGCGACGCCGGACGCGATCGACGCCATGTTTCCAAACGGACGCTTCAGGGGCTGAATGATGGCTGACCTTTATGTCGCGTTCGGCGGCGACACGGCCGCGCTGGAAGCCGCGGCCTCCGTCGTCAAGCAGGAATTGTCGGCGCTCCAGCGCGACATGACCGCCCTGGCGAAGGAATTCCGCCGCACCGGCGCGGAGGCCGATTCCGAACTCGGCCGCAGCCTCAAGAAGGCCGGCGAGGAAATGGCCGTCGCGCGCGAAAAATCGCGCGACCTGAACGCCGAGCTTAAGAAGATCGGCGCGGGCGACAACGACAATTTCAGGAATCTCTCCCGCGATTTCAGGAAGTTCACCGAAAGCGTCGCCGACAACGCCTACGAGCTTGGGCCATGGACCGGAACGCATGTCGAGATGGCGAAGCTCGCCACGCTCGGCCTCTCCAACGCGCTGGCGGGGGCCAACAAGGCGCTCGGCGCGATGGCCATTGGCCTCGGCGCGACGGCGGCGGCGGCGGCCGCCGCCGTCGCCATCATTGCCT
>JASGFP010000105.1:0-13665 GCA_047605445.1 Rhodoblastus sp.
AGAACAGCGTGCGCATGTCGTAGATGGAATCGATCGCCACGCCCGCCATGCCGACATCGCCCGACACGCGCGGATGATCGGAATCGTAGCCGCGATGCGTGGCGAGATCGAAGGCGACCGACAGACCCTTCTGCCCCGCCGCGAGATTGCGCCGATAGAAGGCGTTGGAATCCTCGGCCGTCGAGAAACCCGCGTACTGCCGCACCGTCCAGGGCTGGTTGACGTACATGGTCGGATACGGCCCGCGCAGATAGGGCGCGGCGCCGGGGTAGGAGTGGATGTAATTCAGGCCCGCGATGTCGGCCGGGCCATAAGCCGGCTTCACCGGAATGCCCTCGGGCGTCATCCACGGCGCCGCGTCGTTGGCGGGTGTCTGGAGCGCGGCTTTGGCGGGGGCGAAGGCGACGTCGGCGAAATTGGGTATGCGGGTCATGGCGCGGGTCCGTGGGGCGGCAAAGCCGCCGGTTCCAGTTGCGCGCTCCTGCTAGGGTGCAGGACACGCCTTCCGCTCTTATAGATTCTGAGCGAGTTCCTTGACCATCACTTTTAGAACCTCTTCGCGCCACCGCCGAAATCGATCCATCAGGCGGTCGGGCTCCTCGTTGTAGAAGAACACGAACCCATCTTCCGTTACAGGAGCTAAGGCGGAGCGAACCTGACCTTCTTCGTCGGTGTCCCGAAACTCTAGAAAGGGCGCGCATATCAAGCTGCCATTAAAGGGTTTTCCGATGCCGTGAATGGCAAACACTAGCTGCGCACGCCGAGACCACCGCATGTTCAGCGCTACCCATGAGCGGTATTCTGCCGTATCGGCAAAGTACCCAAGGTTATTTTTTGCGTTCTCAATTATTTGAGATCTGAAATAAAAATCCGTGTGTTCAGTTGATCGCGTGACAAAGGATGCCGCTCCTCCTTCGACCCGCTGTAGCGCTTTAGAAATGCTCGGGATTATTGATTTGAGTCTCTCCTCAATATCCCTTTCGATCTGGGAGGCAAGTTCAAAGACGCCTCTCAGTGAAGCTAGCTTGTCGGCTGCAACCTTGTCCGCCGCCCTTAGTAGCCCAGCCAGTGCCGACTGAACGTCCACTTCGACAAGCAAGGCTTCTGATATCGCGCTGGCTTTTCTAAATTGAGAGACCTGCAGTTTAGAGATTAGTTCAACTAAAGGTTGTAAATTTCCGTTATCAGCTGCCTCAAGCGCATCAATATATTTTGGCTTATCATCTCGAGTGACGACCAGCGGAAACAGTCCGTCTTTCACAAGTACAAGAGAGGCAATGGCTCGCGCAACACGGCCATTGCCATCTTGGAACGGGTGTATTTGCGTGAAACGGTGATGAAGCCACGCAGCCTGTACCTCACTGGAGACTCTTTTAGCAACATGCGCATTGTGCATTGCGATCAATTGATCCATCTCGGAGGCGACGTGTTCTGGAGGGCAGTAAGTGTAGGTAATCCCTTCTCTGACTGGATAGTTTGTTTGTGTCTTCCACGCGCCTTTTATGAGTGGCACTTCTACGTACTTGCCCTGCGCGTCTATCGCGTCCGTGACATGTTGGCTCCGCAACAACGCAGCATGAAGTTCTTTTATGTAAGATGTTGAGAGTTTGCGCGCGCTACGAACGAAGTCAAATACGCCGTCCAAAGCGTCCTTCTGATCGCGAAGTAATTGAATTACATATTCTCTAGGTCTATTAGTTGAGCCGTGAGATAATAATTCAGCTTGAAATCCATGCTCAATAAGTGTTTGAGTTACACCGCGTTCGATTTCGTACAGATTTTCTATAATTCCGGTTTCAATTGCCCACTCTCGACTCAGTTTTTCAGTAAATTGAGCTAATTGTGTTGAGCCTTTAAGACGCTCGCGTTGGTCTGTCCAAATAGCCTTGATTCCGGGAATCTCCGACGTGCTGAGACTGGAAGGGTCGACATCAAAGTCGACTATGCCAGTCTCAGTGGACCAAATTGGCCGGGTATCCACGCTATTCATAATTGCTCCATTGCTGAAAAAAGATCAGCTAAATGCACGCGCTCTTTCCGAACCTTCAACCCCGGTAATAGCGCCTGTCTTGCGGATCGCAAGTCACGCTTGGGTAGGCCGGAACAAACATGAGCTTTTCGCGAGTTGCTGGACCACCCCAATGCACAACTCGTGCCCTTCTCCAACTCTCCCCCGCTTCGCGGGAGAGAGGGCGCGCCCGGGTCGCGGCCTGATTGTCCCCGATGCCACGGCGGGCCATAACCCGCCCATGATTCGCATCGACAAAATCTCCAAGCAGAACGGCCATCAGATCGTCTTCATCGAGGCCTCCGCCGTCATCCTGAAGGGCGAAAAGGTCGGCCTAGTCGGGCCCAACGGCGCCGGCAAGACGACGCTGTTCCGCATGATCGCCGGGCAGGAGCCGCCGGACGAGGGCCAGCTGACCGTCGATCGCGGAACCACCATCGGCTATTTCAGCCAGGACGTCGGCGAAATGGCCGGCCGCAGCGCCGTCGCCGAGGTGATGAACGGCGCCGGGCCGGTGTCGGACGTGCTCGCCGAAATGAAGGCGCTGGAGGCCGCCATGGCCGATCCCGATCGCGCCGACGAGATGGACGAGATCATCGAGAGCTACGGCGACGTGCAGGCGCGCTTCGAGGAGCTCGACGGCTATGCGCTCGACGCGCGCGCCCGCGAAATTCTCGACGGCCTTTCCTTCACGCAGGAGATGATGGACGGCGATGTCGGCCATCTCTCCGGCGGCTGGAAGATGCGCGTCGCGCTCGCGCGCATCCTGTTGATGCGGCCCGACCTCATGCTGCTCGACGAGCCCTCCAACCATCTCGACATCGAAAGCCTGATCTGGCTCGAGCAATTCTTGCGCGGCTATGAGGGCGCCGTGCTGATGACCTCGCACGATCGCGAATTCATGAACCGCATCGTGGGCAAGATCATCGAGATCGACGCTGGCCAGCTCAATTCCTATTCCGGCAATTACGAATTCTACGCCGAGCAGCGCGCGCTAGCCGAGAAGCAGCAGCAGGCGCAGTTCGAGCGGCAGCAGGCGATGCTGGCCAAGGAAATCGAATTCATCGAGCGCTTCAAGGCGCGCGCCTCTCATGCGGCGCAGGTGCAGAGCCGCGTGAAGAAGCTGGAGAAGATCGATCGCGTCGAGCCGCCGCGCCGCCGCCAGACCATCGCCTTCGATTTTCCGCCCGCGCCGCGCAGTGGCGAGGATGTGGTGACGCTGAAGAACGTCGAGAAAGGCTTCGGCGCGCGAAAAATTTACGCCGATCTCGACTTCCAGGTGCGCCGGCGCGAGCGCTGGGCGGTCATGGGCGTCAATGGCGCCGGCAAGTCGACGCTCTTGAAGCTGATCGCCGGCGAGTCCACGCCGGACGCCGGCCATGTCACGATCGGCGGCAGCGTGAAGATGGGCTATTTCGCGCAGCATTCGATGGAAGTGCTCGACGGCGAACGGACCATCTATGAATCGCTGGAAGGCTGGTTCCCGCAGGCGGGGCAGGGCTCGCTGCGCACGCTCGCCGGCTGCTTCGGCTTCTCGGGCGACGATGTCGAAAAGCCCTGCCGCGTTCTTTCGGGCGGCGAGAAGGCGCGGCTCGTGATGGCGAAGATGCTCTACGATCCGCCGAACTTTCTGGTGCTCGACGAGCCCACCAACCATCTCGACATCGGCACGAAGGAGATGCTGGTGAACGCGCTCGCGAACTACGAAGGCGCCATGCTCTTCGTCTCGCACGACCGGCGGTTTCTCGCGGCGCTGTCGAACCGCGTGCTGGAGCTGACGCCGGACGGCGTGCATCAATATGGCGGCGGCTATACCGAATATGTCGCGCGCACCGGACACGAGGCGCCGGGCCTGCATAGTTAGGCGCGCATCCTGTCACCTCTCCCCGCAAGCGGGGAGAGGGCTAGGGTGAGGGGCCCGACGACTGGTTCGGTTGCATCGGGTTGGGCCCCTCATCCGGCCTTCGGCCACCTTCTCCCCGCTTGCGGGGAGAAGGGAAAACCTCGCAAGACCGTCGCTAGGGAGGCAAACGCGCCACGCGCTTGCGCCGCCTCGCCTCGCCCGCCTAGATTTGCGCGCCTCCATCGGAAAGTCGCACATGTTTTCATCTTCCGCGCCCGTCACTCTGCTCGGCGCGCCGGGTTCGCCCTACACGCGAAAAATGCTCGCGGCGCTGCGCTACCGTCGCATTCCCTATAGGCTGATCGTCGGCTCGCATCGCACGCCGACCGACCTGCCGAAACCGAAGCCGCAATTGCTGCCGACCTTCTATTTCACGAAGGAAGACGGTTCGATCGAGGCTGTCGTCGATTCCACGCCGCTGCTGCGCCGCTTCGAGCGCGACTTTGCCGGCCGCAGCATCGTGCCGCCGGACCCCGCCATCGCCTTCCTAGATTATCTGCTCGAAGATTTCGCCGACGAATGGCTGACCAAGGCCATGTTCCACTATCGCTGGCATTTCGCCGCCGACGCCGCGCAGGCCGGCGAGATCCTGCCGCGCTGGTCGACCAAGCCGGTGAGCGAAGCGACGCTTGAACCGGTCAAGGCCTTCGTCAAGCAGCGGCAGATTTTGCGCCTCTATGTCGTCGGCTCAAACGACACGACGGCGCCCGTCATCGAGGCGAGCTATAGTCGCTACCTGCAAGCGATGAAGGCGCATCTCGAAACCAGCGGCTTCCTGATGGGCGCGCGCCCCGGCGCCTCGGATTTCGCCGCCTACGGCCAGCTCACACAGCTCGCGCGCTTCGATCCCACGCCGATGGCGATCACGCTCAGCGAGGCGCCGCGCGTCTATGCGTGGACGGAGGTGCTGGAGGATCTGTCGGGCATGGAGCCCGCGGAAGCCGACTGGCTGTCGCGCGACAACATTCCCGACACGTTGCGCGCGCTGTTCGTCGAGATGGGCCGCACCTATACGCCGGTGATGCTGGCGAACGAGCAGGCCGTGGCAAGCGGCGCCGCGAAGGTCGAGACGCAGGTCGATGACCTCGCATGGGTGCAGGATCCGTTCCCCTATCAGGCCAAGTGCCTGCAGTGGATACGCGAGGAACATGCGCGGCTCGACGCCGATGCGAAGGCCTGCGTCGCGCGCGTGCTTGCGGGCACGGGCTGCGCGCCGCTCATCGCCTGAACAATGATCTCAGGAGGAAACATGACGCTCTCGGTCGATCTATTCTGGTCCTTCCGTTCGCCATATTCGTATCTCGCGCTGCCCAAGACGCTGCGCATCGTCAAGCAATACGATCTCGTCGTGAACGCGCGGCCGGTCTATCCGCTCGCCGTGCGCGTGCCGGGCTTCTTCAAAAAGGCCAACCCCAATTTCGCGCGCTACGTCTTCATCGACAGCATTCGAGTCGCGCAGATGGAGGGCATTCCCTTTCGCTTTCCGCAGCCCGATCCGATCGACCAGAACATGA
The DNA here is from genome assembly GCA_047605445.1 of Rhodoblastus sp. Classification (GTDB taxonomy): domain Bacteria; phylum Pseudomonadota; class Alphaproteobacteria; order Rhizobiales; family Beijerinckiaceae; genus JAJXWB01. The sequence goes on from JASGFP010000105.1 coordinate 5,426, forward strand.
TGACGCTGGAGGTCGCGCCCGAGCAGCCGCGCATCCGCCGCCTCACGCGCCTCGGCGCCGCCGCGCAGGAGGCGGGCAGGGGGCTCGAGTTCATCTGGGAAGTCTCCTCGATGCTGTGGGGCGGTCAGGTGACGGGCTGGGACCAAGGCGACCATCTCGCGCAGGCCGCCGCGCGCGCAGGCTTCGATCTCGCCGCGCTCGACACGAAAATTACGCAGGACGTCGATCACTACGAGAAGATCATCGCAGAAAACGAAGCAGCCCATGCCGCCTCCAACCATTGGGGCGTGCCGTGCTTCGTGTTCAACGGCGAACCCTTCTTCGGGCAGGACCGCATCGACCTTCTCGTCTGGCGGCTGAAGCAGCACGGCCTGCGGGAGCGCGCATAAGGCTTGCGCAAGCAACGCGGCGCAACCTGCCGCGCATGCGCGAGGCGTCATGAACATTGGCCCGGTCAGATCGGCGAGCCCGTTGCCGCCTTTTTCGGAATTCGTGGCGGCGGCCGCGCTTCGACGCCGCCCGGCGGACGATATCGCGACCGCGTTTCGCATCGTCGCGCCGGACATGCCGAGCCTGCCGGCGTCCGCCGCCGCCTCGCCGCGCGCGGCGATGGCCCGGACCGCGCCCGCTGGCTATGCCGAAATTCTCGACCTCGCGGAAAATCTCGCGCTGCCTGAATCGCTCGGCCGGGCGGCTGCGCTCGCGGCAGTGAGCCGCTTGTTGCGCGCGCTCGCCGCCACGCATGTGCAATCGCCAGCCGAATTCGAGCGCGCTGCCGCGATCACGCCGCGCGAAAAACTTCCCGAACGCAATGCCGCCCATGCGGAAAGCGCGTTGACGGCCGCGCTCGTCGTGGACGACGAGGCTCGCGGTCTGGTGACGCTCGACGTCCATGCCGCGCGTGTCGATGACAATCTCTGGCGGATCGCAGTCTTCGATCAATCCGCAGCAATCTTCGGAACGTTCCCCTACGCGGCGCCGCCGCTGCTCGTTGTATCCGCGCAATTCGATCCGGCGCAGGCGGCCTTCGCCGCTGCGGCGGGCATCGTGGGCGGATTCTCCTGGCGGAGCAAAGGAATCGTCGCCGCCTTCACGGGCAATTCCGCCGCGCCGGCGACCTTGGGGTTGATCGCGGCGATGGTCGTCGTCGTGCTGCTTCTTGCCGGCGCGCCGCTGGCGGCGGCGCTCGTCGCATTCCTTGCGCTCGCGCTCCTGCGCCGGCGTGCGCGGCGGTCTCGCCGCGACGCCGATGCGTAAACGTCTTACCGGTCGCCGCCGTCGATCCGCGAGCCGATGATCGCGATGGCCCGCTGATAGACGGAGGCCGCGTTCCATTCCTGCAGGGCGGCGAAATTGGATTCCCCCGGCTGGTAGCCGGCGCCGCGCGTCCAGCCGTGGCCCTTCAGGAAATTGGCGGTCGACATCAGCGCGCCGGACGACGTCTCGAGATTGCCGACGGCGTAATTCAGCACCGTCTTCGGCATGAATTGCGTCTGTCCGACTTCGCCGTGCATCGAGCCGGTCGAATTGGCGTTGAACACGCCCTGATCGACGAGCTTCAGCGCCGCATAGAGCTGATCGGTGAAATATTCGGAGCGGCGGCAATCGTAGGCGAGCGTCGCGACGGCGGAAAGCAGGTGCTGGTGTCCGCGCACGGCGCCGAAGCCCGTCTCCATGCCCCAAATGGCGAGCAGCGGGCCCGCCGGCACGCCGTATCGCTGCTCGATCTGCGCGAACAGCGCGGCATTGGAAGCCTTGAGGCGGCGCCCCTGCGAAACGATGGCGTTGCCGCCGCGCTTGGCCATGAACTGCTCGAGCGAGAGCTTGAACCCGTGCTGGCCGCGGTCGGCGCCGATGGTCGCGCGCGCGTAAGTCGTGCCCATCAGCGCGGAGATCGCGTTAGGGCTGACCCGTCCGCGCGCTTCGCCTGCGAATTGCTGCTTCCAATTGTCGAACCCGGCGGAATTATTGCCGCATTGCGCGGCCTGCGCTGCGCCAGCGGCAAGAGTGGTCCCGGCAAGCGTCATCGCGGTCAGCGCGATCGCGACGCCCCGGCTCATCTGTCGGAATCGGATCATCTTGGCTCCTTCAGCGGCTATCGGCCGACAAGTCTTTGATTTGCGCCCGCAATTCGGACGCTCCAATGGCGTGAATCGCGCCTGCCCCGGATGACGCTCGCCTCAAGTCATATGCAACAGCCGCGGTCGCCGCAACGGCGGCGATCATGATGGCGAATCAGGGGTCGCGCGCAGTCCCGATCGGCGCGACGCGCCGCGGCCGGCGTGGTATCGCTCCCGGCGCGGAGAGAGGATTGCATGGGCGCCGGCCAGACCGAGGATGCGCTGCGCAGCGCGGCGGAAACCTTTCCGCCCTTGCGCCGCTTCGTCGGCGCGGAAGCGCGTCTGGCGGCCTGGGCCCGCAGCGGGCCGCCCGCGCGCCGCTTGCCGCGCCGGTCGAAGCCTCCCGCGCGCGGCATGAAAAGCGGCTGACGGCGCGGTGACTATCGCGCCTTCTGCGCCGTCCAGACGCCGCCGCAATAATCGGTGTTGGACGACCATGCGCCCGAACCCGATGCGCCCTTCAGCTTGCCGTTGCCGCGCGCCATCTTCTGGCCCGCCGTGAAGCGCGTGGAAATATCGCCGTTGTCTTCCAGATAGCCCCAGACCTCGACGCCCTGCGCGCTGGAGGCGACGACGCGGCCGCCCTCGATCCGCACCGTGGCGGAAACGTCCGGCGCGCACTCGCCGACAGTGGTGCGCGCCTCGACCTGCCACTCGCCGTCGAAGCTGCGCGGGAAGGCGGCGGCGGGCGCAGCAAGCGTCAGACAGGCGCAGACCATCGCGAACCGCATCAGGCGATCGCTTTCCAGGCGCGATCGAGGCTGCCGAGCACGTCCGCGCCGGCGAAGACATAATCGTCGACGCCCGCCGCCTTGTATGCCGCCTCCTTGTCGCCGGCCCGTCCCGCGAGGATGACGCGCTTCGCGCCCTCGGCCTTCAGCGCTTTGGCCACGGCCTCGGCCTGTTCGGCGTAAAGCGCATCGGACGAGCAGATGCAGGCGATCGGCGCGCCGGACGCTGCATAGGCTTTCGCAGCCGCTTCGGCGGATGCGAACCCGTCGTTGCCCGGCGCCTCGATGCCGCCGGCCTCGAAGAAATTCTTGGCGAAGGTCGCGCGCGCGGTGAAGGCCGCGACGGGCCCGATATTGGCGAGGAACACCGAGGGGCGCTTGCCCTTGGCGGCGAGCGCGTCGGACCTGTCGCGCAAGGCCTCGTAGGGTTCCGACAACCGATGCGGAACAAGCGCGCCAGCAGGCGTCGCAGCAGCCGGTATGGGCGCCAGCACGTCCACCGTCTTTTCGGCGATATTGGGAAATTCGCTCGCGCCGGTCAGCGCATCCTTGCGGCGTGCGACATTCTTCGCGCGTTCGGCGGCGGCCTTCTCGACATCGGCCTTCAGCGCGCCGGATGCAATCTGCTGCGCGAGGCCGCCAGCCTTTTCGCTGGCCTGCACCAGCGCCCAGGCCTTGTCGCAAAGCTCTGCGGTCAGCGTCTCGAAACCGCCGGCCCCGGCGGTCGGGTCGGCCACCTTGTCGAGATTGGATTCCTCCAGCAGCACGAGCTGCGTATTGCGCGCCACGCGGCGCGCGAATTCGTCCGGCAGGCCGACCGCCTGAGTGAAGGGCACCACCGAGATGCGGTCCGCGCCGCCGACGGCGGCCGAAAACACCGCGACTGTCGCGCGCAGCATGTTCACGTAAGGATCGCGGCGCGTCATCATCCGCCAGGCGGTTTCCGCGTGGATCGGCGCGGGCGAGGACGTCAGGCCGCAAGCCTCTTCCACCCGCGCCCACAGTCGGCGCAGCGCGCGCAGCTTGGCGACGCCCAGAAATTCGTCGGCGTCGACGGCGAGCCTGAACGAGATCGCCCGCGCGGCGGCGTCGAGCGATATCCCCGCGCCTTCCAGCGCGCGCAGATAGGCCAGCGCGGCGGAAATGGCGTAGGCCAGCTCCTGCGCCTCCGTGCCGCCCGCCGCATGGACGATGCGCGCGTCGGCGACGCAGAACGGGCCGGTGAAACCGGCGCCCGAGAGCGTCTTGACCGCGTCGACCATGTGCGGCGCGATTTCGCTGAACGGGTGCGCGACCGCGCCGCGCGCGAGGGCGCCGAGCGGGTCGAGGCCGAAGGAAATCAGCGTCGCCTTGGGGTCGATCTTCTGTTTCGCCACATAGGCCGCGAGCGCAGTCGCGACGTCGCGGCCGTGGCCGGGAGCGTCGATCTCGATCGGTGCGTCGGCGTCGAGGAACACGCCCGCGAGCGCGGCCTCGAGTGCGGCTTCCGTGGCGGGCAGTCCGAAGCCATAGGCGCCGGCCGAACCCGCGAAGGCGAGTTGCAGGCCGCCCGCGCCGTTCTCGAGGTCGGTGAGGGCCATGTCGTTGGCGGTCTTGGGGTCCGTCGCATCGACGCGCGCGAGGATCGACCACGGACCCACCTGCGCGCGGCCGGGCTGCGGCGCGGCGGCGGCGGGCGCATAGAGCGGCTGGACCGCCGTTCCGTCATAGGTCTTGCCGACAAGCTTCTCGAACGGCGCGCCCTTGAGCGCGGCGGTCGCCAAGTCCCGCCAGCGGGATTCCTCCACGGGGGGGAAGGCAGCGGCATAGGGCATGTCGGAAGCGGTCATGGCGGCGAAATTCCCTCGGGAAACCGGGGGCGTTTTTGCACATGCGAAGGGGGGAGGGAAGGGGGCGCGGGCGGCGATGGTCGAATTGGGGAGGCGCGGGGGGGCGCCGGCAGCGCTACCCGATCTGCTATGGTAGCGCGCTACCGAGCCTTCACCCGGAGGAGCCCGCGCAGCGGGCGTCTCGAAGGGTGGCCGAGGCAGTCGGGCTTGCCGTGCTTCGAGACGGCGCTTGAGAAGCGCTTACCCCACCATCCCCACAACAGCCCCGCTCATCAGCGTCGCCAGCGTCCCCGTCACCAGCGACCGTGGCGCAAGCTGCACGATGTCATGCCGCCGTTCCGGCGCCATGGCCGTCATGCCGCCGATCATGATGCCGAGCGAGCCGAAATTGGCGAAGCCGCACATGGCGTAGGTCATGATCAGCTTTGACCGCGGCGACAGCGCGCCTTCGGGCAGCCGGCTGAGGTCGAGATAGGCGACGAATTCGTTGAGAGCGGTCTTGGTCGCCATCAGGTAGGCCGCCGTCTCGCTTTCCGGCCAGGGCACGCCGATCAGCCAGACCAGCGGCCGGAACAGCAGCGCGAAGCCGGCGCGGATCGAGACCGGCTTGCCGTCGACATCAGGCAGCAGCGACAGCGCGGCGTCGGCGAGGTGCACGAGCGCGACCAGCACGATCATCAGCGCGACGACGCCAGCGAAAATCTTCACGCCGTCCATCGTGCCGCGCACGATCGCCTCGAAGGCGTTGGCGGAGGGATCGGCGATCTCGATTTGCGTCGCGCTGTCGTCCGGCGCGAAGGGAATCATCAACGCCGACAGCGACAGCGCGGCCGGCGTCGAGATGATCGCAGCGGAAATGATGGCGGGCAGCGCGCCCGGCACGGCGCCGGACAGGATCGCGCCGTAGATCGCCATGACGGTGCCGGCGATGCCCGCCATGCCGCAGCTCATCAGCGCGAACAATTCGCCTCGCGACATGGTGGTTAGATACGGCCGCACGATCAGCGGCGCCTCCACCATGCCGACGAAGATATGCGTCGCCGCGCCGACGCCCAGCGGCCCGCCGACGCCGAGCGTCCGCCGCAGCACGAAGGCAAAGGCGGCGACGATTTTCTGCATGAGGCCGAGATGGAACATCAGCGTCGCGAGCGCCGAGATCGTCAGCACCATCGGAAAGGCGCGGAAGGCGAGAATGAAGGACGCGCCGGGTTTCGTCTCCGCATAGGGCAGCGGGCCGCCGCCGAGAAATCCGAAGACGAGCGCCGTGCCGGCGTCAGTCGCGCGCTGCAGCGCTTCGACGCCATGCGTGAGCGTGAGGATGGCGGCGACGGCCGGTGGGAATTTGGTGAAGAGCAGCGCCAGCGCGATCTGCAACGCGACGCCGGCGACCACGACGCGCGCAGGGATGGCGCGGCGGTTTTCGCTGAAGGCGAAGGCGATGGCCAGGAGGACGGCGAGGGCGGCGAGGCCTTGGATGATGTTCATGCCGCGGCGCCAGTCTGCCCCCTCTCCCCGCAGGGCGGGGAGAGGGCAGGGGCGAGGGGCGTCGGGCGTGGAGAGGGATCGAGGAAGAGAGAGCGGCTCAATGAAAACGTCTCATGAGGATCGCAGGACCCCTCACTCTAACCCTCTCCCCGCCCTGCGGGGAGAGGGGATAGACTCGCGCTTTCCCCTCACGCCGACAGCGCCGCCAAAATCCGCGCCCAGCTCCGCGCGCCCTTCTGGAACGACGACAGTTCGTATTTCTCGTTCGGCGAATGCACGCGGTCGTCGTCGAGGCCGAAGCCGACCATCAGCGAATCCATTTTCAGATCGCGCTTGAACGAGCCGACGATCGGGATCGAACCGCCAGAGCCCACCATCGCCGCCTCTTTCCCCCATTCCTGCGACAACGCCCGTCTCGCGCGCGACAGCGCTTCGGAGCCGAACGGCAATTGCAGCGCCGGGCTCGCGCCGTGCGAGTTGAAATCGGCCTCGCAATCGTCCGGCAGCCGCGCGCGCACGAAGTCGCGGAAGCTTTCCGCGATCGCTTGGGGGTTTTGCTTGCCGACGAGGCGGAACGAAAATTTCGCGCTCGCCTGCGCCGGCAGCACGGTCTTGGAGCCCTTGCCCTGATAGCCGCCCCATATGCCGTTCACGTCCATCGTCGGGCGCGCCCAGATCTGCTCCAGCACGCTTCGGTCCTTCTCGCCGGCGGGAATGCGCAGGCCCACTTCGCCGAGAAAAGCCGCCTCGTCGAAATCGAGCGCGCGCCATTGCTTGGCGATATCCTCGGGCAGTTCTTCCACGCCGTCGTAGAAATTCGGCAGCGTGACGCGTCCATTCGCATCGTGCAGATCGTCGATGATTTTCGCCAGCACATGGATCGGATTGACCGCCGCGCCGCCGTAGAGGCCCGAATGCAGGTCGCGGTCGGCGGCCCGGATCGTCACCTCCTCCAGCACAAGTCCGCGCAACATGGTGGTGATGGCCGGCGTCGTGCGGTCCCACATGCCTGTGTCGCAGACGAGCGCGAGGTCGGCGGAGAGTTCCTTCTTGTTCTCGGCGAGAAAGGCGGGCAGCGATGGCGAGCCCGTCTCCTCCTCGCCCTCTAGCATGATGGTGACGTCGCAGGGCAGGCCGCCCGTCGCGACGAAGGCGCGGCAAGCTTCCACGAAGGTCATCAACTGGCCCTTGTCGTCGGCGGCGCCGCGCCCGAAAATCTGCGGGCCCGTTTTCGCGTTCACGATCTTCGCGCCGAACGGATCGCTTTCCCACAAGTTCAGCGGATCGACCGGCTGCACGTCGTAATGGCCGTAGAACAGCACATGCGGGACGTCGCGCTGCTTCGCCTTGGCGTGCGCCACCACCATCGGATGTCCCGCCGTCGGCCGCACGCTCGCCGCAAAGCCGATGCTTTCGAGATCCTTGGCCAGCCAGTCCGCCGCCTTCGCGCATTCGCCGGCAAAGGCGGGGTCGGTCGAGATCGACTTGATCGCCAGCAGGGCGAACAGCCGGTCCAGCGCGCCCTGCCGGTCTGCGTCCAGATTGTTCAATACGTCTTCGATCGATGCCATCGGCGCGACTCCTGTTGCGCGGAATCTAGCGCGTCATTTTGACGAGCGTCAAAACGCCCGCGCGCTCGTCTTGTTCAGCTTGCCGCGCTGTCCTAAAAGGACGTGGGCTGTATACTTGGGGGATATTATGATGTTGCGTGTCTATTGTGCCGCGATTGCTGTCGTCGTGGCGGTTTCCGGCGTTTCCGTGCGTGCAGCGCAGGCGCAGGAGAGCGGTCTCTACGAGCCGCTGATCGACGAGGACGCCAGAGGGTTCAAGCCGGCGAAATACCAGAAGGACCTCGCCTACTGCCGCAAGCGCGCTGCGCCGCACGCCGAACGGGCCGCCGCTCACGCGCAGGCCGCCAACGAAGGCGCGCAGCAGGCCGCCGCGGGCGCGGCCATCTCGACTGCAGGAAACATCGTCGCCGCGCTGCCTATTCCCGGCTTCACGGCCGCGCGCAACGTTTGGGCGGGCGGCACGGCGGCGGACGCGGTCGGCGGCGCAGTGGCGGCCGGCGGCGC
>JASGFP010000106.1:0-13580 GCA_047605445.1 Rhodoblastus sp.
AGGCCCGCATCTACATCCGCTCCGGCGACGGCGGGGCGGGCTGCGTCTCGTTCCGACGCGAAAAGTTCATCGAGTTCGGCGGGCCTGACGGCGGCGACGGCGGGCGCGGCGGCGATGTCGTGGCCGAATGCGTCGAGGGGCTGAACACGCTGATCGACTATCGCTTCCAGCAGCATTTCAAGGCCAAAACCGGCATGCACGGCATGGGCAAGAACCGCGCTGGCGGGCGCGGAGCGGACGCCGTGCTGAAAGTGCCGGCCGGCACGCAGATTTTCGAGGAGGACGGCGAGACGCTGATCGCCGACATGACCGAGATCGGCCAGCGCGTCGTCATCGCGAGGGGCGGCAACGGCGGCTTCGGCAACGCCCATTTCAAATCCTCCACCAATCGCGCACCGCGCCGCGCCAATCCGGGCGAAGCCGGCCAGGAGATGGAAATCTGGCTGCGGCTGAAGCTGATCGCCGACGCCGGGCTCGTCGGCCTGCCCAACGCCGGCAAGTCGACCTTTCTCGCCACCGTCTCCGCCGCCAAACCGAAAATCGCGGATTATCCCTTCACGACGCTCCATCCGGGCCTCGGCGTCGTCGGGCTCGACGGTCGCGAATTCGTGCTGGCCGACATCCCCGGTCTGATCGAGGGCGCGCACGAGGGCCTTGGCCTCGGCGACCGGTTTCTCGGCCATGTCGAGCGCTGCGGCGCGCTGCTCCACCTGATCGACGCGTCGGGCGAGCATGCGGGCAAGGCCTATCGCATCGTGCGACAGGAGCTCGACGCCTATGGCGCGGATCTGTCGACGAAGCCCGAGATCATCGCTCTGTCGAAGTGCGACGTGGTCGACGAGGAGATTCTGAAGCAGCAGACGGAGCGGCTGCGCCGCGCGGTTTCGAGCTACGGGCCCGACGTCGCGCCCGGCGAAAAGCGTCGCGCGATCCTGAAGATTTCCGCCGCCACCGGCGCCGGCGTGAAGGACGCGCTGCGTGCGCTGCTCTCCGTGGTCGAAGGCCGCCGCAAGAAGGAAGCCGAGGCCGAGCCCCAGCCAGAGTGGCGGCCGTGACGCTGCTCGGCTAGAGATCGGCCGATGACCGAAACGCCAAATCTCTCCGCATTCCGCCGCATCGTCGTCAAGGTCGGCTCCTCGCTGCTCGTCGACGGCAAGGCAGGCGGCTTGAAGAAGGACTGGCTCGACGCGCTGGTCGCCGATCTCGCCGTCCATCACAAGCGCGGCGCCGACATTCTCGTCGTGTCGTCGGGCTCGATCGCGCTCGGACGCAGCGTGCTCGGCCTCCCGAAGGGCGCGCTGAAGCTCGAGGATTCGCAGGCCGCCGCGGCCGTCGGGCAGATCGAACTGGCGCGGACCTGGGCGGAGGCGCTGGGATCGCACGGGATCACGGCGGGGCAGATTCTTGTGACGCTGTGGGACACGGAAGAACGCCGCCGCTATCTCAACGCGCGCGCCACGATCGAGCGGCTGCTGGAAATGCGCGCCGCGCCGGTCATCAACGAGAACGATACGGTGGCGACGAGTGAAATCCGCTACGGCGACAATGACCGGCTCGCCGCGCGCGTCGCGGCCATGGCGAGCGCGGACTGTCTCGTGCTTCTGTCGGATGTCGACGGGCTCTACACCGCGCCGCCGGCCACCGATCCGAATGCGAGGCTGCTTCCGGTCGTGCCGCGCGTAACCGCCGAGATCGAGGCCATGGCCGGCGGCGCAGCGTCCGAGCTTTCGCGCGGCGGGATGCGCACCAAAGTGGAGGCGGCCAAGATCGCGACCACCGCCGGCGTGCATATGGCGATCGCCGACGGGCGCGTGGCGCATCCGCTCAAGCGCATCGCGGACGGCGGTCCCTGCACATGGTTCCTCACGCCCTCGAACCCGGTGACGTCGCGCAAGAAATGGATCGCCGGATCGCTGGAGCCGAAGGGCGTCGTGCGGATAGACGCCGGCGCGGCGAAGGCGCTTCTCTCGGGCAAGAGCCTGCTGCCGGCGGGCGTGACGGGAATCGAAGGCGGCTTCAATCGCGGCGATTGCGTCGTGATCCGCAATGCGGAGGGCGGCGAGATCGGGCGCGGCCTGATCGCCTATGACGCAGGCGAAGCCGCGCAGATCATGGGCCGCTCCTCGCGCGACATCGAGAAGATTCTGGGCTATTCCGGCCGCGCCGCGATGATCCACCGCGACGACATGGCGCTCGGCGGGGAATAGCGCCGCCTCACCCGTTGCCCATATCCCGCCGCAGCGTCGGCAAGCCGATTCCGGCGGCGTCGAAGCCGCCGTCGACCGCCAGAACCTGACCTGTGATGTAGGTGGAGTGTGGGCCGCACAGCCAGAAGATCGCGTCCGCCAGTTCCTCCGGCAGGCCGTAGCGGTTGAGCGGAATGGCGTCGTGATAGTCGGCGCGGATTTCTTTCGAATGCACCTTCAGCGCCATGGCCGTGTCGACCGGTCCGGGCGCGACCGCGTTCACGCGGACGCCGTAGGAAGCCAGTTCCACCGCTAGCTGTTTGGTGAGATGCGCGAGGCCCGCTTTGGATGTGCCGTAGGCGACGCGCAGCGTCGAGGCGCGCAGTGAGGAAATGGAGGTGATGTTGACGATCGCGCCGCCCGTCTCGCGCATGAGCGGAACGGCGGCCTTCGTCATCAGGAAGGGGCCGGTAAGATTGACGTCGAGAATCTCGCGCCAGACATGCAGCGGCGTCTCCATCACCGGCCCGAAATGCGCAATGCCGGCATTGTTGACGAGCGCGTCCAGCCGCCCGAATTTTTCGCGCACATGCGCCACGGCCCTCTCGACGTCCTCGGGTTTCGAGACATCGGCCGGCAGTTCAACAACGCGGTCCGGTGAAGCGAGGGCGCGGCCGGCGTCGGCAAGCGTCTCAGCATCATTGTCGAGCAGGCCGACGGACCAGCCCGCATCAAGAAACCGCTTCGCAGTGGCCAGCCCGATGCCGCGCGCCGCGCCCGTCACCAGCGCGACCTTGTTGCCCGTTGCGGCCATTGCGTTCCCTCGCCTCGTTCGTTGCGGCGCAGGCTTAGATCAGGACGGCGGCGCGGTCGAGGGGGCCGCATTAACGCTCGATTCACCATGTCGGCTGATGGTCGCACGACCGGAACGCACTCGTGAGCTACCTCGACCCGCCGCCCATGCCCGCTGCGATCGTCGTCCAGAAGGACGTCGGCGGGCTGGTGCGCGCCTATCAGGAGCGAACCGAACTCTACCGCGCGCAGAACCGCGAAGTGCGTCTGCACGAATGCCGCTCCGCCTGCACGCTCGCGCTGTCGCTGCCCAATGTCTGCGTCTATCCGTCCAGCCAGTTGAAGTTCCATCAGGCCTACAACGACATCACGAAGGAAGTGGACTACGGCGTCACCAACGAATTGTGGTCCGCCTATCCGCAGGGCGTACGCGACAAACTCGGAACGCTGACGCGGCAATACAAGGTTCTGCGCGGCTCCGAGCTGATCGCGATAGGCGTGCGCAACTGCAATGGGCCGGCGCGCGAGCCGAAAATCATGATCGCCAGGGCCACGCCCGCGCCGGCGCCCGAAGGCGGCGATTTCATGAAAGGGGTTCAGGGCGCCGTCGAAACGCTTTTCGGATTGGGCGCGAAGGCGCCTCCTGCGGCGCCGGCAGGCAGGCGTCCGGGGGCGCCTCCCACAGAGCCCGCGCAGTCTCCCGCAATTCCTGCCGCCGTCCCGCCCGCGTTGCAGGCCAGCATCAGCGCCCCGCTGCCGCCGCCGCGTCCGCCGATGATCGGCGCGGTTCCGACGCCGCAGCCGCCGGTCCCGAAGGGAACGCCCGCCTTCCTGACGCCGATGGCGGGCTCCGCGCCCATCCTGGAACCGCGTTTCGTTCCGCTCGCCGTCGTCCGGCGCCGGATCGCCGAACTTGGCTTTGCTTTCGCCAGACGCTGATTTCTGCTAGCCAGACGCGCATGGAAAACGTCGCCAAGCTCGCGGAAGCCCGCGTCCATTCCGATGTCGAAACGCAGATGCGCCTTCTCGGCCGCGCCGCGCGCAAGGCTGCGCGCGCGTTGGCGCTCTCGTCAGGCCCGACGCGCGACAATGCCCTTCACGCGGCCGCCGCAGCCATTCGCGCGCGCATGGCTGACATTCTGGCCGCCAATTCGCAGGACGTGGCCGACGCGCTTGCGCGCGGCACCGCCGGATCGTTCATCGACCGCCTCACGCTGAACGAGACGCGCGTGGAAGCGATGGCGCGCGGGCTGGAGGAGATCGCCGCCCTGCCCGATCCTATCGGCAAGGTGCTCGCCTCCTTCGAGCGGCCGAACGGGCTGAAGATCGAGCGCGTGGCGACGCCGCTCGGCGTCGTCGGCGTCATCTACGAGAGCCGGCCGAACGTGACCGCCGACGCCGGCGGGCTTTGCCTCAAGGCCGGCAATGTCGCGATCCTGCGCGGCGGTTCGGAAAGTTATCGCTCGACGCAGGCGATCCACGCCTGCCTGATTGCGGGCCTGCGCGCAGCCGGCCTGCCAGAAGGCGCGATCTCGCTTGTGCCGACGAAGGACCGCGCTGCGGTGGGCTTCATGCTCGCCGGCCTCGACGGCGCAATCGACGTGATCGTGCCGCGCGGCGGCAAAAGCCTCGTCGCGCGCGTGCAGCACGAGGCGCGCGTGCCGGTGTTCGCGCATCTCGAAGGCATAGTGCACGTCTATGTCGACGCGGCGGCCGATTTCGGCAAGGCGCAGAAGATCGTCATGAACGGCAAGCTGCGCCGCACCGGCGTGTGCGGCGCGACGGAGACGCTGCTGGTCGACAAGGCCATCGCGCCGCGCGCGCTGGGGCCGCTGGTGGAAATGCTGCTCGACGCGGGCTGCGAAGTGCGCGGCGACGCCGCCACACAGGCTGTCGACGCGCGTGTGAAAGCAGCGACCGACGAGGACTGGCGCACCGAATATCTCGACGCGATCATTTCCGCGAAAGTCGTCGACGGGATCGACGCGGCGATCGACCACATCGAAACCTACGGCTCGCACCACACCGATTGCATCGTCACGGAAGACAGGGATTCGGCCGAACGGTTCATGGCCGAAGTGGATTCCGCGATCGTGCTGCACAACGCCTCGACGCAATTCGCCGACGGCGGCGAATTCGGCTTCGGCGCGGAAATCGGCATTGCGACGGGCCGGATGCACGCGCGTGGACCGGTCGGCGTCGAGCAGCTGACGAGCTTCAAGTATCGCGTGCGTGGCGACGGACAGGTTCGGGCGTGATCATTCACTGGACCGCGAGCCTTCAGGCTCGCCAGGCGCAATGCGAGCCTGAAGGCTCGCGGTCCAGCGCAGCGCAATGATCCCCCGTCTCCCCCCGCACACGCCGGGCATGAGGATCGGACTGTTCGGCGGCACGTTCAATCCGCCGCACGCCGGCCACATGCTGGTCGCGGAGATCGCGCTTCGGCGTTTGAAGCTCGACCGGCTCTGGCTGCTGGCGACGCCCGGCAATCCTCTCAAGGACACCAACGGCCTTCCGCCGCTCGACCAGCGCATAAAAGCCGCGCGAAAGCTCGCGCGCGATCCGCGCATCGTCGTCACGGGCATCGAAGCGGAGATCGGCACGCGTTACACCTACGACACTGTGGCCTGGCTGACACAGCGCGCGCCTTCCGTGCATTTCGTCTGGGTGATGGGCGCGGACAATCTGAAGCAGTTTTCGCGCTGGCAGCGCTGGACGGACATCGCCGCGCGCATTCCGATCGCCGTCATCGACCGGCCGCGATCCTCGCTCGCCGCGCTCAACGCCAAGGCGGCGCAGCGACTTGCCGACCGCCGCCTGCCCGAACGCGACGCCGCCACGCTCGCCGCAAGGAAGCCGCCGGCCTACGTCTTCGTTCACGACCGCCGCATCGATCTGTCGTCCACGGAACTGCGCGCGCGCAGACGACGTTGAATCGCCGATTGAAATTTTCCGAATCACACTCCATCTTGACGGAGCGGCGCCGAGCGTCGCGCCGCGACAAAGCGAGGACGCAGCACTGACTTCAGTCGCTCTTCCGGAAGCGGGTTATCAGCCCCTTCCACCGGCTACGGGCCCGGCAGGGCCCTTCGCCGTCACGCAGGACCCTTCGGTCCAGAAAACGCCTCTCCTGCAAAAAATCCTCGACAGCCTCGACGATTCCAAGGCGGAAAACGTCGTCGTGATCGATCTGGCGGGCAAGACTTCGCTGGCCGACACGATGGCGATCACGCAGGGTCGCTCGAACACGCATGTCGGCGCCATTGCCGAGCGCGTCATCAAGGCGTGCAAGGAAGCTGGCGTCGCCGCGCCGCGGGTCGAGGGCATGCCGCACAACGACTGGGTTCTGGTCGATGCGGGCGATCTGATCGTCCACATCTTCCGGCCGGAGGTGCGGCAGTTCTACAATCTCGAGAAGATGTGGAGCGGCGACCGTCCATCCGACAAGACGGAAGGCAAGACCGTCGGCGCCAAGGCGGCAAGCGCGAAGGCTGGCCGCAAGGCCGACTGAGCGACTTCTCATGCGTCTCACCCTGGCCGCGGTCGGCCGTCTCAAGGCCGGCCCGGAACGGGAGTTGGTCGCGCGCTATTCCCAGCGGATCGCGGCGACCGGCAAGGCGGTGGGCCTGACCGGCCTGACGCTGAAGGAGACGGACGAGAGCCGCGCGCGCAGGCCGGACGACCGCAAGAGCGAAGAAGCGCGGGCCCTGCGTGCGCTGATCCCCGAGGGCGCGCGCATCGTGGCTCTGGACGAGCGCGGCAGGAGCCTGACGAGCGAGAAATTCGCCGCCGAGATCGGCGGCTTGCGCGATGCGGGCCTGCGCGACCTGTGTTTCGCGATCGGCGGCGCCGACGGGCTGGACGAGAGCCTGCGCGACGAGGCCGCACTGGTCTTTTCCTTCGGCGCCGCCACCCTGCCGCACCAGCTCGTGCGGGCGCTCGTCGCCGAACAGATCTATCGCGCGATTTCCATCCTGGCCGGCCACCCCTATCATCGCGCCTGAAATGGCGCGATTCGCGCCGTATTGCGGGCGTTTTTCAGCGTTATTTCCCGAGGCTTGCCATCGGGCCGAACGGCGGGACCGCATTGATTTCACGTTCCATGTCAGCGGGAATCTCGACGCGCCAGTTCGCCCGGATCGCCGTCCTTGCGACGGCCGCGCTGCTGGCTGCCGCCGCGCGTGCGCAGCCGGTGACCGAGCCCGGGTTCGATCCCGTCGAAGGCAAGAAGCTCGAATTGCGCGGGGTCGAGGACACGCTCTCGGCTTCCGCCGACCAACGCGCCAAGATCCAGACGGAACTCGATTCGATTCAGAAGGACCGCGCCAGGCTGAACGCCGCGCTGCTCGACGCCTCGGCCAAGGTATCCGAGGCGGACGCAAGCATGGCGCGGGTCGAGCAGCGGCTCGACCGGCTGACCGGCAGCGAGGAAGCGATCCGCCGCTCGCTCGAACGCCGGCGCGGCGTCGTCGCCGACGTTCTCGCGATCCTGCAGCGCATGGGCCACCGCACGCCGCCGGCGCTGCTCGTCCAGCCCGAAGATGTGCTGAAAGCCATCCGCGCCTCCATGACGCTCGGCGCGGTGCTGCCCCAATTGCGCTCGGAAACCGAAGCGCTCGCCAGCGACCTCGCCGACCTCGTCAACCTGCGCAAGTCGATCGCATCGGAAAAGACCAATCTGGCGCGCGAGCAGCAGGGTCTCCAGAACGAGCGCGCGCGGCTGGCGGCGCTGGTGGAGACGCGGCAAAAGGCGCTCGGCGAGGTCCAGAGCGCGCTCGACGCGGAACAGAAGCGCGCCGCCGAGCTGGCCAGCCAGGCGACGAGCCTGAAGGACCTGATCTCCCGGATGGAGCGCGACAGCTCCGCGGCCCGCAACGCCGCCGAAAACGCCCGCAAATACGACGAGGAACGCAAGAAGCAGGCTGCGCTCGAAACGCAGGAGCAGGAGGCCCGGATCGAGGCATCGCCCTTCAAGGATCCCGCGCGCCTTTCCCCGGCCATTCCGTTTTCGAAGGCGCGCGGACGTCTTCCGCTGCCCGCCAATGGCGAAATCGTCAAAATCTACGGCGCTTCCGACGCTTTCGGCAGCACCGAGAAGGGCGTGTCGATCGGCGTGCGCCCACGCGCGACGGTGGCGTCCCCCGCCGACGGCTGGGTGCTCTATGCCGGGCCCTATCGAACCTACGGCCAGTTGCTCATCGTAAATGCGGGCGACGGCTATTATATCGTCCTGGCCGGGATGGACAGGATCAATGTCGCGGTCGGGCAGTTCGTGCTTTCGGGCGAACCGATCGGGATCATGGGCGACGGCGCGGTCCGCACGGCTTCCGCCGTCGCCATTGGCGCGAGCCAGCCCATCCTCTATGTTGAGTTCAGAAAAGACGGCGCTCCGATAGACCCGGGGCCGTGGTGGTCCAAGCCTGATTCGAAAAAGGTTCGTGGATGATGCGCAATGTGAATTACATGCTGTTCGGCGCCGCGATCGGCGCCGCGGCCTTCGGCGTCGCCCAGAAGGCCGATATCTTCGGCCGGCCCGCGACCGCCGCGATATCCGACACCTATCGCAGCCTCAACCTGTTCGGCGACGTCTTCGAGAAGGTCCGGACGGATTACGTCGAGAAGCCGCAGGACACCAAGCTGGTCGAAAGCGCGATCAACGGCATGCTGACCTCGCTCGATCCGCATTCGAGCTACATGGACGCCAAGAGCTTCCGCGACATGCAGGTCCAGACCCGCGGCGAATTCGGCGGCCTCGGCATCGAAGTCACGCAGGAAGACGGCGTTGTGAAGGTCGTGTCGCCGATCGACGATACGCCGGCCTCGCGCGCCGGCATTCTCGCGGGCGATCTCATCACCGCCATCGACGGCGAGACGGTGCAGGGCATGACGCTCAACCAGGCCGTCGACAAGATGCGCGGCGCGGTGAACACCGCCGTCACGCTGACCGTGCTGCGCGGCAAGGAAAAGAAGAAGCTGGACGTCAAGCTCACGCGCGCGGTCATCCAGATCAAGTCCGTCCGCTCCCGCAAGGAGGGCGACGACATCGGCTATATCCGGATCACGCAGTTCAACGAGCAGACCTATGACGGCCTGAAGGCCGCCATGCAGAAGTTCCAGCAGGAAATTCCGGCCGACAAGTTCAAGGGCTACATTCTCGACCTGCGCAACAATCCCGGCGGCCTGCTCGACCAGTCGGTGGCGGTCTCCAACGCCTTCCTCGAGCGCGGCGAGATCGTCTCGACGCGCGGCCGCAACGCCGACGAGACGCAGCGCTACAATGCGCGGCCGATCGACATATCCAAGGGCAAGCCCGTGGTCGTGCTGATCAACGGCGGCTCGGCCTCGGCCTCGGAAATCGTCTCTGGCGCGTTGCAGGACCACAAGCGCGCGACGCTGATCGGCACGCGCTCGTTCGGCAAGGGCTCGGTGCAGACGATCATCCCGCTCGGCCAGAACAACGGCGCGCTGCGGCTGACGACGGCGCGCTATTACACGCCGTCCGGCCGCTCGATCCAGGCCAAGGGGATCGACCCGGACATCGTCGTGCTGCAGGACGTGCCGGACGAACTGAAGGGCAAGGACGACCTGAAGGGCGAGGCTTCGCTCAAGGGCCATCTCGTGAACGGCGACAAGAACACCGAAGAGCACGGCTCGCAGGCCTATGTCCCGCCGGACGCCGCCAAGGACAAGCAGCTGATCGCGGCCGACGAATTGCTCCGCGGAATCAAGACCGCCCAACAGCTCGCCCAGCAGTCGCCGCCCAAGGCGACGGAATCCAAGACCTCCGAACCCAAGGCCGGCGAACCCAAGGCCATGGAGCCGAAATCCGAGGCGGCGCCCGAGACCAAGGCGCCCGACGCCGACAAGAAGAACTGACGCCGCGCGCAAGCGTGCGGATATGACGTCTCGACGCGCCCGGCCGGCATGACGAAAATGCCGGCCGGGCGTATGATTCGCGCGGTTGATTCGGACAATCGGCCGCCGATTGCGTCTTCGAGCTTCGGCGCGGCCGGAGGCGGGCAAGAGCGGCGGATGTCGGACGAACTGCATCAACCCTTGGGAACGCCCCCTGCGGGCCGGGCGCGCGGCGAACGCGCAGATGGCCCCTCGCGGGCGTTCACGCCGCGGATTTCCGTCGCCGGCCTCGTCTATTCGCTGATCGGCGCGACGGCTCTCAGCGCCGGTTTCTACGTCTGGCGGTACGGCGATCCCAATGGCGGCTGGCCGCGCGCCGTCGCCCGGATCGAAGCCTACAAGCCGCCGCCGGTCGCCGAGGCGCCGCGCGATCCTCAGCCGACCGGCACGATCGAACGGCGGCCGGAGCGCCAGACCGGCCAGGAAGTCGAAAACCAGTCCGGCGTGAAGGTCACGCGCGCCGGCGGCGGGCAGGCGCCGGGCGCGCTCATCATCCAGCTCGACCAGGCGGCGAGCGTCAGCCTGTCGCCGGCGCCGGACAAGCGCCTCGTCGAACGCGGCCGTTTCGGGCCTCTGCCGCGCATCGGCGCCGACGGCGCCAAGCCGTATGAAATCTATGCGCGGCCGCTCATCACATCGCAGAAGCTGAAAGCCGACGCGCCGCGCATCGCGCTGATCGTCGGCGGCCTCGGCCTGTCGTCCTCCACCACGGACGCCGCGCTGGAGAAACTGCCGGCCGACGTCTCCTTCGCCTTCGCGCCCTATGGCGACAGCGTGCAGGCCGACGCGGCCAAGGCGCGCGAGCGCGGCCACGAGACGTTCCTGCAGGCGCCGATGGAGCCGTTCGACTATCCGCAGAACGATCCCGGCCCGCATACGCTGACCGTGCGCGCCTCCGACAAGGACATCGAGAGCGACCTCTCCTGGCTGATGGGCCGCTTCACAGGCTATGTCGGCGTCGTGAATTTCCTCGGCGCGCGCTTCATGTCCAATGCGGCAGCGATGACGCCGGTCATGCGCGAACTGGCGCGGCGCGGCGTCGCCTTCGTCGACGACGGCTCGGCGCCCCAATCGCTCGCCGCAACGGTCGGCGCGCAGACCGGCGCCGTATCCGCGCGCGCCGACGTCGTGCTCGACGCCGATCCGCGCGGCGAAGCGATCGAGGCCGCGCTGACGCGGCTCGAGACGGTCGCGCGGCAGAAGGGCGCCGCGCTCGGTTTCGCCAGCGCTATCCCCCAGAGCATCGAGCAGGTCGCGCGGTTCGCGCGCGGACTGGAACGGCGCGGCATTGCGCTCGCGCCGGCGAGCGCCCTGCTCTCGCGCGGCGGCGGCGCGCAGGCGGAGAACAAACGCTGATGCGCCATGCGCCCTACCGTCCCTGCGTCGGCGTCATGCTGGTCAACGCCCAAGGCCTCGTCTTCATTGGCCGGCGGCGCAACAAGCGCCAGCCCGAGCATGTCGCGCCGGGCTATGAATGGCAGATGCCGCAAGGCGGCATCGATCCCGGCGAAGATCCCTACGCCGCCGCGCTGCGCGAATTGCACGAGGAAACCAACGTCCGCTCGGTCGAGAAAATCGCCGAGGCGCCCGCGTGGTACACCTACGACCTGCCGCAGGACGTGGCGAAGAAGGCGTGGCGTGGCGGTTATCGCGGGCAGACGCAGAAATGGTTCGCGCTGCGCTTCACGGGCGAGGAAAGCGAGATCGACATTCACGATCCCGGCCCCGGCCACAAGCCGGAATTCGACGCGTGGCGATGGGAAGATGTCTCACGCCTGCCGGAACTGATCATCCCGTTCAAACGGCAGGTCTACGAACAGGTGGTCGCCGCGCTGGCGCCGCTGATCGGGAAGTAGAGACGCGCATGGCGATCGACCATGTCTCGCTCGCCGTCCGCGATCTCGACCGCGCCGCCGCCTTCTACGAAGCCGTTCTCGCCCCGCTCGGCCATGCGAGGCTCGTGACGCGCGCGCGCACAATCGGCTTCGGCAAGACGCATGCGGAACTCTGGATCAACCTGCGTGACGACCTGCCGCCTGCGCCGGCCGATCCTGGCGCGCATATCGCCCTGCGGGCCCGTTCGGCGGAAGCCGTACAGGCTTTTCATGCGGCTGCGCTCGCGCGTGGCGGTTCCGACGACGGCGCGCCGGGCCGGCGGCCCTACGGCGCCGGCCCGAACATCTATTACGCGGCTTTCGTGCGCGACCCCGACGGGAACAAGCTGGAGGCGGTGACGTTTCTGCCGCCCGACTAGAACGGGATGATATTGGGCGGAATCATTTGTCGTCATTGCGAGCGGAGCGAGGCAATCCATCCCCGGAACTTGTTCCAGATCCGGGGATGGATCGCCGCGTCGCTTCGCTCTTCGCAATGACGGCGGCGTTTCCGTCAGATCGCATCCCGATCCAGCGACGTCGCCCGTGCGTCGCTACGCAACCTGCGCCGGCTGCGAACGCTTCAACCCGATCCATTGTCCCGCCGCTATGGCCGCCACCACCGTCGCCTGCGCGACGATGGCGGCGACGCCCAATTGCGTCGGCGTCGTCTGCGCCAGCGTGACGAGACTTTCTGCGACCCACAGCGCGTTGCCGGCGACGACGAACCAGACGAGCCCGCGCGGCAGCATGGCCCAGAGCCCGAGCGTCCCGACGAAGAGCGCGTAGGGCATGAGGAAGACGCCCGCGCCGAGGACGAGCCCGTGCGGCAGGCCGAAGGCCGCCGCCAGCGGCGTCGCGGCGGCGGCGAGGGTCACGCCCGAAGCGCCGCTGAAAGCCGAATCGACGATCAGAACGTTGCGAAGCAGGGGCGAAGAAACGACGAAGCGCATGATCTCTCTCCTTTCGATCATTGTTGCGGCATGCGGTCGATAAAGCCGGTGACGGAAGCGATGCGTCCGTCAGGTGCGATCACGGCGAAATCCGTGCCGTCGATGATCGCGTCCGCGCCCGTGGGCCCGAGCGTCCAGCGGAAGCGCAGACGGTCGCCGTGCGCGTCGGGGGCTCCGAGCGGCTTGAACTCGAAGCCGGGGAATTGGGCTTGCGCGCCTGCGATCATCGCGTCGATACCGTCGTGGCCAGCGCCTTTCATCACGGGATCGACGTAGGTCGCGTCCTCTGTCCAGGCGGACGCGATCAGAGCGCGCCTTCGCGCTGCGTCGCCCTCGTTCCAGATTGCGAGATAACGGTCGACGATTGTCTTCGTATCGGTCATGGCCTTCTCCTGATCTGCCGCTGTCGTGCGGTATGAGGAGAGGCTGGGCGTAAAACCGCGCGGCGTCGATTACGCGCGAGGTAATTGGATGGCCGCGCGAACGCGCTAGATTGCGGGCATGGGATACCATCGACCTCCGGGCGAATATCTGCGCCAATGGCGCCAGCGCCGCCGCATGAGCCAGCTCGAACTCGCGCTCGAAGCCGACATTTCCGCTCGCCATCTCAGCTTCGTCGAAACAGGACGCGCGCAGCCCTCGCGCGACATGATCGTGCATCTTTCCGAGACGCTCGCCGTGCCGCTGCGCGAGCGCAACGCCATCCTGCTCGCGGCGGGCTTCGCGCCGCTCTACGCCGAGCGCGCGCTGGACGATCCCGCGCTATCGGCGGCGCGCACGGCGGTCGACGCCGTGCTGCAGGGCTGCGCGCCCTTTCCGGCGCTGGCCGTCGACCGGCGCTGGAACATCGTCGCCTTCAA
>JASGFP010000107.1:0-13385 GCA_047605445.1 Rhodoblastus sp.
CTGCTCGTGCAGCCGGCGCAGGCGCGCTGGCTCGTCGCGCCGCGCGGCAGGGCGATCGCCGCCATACTGGCGCTGCCCAAGGCCTCCGGGCTCGCCATCACCACGCCGCGGCGCTTCGGCGCGTGGCTGCGCGCAGCCGCCGGCGCGCAGATCGCCGAAGACGCGGCGCTGCGTCTGCATCGCATCGAGCCGCGCCTTTCGGCCCGCGCCGGCCCGACGCGCGCGACGGCGCTTGCGAGCGCTGCGCTTGGGATCGCGGCTGGCGCAGCAGCGGCGCTCTGGCCGCTGGCCGTCGCCCTGTTTTTGTGGACCCTGCTGACCATCGCCTTCTCGATGGCGACGGTGGCACGGATATTCACCACCGTTGAGGCCCTCCATACCGAGCCAGAAGGCGCGCCGATTTCCGATCGGCGCCTGCCGCTCTATACGGTCGTGATCGCGCTCTATCGCGAGGCCGAGGTCGCTAACGCGCTGCTCGCCGCACTCGAGGCCATCGACTATCCGCGCGCCAGGCTCGATATCAAATTCGTCGTGGAGGCCGACGATTCCGCCACCTTCGCCGCGCTCGCCGCCGCGCTTCCGGGCGTCGAATATGAGATTATCGTCGCGCCGCCCGGGGCGCCGCGCACCAAGCCGCGCGCGCTCAACGTCGCCCTGCCTTTTGCGCGCGGCGAATTGTTGTGCGTCTATGACGCGGAGGACCGGCCCGAACCGGATCAACTGCGGCGCGCGGCCGCGCGATTTGCGCGCGCAGACGAAAGACTCGGTTGCCTGCAGGCGCGGCTCGCCGTCGACAATGCCGACGAGACCGCCATCGCCGGACTTTTCGCGCTCGACTACGCCGCCCTGTTCGAGGCGACCAATCCCGGCATCGCCGGACTTGGCCTGCCGATGATGCTCGGCGGCACCTCGAACCACTTTCGCGTCCAGACATTGCGCGATCTCGGCGGCTGGGATGCGTGGAACGTGACCGAGGACGCCGATCTCGGCATTCGCCTCGCGCGCTGCGGCCTGCGCGTGGAAACACTGGCCTCGCGCACTTATGAAGAAGCGCCGGTGACGCTCGCCGCGCTCTTCAACCAGCGGGTGCGCTGGTTGAAGGGTTGGATGCAGACAGGCTTCGTGCACCTGCGCGACCCTGTGGCGCTGTGGAGGAATCTCGGTCCGCTCTCTTTCTTCGTCACGCTCGCCGTCTTCATCTCGGGCGTGCTCAGCCCGCTGCTCTGGCCATGGTTCACGCTCGTTCTTGTGCGCGATCTCGCAAGCGGCGCGCTGTTCGCGCCGGAAACGGCGTTCGACGGCGCTATCGACACCTGCGCCTTGTCGCTGGCGGTCGCGGGCCCTGTCGCAATCGTCTGGCCGATCATGCTCGGCATGAAACGGCAGGGCCTTTCCCGCCGCTGGCCGCTGCTGTTCCTGCTGCCCTTCTGGCATGTGATGCTGAGCGTCGCCGCCTGGCGTGCGGTCTACGATCTGTGGCGCAATCCGTTCGGCTGGGCCAAGACCACGCATGGCGTCGCCAAACGCCGCACGGATCAGCGCCGCGCCGATCAGCGCCAGGCGACGAAGCGCCGTTCCAGCGCGCCGATCGCGCGGGCGACGGCGAGGCCCATCAGCGACAGCACGACAACGCCCGCCAGCAGCTGATCGGTCTGCATGAGATTGCCGGCCTGCAGCACGAAGGCGCCGATGCCCTTTTCCGCACCGACCATTTCGGCGGAGACGACAAGCAGAAGTGCGATCGAGGTCGAGATTCGGAAGCCCGCGAGGATCGACGGCAGCGCACCGGGCAGCACGACCTTGCGGACGATGTCGCCGAACGGCAGGCCGAAGGACTGCGCCATGCGGATGAGATTGCGCGGAACGGAGTCGACGCCGCTCGCGGCGGATATGGCGGTCGGGAAGAAGACGCCGAGCGCGATAGTGGCGATCTTGGAAGGCTCGCCGATGCCGAGCCACAGGATCATCAGCGGCAGCAAAGCGATTTTCGGAATGGGAAAGAGCGCGGAGACAATCGCAAAGCCCGCCGCGCGCGCGAAGGTGAACAGGCCCATGCCGAGACCAACCGCAAGTCCCACGACGGCGCCGAGCGTCCACCCGGCGAGAATGCGCAAGCTCGATATACCGATCTGCGAGAGCAGATCGCCCTGCGTGACGAGCCGCCAGAGCGCGGCGGCGATGGCGACCGGGCTCGGCAGGAAGAGCGCGCTGACGCCGAAGACGCTGGAGGCCGCCTGCCAGATCGCAATGAGGCCGACCAGCGCAATCGCGCCGCCGACGCGGCTGTCAGCGGGCGCAAATCCCCCGCCGCGAAACGGCACGGGAAGGAGCCGACTGCGTGCTGCGGGGTCAGCCACGAATCGTCTCGCGATCTGCGGCCGCGGCTTCGTCGCGGATCATCGACCAGAGATCTGCGCGCCAGCGCGCCACCGCCTCTGCGTTGGCGGGATTGCCGCGTTTTTCGCGCGCGACCGGCGCGGATGAAATCGCACGGACACGGCCGGGCCGGCGCGAGAACACAAGCGCGCGGTCGGCCAGCCGGGCAGCCTCGTCGAGATTGTGCGTGACGTAGAGAACGCTCATCTCGCCCTGCTCCAGCAGGCGCTCGAGATCCTCCATCAGCAGATCGCGCGTCTGGCTGTCGAGCGCGCTCAGGGGCTCGTCCATCAGCAGGATGGCCGGCCGCACCGCGAGCGCGCGGGCGAGGCCGACGCGTTGACGCATTCCGCCGGAGAGCTGGTTGGGCAGAGCGGCGGCGAATTCGCTCAGGCCCGCGCGCGCAAGAACGTCGGCGACGATGGCGCGGATTTGCGCCGCGGCGAGATTTTTGTGCTCCAGCGCCAGCGCGACATTGCCGGCGACGTCGCGCCACGGCAGCAGCGCGAAATCCTGAAAAACGAAGGTCAGCGGATTGAGGCTCGCCGGGGGAATATCGCCGAAGCGCACGACGCCGCGCGTCGGCGCCAGCAGTCCCCCGGCGATAGAGAGGAGCGTGGACTTGCCGCAGCCCGACGGGCCGACGATGGCGATAATCTCGTTGGCGCCAAGTTCGAACGAAACGTTCGTGAGAACGTCGAGATCGCCGAAGCGATGCGAGACATTGTCGACGACGAGGCGCGCCATGCTGCCCGAGTCAGTTTTTCACGAAGCGGCGGTCGACCACCTGCTCCAGACCGAAGCCTTTGTCGACGAATCCCTGCGCCTGATACCATTCGATCTGATGCGCAACGTTGGGCAGATCCAGCTTGGCATCAGGCTCGACATAGGCCAGCGTCTTCGCCACGTCTTCGGGCTTCTGTTGCGTATATTTTGCAATCATTTCGAGCAGCCGCGCACGCTCCGCTTCCGCCACGTCCTTCACATCGAGCTTGTCGTGATACAGCCTGCATCCGCGGCGATAGGCTGTGAGGAAATCGGCGATCGTCTTTTCGTCGGCCTTGATCTTCGCCGACGCGAAGGCGGCGCCGATCTGCCACGGCGCCTCGTCCGATCCCCAGCCGATAAGCCGCGCTGCGCCCGATACGATCGCGCCGTTCGCCACCGTCGCCGGCAGAACCGCGCCGTCGACCGCGCCGCCCTGCAGCGCCGAGACGATATTGCCCATCGACTGCAGCGGAACAAAAGTCACGTCCGACAGCGGGAATTTGTATTTCTCCGCGACGAGCCCGCTGACGAAATGGAAGCTGGAGCCCACCTGCGTGATGCCGATGCGCTTGCCGCGGATGTCCTGCGGCGCCTTCATCGCATCGCCGTTGGGCTTCGTCGTGGCGAGGAAAGCGTCGAGCGGGAAGCCCGGAACTTCACGCGACTGGCCGGCGATGATCGACAGCGCGCCCTTGCCGGCGAGATTGAACAGCCCCGCGGTGAATGCGGTGACGCCGATGTCGATGTCGCCGGATGCAGCCGCGACAGCGATGGGTTGCGCGGCGGCGAAAAAGACGAGTTCGACGTCGAGACCCGCGTCCTTGAAGAAGCCGATGTCCTGCGCGAGGAAGACCGCGCCGGAGGAGGAGAGGCGCAGCACGCCGACGCGGAGCTTGCGGGTTTGGGCGCGGGCGACAGCGGGCGCCAGCGATGCGGCGAGGGTCGAAACGAGGAGATCGCGGCGGTTGATGTGAGATCGGCTCATGCCTTGTCCGCTTTCAATATGTCTTGCGCTCCACTCTCCGCACGCCAAGAGCCTGCGAAGGAAGCGCATCTCCCTTCCGCCGGGCGGGCAGGGGCAGGTGGCGGGGGTCGACCGCGTCCAGTCTCGCAAGATTGTTCCACCGGCTACCCCCACCCTGCCCTCCCCGCAAGGGGGAGGGAGCGTCCCCGGGACGGACAATCGATTTTCGGCAACGTCCCGCTCGCGAAGAGAGAACGTTTCACATCCCCAGATAGGCCTGCCGCACGCGGTCGTCAGCGAGCAGATCGGCGCCGGCGCCTGAGAGCGTGATCGAACCGTTCTCCAGCACATAGGCGTGTTTGGCGATTTCGAGCGAGGCGGCGACGTTCTGTTCCACCAGCAGGCAGGACAGGCCCTTTGCGTTGAGATCGACGATTGTATCCAGCACGGCATGCGCGAGTTGCGGGCTCAAGCCGAGCGAGGGCTCGTCGAACATGACGAGTTCGGGCTCGCCCATCAGGCACCGACCGATGGCGAGCATCTGCTGTTCGCCGCCCGACAGCGTGCCCGCCGCCTGCCCGAGCCGCTCGCGCAGGCGCGGGAAGAGATCGAGCATGCGCTCCATGTTCTCCTTCTGCCGTGCGCGCGACCGCGGCAGCAGGCCGCCCATCTGAAGGTTTTCACGCACGGTGAGCGTGGGAAACACCTGTCGGCCTTCCGCGACCTGCCCGATTCCCAGATTGCAGACGCGGTGGCTGTCGAGGCCGGCGATGTCGGCGCCTCGCCACGTCACGCGGCCCGCCGCGGGCTTGAGCATGCCTGATATGGCGCGGATGAGCGAGGTCTTGCCCGCGCCGTTGGCGCCGACGATGGCGACGATCTCGCCTTCGGGGACATTGAGGCTGACGCCCGACAACGCCTGTGCGTCGCCGTAGAAAAGGTCGAGGCCTTCAACGCCCAGCATCAGTGCGCCGCCTTCATGCCGAGATAGGATTCGATGACCCTGGCGTCCTTCGTCACTTCCTGCGGCGCGCCTTCGGCGATGCTTGCGCCGTGATGCAGTACATGCACGCGGTCGGCGAGCGCCATGACCGCGCGCATGACGTGTTCGATCATGACGATGGTGAGTTTGTCATGGCGATTGATGTCGCGCAGAACGCCGACCATGCGGTCTGTTTCGGTCGGGCGCAGGCCCGCCATCACTTCGTCGAGCAGGATGATGCGCGGCTTCGTCGCCAGCGCACGCGCGACTTCCAGTCGTTTGCGGTCGGGCAGCGTCAGGCTGCCCGCCTTCTGCGCGCTCTTGTCGAACAGGTCGAGCTTGCGCAGTATCTCGTCGCCCTCCCTGCGCGCCGCGTTCATGTCCGACGCGCGTAGCATGGCGCCGATCGCGACATTGTCGCGCACGGTAAGATCGGGGAACGGCTTTACGATCTGGAAGGTGCGGGCGATGCCGGCGGCGCAGATTTTTTCCGGATCCTGCCCGTCGATGCGCGCGCCTGCGTAGCGGATTTCGCCCTCGTCCGGCGCGTAGACGCCGGCGATGAGGTTGAACAGCGTGGTCTTGCCCGCGCCGTTGGGGCCGATGATCGCGAAAATCTCGCCGTCGTTGACCGCCAGCGAGACCGTATCGACCGCGGTGAGGCCGCGGAAGCGCTTGACGACGCCCTGGACTTCGAGAAGCGCGCTCATGGCTCGCGCGCCTCGAGGCCGAGCTTGCGGGCGAGCCACGGCCAGATGCCGTTGGGCGTGGCGGCGATGATCGCCATCAGGATGAGGCCGTAGACCAGCGCCTTGACGCCGGGCGCGCTGAGGCCGATGGCGCGCAGGCCGTCGGTGAGCGCGGAGCCAAGCGGCACCAGCAGAAAGGCGCCGACGAAGGGGCCCATCAGCGTGCCGAGACCGCCGATGATCGGCGCGAGGATGATCTCGATCGACTTGGAGGTCTCGAGTATCTGCGCGGGGAAGAGATTGTTGGTCCAGAATGCGGTGTAAACGCCGCCGACCGCCGTCATGGCGGCGGAAATGAACAGCGCCAGAAAGCGCGTGCGGTTGATGTTGACGCCGAGCGCGCGGGCGGCCTGCGCGTCCTCGCGGATCGCGAGGAAGGCGTAGCCGAGTTTCGAGGAGCGCAGCAGGGCCGCGATCAGCAGCGAGGCCGCAGCCATGGCCAGCGCGAGATAGTAGAAGAAGAGCGGGCCGCCGCGCAGGTTCCACCATTGATCGGACAGCGCGGCGTTGACCGGCAGGAAGAAGCCCGCCGCGCCGCCGACGAAGGACCAATTGTCGAAGCCGATGCGCGCGATCTCGGCGAAGGCGATGGTGAGCAGCGAGAAATAGACGCCCTCGATGCGGAAGCGGAAGCCGAGCCAGCCGAGCAGGAAGGCGGCGGCGACCGCGACGGCCATCGCGATGAAGACGCTGAGCCACGGCCCGACGCCGTAATTCACGAACAGAACCGCGGAAACATAGGCGCCCAGCCCCAGATAGAGCGCGTGGCCGAGCGACAGCAGGCCGCAATAGCCCATCAGAATGTTCCAGGCCTGACCGAGATAGGTTCCCAACAGCGCGAGCAGGATGATGGAGAGCGTGTAGCGGTCGACGACGAAGGGCGCGACGAGCAATGCGACGCCGCAGAGAAAAAGCGCGATCGTCGAGCGCGGCGTGAGGAAGGCGAGCGCGCCCTTCACGACTCGGCCTTTCCGAACAGGCCCTGCGGGCGCAGCGCGAGAACGAGCACCAGCAGGCCGAAAGAGACCATGCTCTTGATCGCCGGCGAAACGACGAGGCTGGCGACGGCTTCGGCGACGCCGATCAGCAGCCCGCCGGCGAGCGCGCCGGTCATGGAGCCGAGACCGCCGACGATGACAATAGTGAAGGCGAGCAATGTGAGCGAGGGCGCGAGCATCGGCGTCATGTCGGTCAGCGCCATCATGATGGAGCCCGCCGCGCCCACGCAGGCAAGGCCGAGGCCGAAGCTGATCGCGTAGAGCCGCTTGACGTCGAGGCCGACGACGGCCGCGCCCGTGAGATTGTCGGCGGCGGCGCGGATCGCCGTTCCGGTCGCGGTGAAGCGGAAGAAGGCGAAGAGCGCTGCTGTGACTGCGAGCGCGGCGGCGGCGCCATAGACGCGCACCTTGTCGATCAGCGCGCCGCCGATCTCGTAGGAATCGAAGGAATAGGGCAGATCGACGTGTTTCGATTCAGGCCCGAACACCAGCAGCAGACCGTTGGTGATGACGAGCGCGACGCCGACCAGCAGGATGAACTGCTCGTGCTGCGGCCGCGTGACAAAGGGCTGCACCATGCCGCGCTGCATGGCGTAGCCGAGCACGAAGAAGGCGATGGCGAGCGGTATGCTGGCGACGATGGGATCGACATGCGCCAGGCCGAACAGCACGAAGGCGCAGTACATGGCGAGCACGGCGAATTCGCCGTGCGCGAAATTGACGACGCGCACGACGCCGAAAATCACCGAGAGGCCGAGCGCCATCAGGCCGTAGACGAGGCCCGTCAGCACGCCCTGCGAAAGAACTTCGAGATAGAGGGAAAGCGACATGCGGCTCGCTGCGCGCGTGGAGAGCGCCGCCTCGCCGGTGTGGCGAAACGGCGCTTCGACGGTTTGTCTTACTTGCGGCCCTGCCAGGCCGGGAAGGGCAGGATCGGCTTGGCGACCGCCACATCTGCGGGATAGACCACCGTCGGCTTCTGGCCGATGTTCTGGATCGAGGCCGAGCCGATATTGGGATTGTCGCCCTTCTCGTTGAACACGATCGGACCGCCGATCATCACATGATCCTTGATGTTGGTGGCCTTGATCGCCTTCATCAGCGTTTCGCCGTCGCCCGAACCCGCGCGCTTGAAGGCGTCGGCGGCGATCAGCAGCGCCTCGAAGGTGAAGCCGGCGTTGAAGCCGTCGAGATCGAAACGGTTCTTCGGATTGGCCGCCTTGAACGAGGCTTCGAGCGCCTGCGTCATCTGCGACTTCACGTTGAACCACGGCAGATTGTAGATGTAGCCATCTGCATAGGCGCCGACGGCGTCGAAAAATTCCTGGTCGTAGAGGCCGGGCGAACCGGGCGACATGATCGCCTTGGGCTGGAACTTCTGGCGCACCATGTCGCGCGTCAGCTTGATCGCATCGCCCGCGCGCGTGACGATCATCAAGAGGTCCGGATTGACGCCGCGGACCTTGGTGACCTCGACCGAAAGGTCCTGGGCCTTCGGATCGTAGGCGATGCTCTCGACGATCTTGAAGGGCATGTTGAGCGTGGGGAAAATCTTCTCCATCGCCTGGCCCTGCGCCGTGCCGAACGTATCGTTCGAATGCATGAAGACCGCCGTCTTCAGGTCAAGATTGGCTGCCTTCGAGACTTCGCCGATGAGCTTCAGCCCGTTCGTCACCAGGCCCGGGCCGGTCATGAAGTTGCGCACCAGATATTGATAGCCCTGACCGGTGAGCTGCGGCGCGGAGGCGATGTTGCAGATCAGCGGCACTTTGCGCTGTTCGCAGACCTGCGCGATGGCGATTGTGTTGCCGGATTCGAAGGCGCCGATCACGCATTGCGCGCCGTCGTTGATCGCCTTCTCGGCCTGGGTGCGCGAGACGTCGTTGGAGGATTCCGTGTCGATATGGACGATCTCGATGTTGTAGCCGAGGTCCGAGAGAACCTTCGGCGTCGCAAGCGCGCCGCGGTAGCAGCTCTGGCCGGCCTGCGCGAAAAACCCGGAGCGCGGCAGCATGAGGGCGATCTTCAGCGACTTGCCCTGAGCGCGCACGATTGCGGGCGCGGCGATCGTCGCGCTTGCGCCGGCCAGCAGGCTGCGGCGGTCGATCCATCCCGTCGTGGCGATCATTTTCTTGCTCCCCGTCGTGCGCCGGCCTGACGGACGGCATTGAAACTGGCCGCGCTGGCGGCGCGGGCACCATACAGGCCGCGCCAATGCGCGCAAGCCTGCCATGCCCCGGAATGGTTTGCCGCAATGCGGCAAATCGTCAGGCGAAGGGATCGTCGATCAGCGGATCGGGCTTGGCGATTTCCGTCAATTGCGCCGTGTCGAGGATCGCGATCTCGCGGCCGTGCGCCTCGACCCCGTGCGCGCCGAGCGCCGC
Source organism: Rhodoblastus sp. (assembly GCA_047605445.1). GTDB lineage: Bacteria > Pseudomonadota > Alphaproteobacteria > Rhizobiales > Beijerinckiaceae > JAJXWB01. The sequence continues at coordinate 9,222 of JASGFP010000107.1, forward strand.
GAAGGTGCGTGAGAGATTTTCGGGCGTCGTGCCGATATGGGCGGCGAGCTTGCGCTTGTCGAACGGCAGGCGCAGGCGACCGCCTGCGCCCGCAGGCTCCATCTCGCGCAGCAGCCAGTTGGCGAGGCGCTCGATGGTGGGGCGGAACTTGCGGTCCTTCAGCTCTTTCAGAACGCGTCGGTAAGCGGTCGACAATTCCAGTACGATGGCGCGCGCAAAAGTAGAATCAGCCTCGATGGCGGCGCGCACGGTCTCGGCGGGAATCATCAGGACGCGCGAGGCGGCGAGCGTGCGGGCGGAATTGAGATAGAGCGCGTCGCGCGCGACCGCCGCCAGAATGAATGTCGAATAGGGGCGCAGCAGAGAGAAGCCGAGCTCGTCGGCTCCGCGCTCGGAATAGAGTTCGACCAGACCTTCAACGACGATATGCAGGAAATCCGGCCGGTCGCCTTCGCGAATCAGTTCGACATGGGCAGGAAAGCGCTGAAGCATGGCGCCGGCGACCAGTTCGTCGAAACGCGCCGCATCCATGCCGCGAAAGAGCGGCAACGACTGGACGTGATCGATGTCGGCCGGCCGCACCCTCGCTACCCTCTCACGGCTTCCTTTTCCATATCGCGCGTCGACAGGTCCTCGGATGTCATCTTTCCGTAAAGTCGCGCCATTTCGCGCATCAGGAATTGCGCGGGCACGTCGTGGAAGGCGCCGTGGTCGACGACATATTGCATGAAGGCGCGACCCGCGCCGTCGAAGGGATGCAGCAGCGCGTCGTCGCGCCCGTCGAAATCGAGCGGGCTGACGCCGAGCTTCTCGCAGAGCGAGGCGTTGAAGGTCGGCGTCGCCTTGCGCCAGGCGCCGTCGACATACACATGCGTGTAGCCGTGCCAGGCGAACAGGTCGGTGCCCATGCTCTCGCGCAGCTTGTCGGTCGTCAGATGGTTGCGCACATCGGCAAAGCCAACGCGCGCGGGAATGCCGTGGACGCGGCAGGCGGCGGCGTAGAGCGAGGCCTTGCCGACGCAATAGCCGTTGCCGGCCGCAAGCACGCTCGAGGCGCGAAAACTCTCGGGATTGGTCATGCTGACATAGGGATTGTAGCGGATTTCGTCGCGCACCGCCTTATAGAGCGCGCCGGCCTTTTCGCTGTCGCTCTCGCCCGCCGGCGCACGCTGCTTCGCGAAGGCGACCACGGAGGGATGTTCGCTGTCGATGTAGTCGCCGGGATCGAGGAAGAGGCGGCGTTCGGTTTCGGTCAGGGTCTCGGTCATGGCGCAATCTAGCAAGCGCGCGCTGACGATGACAAACTGCCGCGCTAGTAATCAACCCGCATCAGGAAAAGTCCGTCCGCCGGCGCCACAGCCCCGCAGCGCGCCCGATCGCGCGCCTCAAGCGCGCCTTTCAGATCAGCGGCGGTCCATTTGCCGGAGCCGACATGCTCCAGCGAGCCGACCATCGAGCGCACCTGCCGGTGGAGAAAGGAAAGCGCCGAGGCGCGAATTTCGATCATGTCGCCCGCGCGCGTGACATCAAGGCGGTCGAGCGTGCGGATCGGCGAATTGGCCTGGCATTCGGCGGCTCGGAAGGTGGTGAAATCATGCCGACCGACAAGGTGTTGCGCGCCTTCGTGCATGGCCGCGACGTCGAGATTTCGCGCGACATGCCAGACGTAGCCGCGCTCGTGCGTCGGCGGGGCGCGACGGTTGAGCAGCCGGTAGAGGTAGTGGCGTTTCCGCGCCGAAAAGCGCGCCTCGAAATCCGGGCCGACCTGCTCGGCCTCCACCACGGCGACCGGAAACAGCCGCAGATGGGCGTTCAGCGCATCGCGCAGCCTGTCACCGCGCCAGTTGCGCTCGAGATCGACGTGGACGACCTGTCCTTTGGCGTGAACGCCGGCGTCGGTGCGGCCGGCCGCCTGGATCGGCGCGGCTAAGCCGGTCAGGCTCGCAACCGCGCTTTCCACCGCCTCCTGCACGGCGAGGCCGTTGGCCTGCCGCTGCCAGCCGACGAAGGGGCGGCCGTCATATTCGAGGGTGAGCTTGTAGCGGGGCATGGCTTCAGCGCCATAGACTCCCCTCCCCCTTGCGGGGAGGGGCTGGGGGTGGGGGAAAGGCCGGGCGCCATCTAGCGAGATTGTGCCCGCCATCGACCCCCACCCCGGCCCTCCCCGCAAGGGGGAGGGAGAAGATTTGCGCCGCGGCGAAAGGCGTCGTCACACGAGCCTCGCGCCGATCGCAAGCCGCGCGCCACGCGCAAAATCGGCGAAAGTCATGGCCGTTTTGCCGCCGCGCTGGACCTGGACCAGTTCGACAGCGCCCTCGCCGCAGGCGATCACGCCGTCGCCGACGATCTCTCCGGGAGCGCCCTGCCCCTCGGCCAGCCGCGTCTTCAAGACCTTCACCCGCTCCGGCCCCTTCCCCAGATCGGCCTCGAACCATGCGCCGGGGAACGGCGACAGGCCGCGTGCGAGATTGTGGACCTCTGACGCCGCCTTTGAAAAATCGAGCTTCGCCTCGGCCTTGTCGATCTTGGCGGCATAGGTCACGCCCTCCTCCGCCTGCGGCCGGAAGGCGAGGCTCTCGCGCGAAATGGCCGCCAGCGCGCGCGCCATCAGGTCGGCGCCGACCTTCATCAGCGCGTCGTGCAATTCGCCAGCCGTCATGTCGGGCCCGATGGCGACGTGTTCAGCCATGCCAATGGGGCCGGTGTCGAGGCCCTCGTCCATCCGCATCACCATGACGCCGGTTTCGGAATCGCCGGCCATGATGGCGCGCTGGATCGGCGCGGCGCCGCGCCAGCGCGGCAGCAGCGAGGCGTGGAGATTGAAACAGCCGAGCCTCGGCGCGTCGAGCACGGGCTTCGGCAGGATCAGGCCGTAAGCGACGACCACCGCGCAATCGGCGTCGAGCGCGGCGAAGGCCGCCTGCTCCTCGGCGTTGCGCAGGCTCCTGGGCGTCCGCACCGGGATGCCGAAGCGTTCGGCGACCTTGTGGACGGGCGAGGGCCGCAGGTCCATGCCGCGCCCAGCCGGCTGCGGGGCGCGCGTATAGACGCAGCAGACCTCGTGGCCCTGCCCGACGATCTCGGTCAGAACGGGGACGGAGAAATCCGGCGTGCCCATGAAGACGACGCGCATCGGCGCCGCCTCAAAGCTCGCGGGAATCGTGGGCGGGGTGGCCCGGCTCGTCGGCGTTGCGGCGGGCGATCTTCTCGAATTTCTTCCAGACACGCTCGCGCTTCAGCCGCGAAAGATAGTCGATGAACAGGACGCCGTTGAGATGGTCGATCTCGTGCTGCAGCGCTGTCGCCAGCAGGCCGTCGGCCTCCAGCTCGTTCTCGCGGCCCTCGCGGTCGAGATAGCGGGCCTTCACGCGGGACGGGCGCTCCACATCCTCGTAATATTCGGGGATCGACAGGCAGCCTTCCTGATAGACGCGCTTTTCCTCGGACGACCAGACGATTTCCGGGTTCACGAAGCAGATGGGGCGGGCGTCCTCGCCCTCCTTGGCCGTGTCGATCACGACGACGCGTTTGGGAACCGCGATCTGGATCGCGGCGAGGCCGATGCCGGGCGCGTCGTACATGGTCTCGAGCATGTCATCCATCAGCCGCCTGACGTCGTCGTCGACGCGTTCGACGGGTCGGGAGACGAGCCTCAGACGGTTATCTGGAATGCAGATGATGGGTTTCAGCGCCATGCCGCTCCAATAAGGGCGGGCGCGGGCATGGTCAAATTGCCCCATGCCAGAAGCGCGGCCTGCTGGCTAACCAGCCGAGTTTGCAATACATCCGATGCGCGTCGGACGGCCTACATTTCGTCATTGCCGCCGGGCGACTATATATAACGGGCAAATGGACGGCTCAGCGCCGATCGAACTGGGACAGGAATGGGTATCGAGGGATTGCTGGGCGGCGTGCCGCGCGACCAGCTGGCCGCGGAACGGGCTATCGCCGAGTTCCGGGCCGGCCGGCCGGTCGTGATCGAAACGGCGACAGCCGCGCTCTTGGCCGCGCCCGTCGAAGGACTGGACAGCGCCGGCGTGGCCGCGCTCGCCGGGCTCGCGGATGGGCAGGCGCATCTCGTGCTTGCCGGGCCGCGCCTGCACAAGCTTGGCGCGCCGGACCGCGTCGCCGCCGCTATCGCGCTACCCGCGCCGGCGCTTGCCG
>JASGFP010000108.1:0-13336 GCA_047605445.1 Rhodoblastus sp.
GGACGAAGGCCGCCGCCTGTCCGGTGCGTCGCGTGAAAGGCTCGCCGGGCGCTACGATTGTGCGCTGGTCCTCGGCGACGGGCTTTCCGCGCGCGCCATGCAGGAGCATGGGCCAGCGCTGGCGCGGGGGCTGTTGTCTGCGACGCCGGAATGGCGCTGGGCGCCGCCTGCGATCGCGACGATGGCGCGGGTGGCGCTCGGCGACGAGATCGCGGCGAGCTTCGGCGCCGATCTTGTGGTCATGCTGATTGGCGAGCGGCCGGGCCTGTCTTCGCCCGACAGTGTCGGCGCCTATATCGCCTTCGCGCCGCAGCCGGGCGCAACGACGGACGCGCAGCGCAATTGCGTCTCCAACATCCGTCCTCAAGGTTTGCCGATTGCGGAAGCCGTGCGAAAGATCGTCGCCATCATGACGCTCGCCCGGCGGCTGAGGCAGACGGGCGTTGCGCTCAAGGAAGACGATGCGCTCGCGCTCCTTTCGCGCGATGCCGGGGCAATCGAGGGATGAACGAATTGAAGAAGGATGCTGTCATCGGCGTCGTCACCGCCTCCGACCGCGCGAGCGCCGGCGTCTACGAGGATATTTCGGGCCCCGCGATCGAAACCTATTTCGCGCGCGTGCTGACGACGCCGTTCCGCATCGAGCGGCGCGTGATCCCCGACGGCTTCGAGAGCGTGCGCGACACAATCATCGATCTCGTCGACAATGCGGGATGCGATCTCGTGCTGACGACCGGCGGCACCGGGCCATCGGCGCGCGATCTCACGCCCGAGGCGACGCTCGCGGCTGCGCCGCGTGAATTTCCGGGCTTCGGCGAGAAGATGCGTCAGGCTTCCCTTGCGCAGACGCCGACCGCGATCCTGTCGCGGCAGCTCGCCGCGCAGCGCGGCAAGTGTCTCGTCGTCAATCTTCCCGGCAGTCCGCGCTCGATCGACCTTTGCCTGGATTCGATCATGGCCGCCGTGCCCTACTGCCTCGAGCTGATGGGCGCGGCGTGGATCGACACCGATCCGAAACACATCGTCGCCTTTCGTCCAAAGAAGTAGGAGCGGCATCGCCCTCTCCCTTGCCCTCCCCCGCTGCCTGGGAGAGCGGGCGGCGCGATCTGCTCGTCCTATTCCATCACCGCATGCGCGGGATCGACCATGCGGTCCTCCGGCTTGCCCAGCAGCAGCACCAGAGGCGCGGCGGCCAGCGCGAGAATGGCGAGCAGCTTGTAGTCGTTCATGTAGGCGATGATTTCGGCCTGTTTGGTGATTTCCATGTTCAGCGCGGCGCGACCGGCGAGCGTCTTGAGGTTCCAGATCTGGCTGGCCGGGAAGGCTTGCAGCGCCGGATTGAGCGGCGTGGCGTTGTGGACGAGTTCGGCGTGAACGATCTGCATGTTGCGCGCGAGCATGAACATGACGACGGACACGCCGATCGACGAGCCGAGATTGCGCAACAGGCTGAACAGCGCGGTCGCCTGCGTGCGCAGGTGCGCCGGCAGGGTCGCGAAGGTGACGGTCGACAGCGGCGTGAACAGGAAGCCCAGGCCGAAACCCTGGATGATGCCGTTGATGAGCAGCGCGCGCGCGGAGACATCCGGCGTATACCAGGTCATCTCGTAGAGCGCGAAGGAGGACAGGCCGAGGCCGAGCAGGAGGAAAATGCGCGGATCGATGCGGCCGAGCAGGCGGCCGACGATCATCATGGCGACCATGGTGCCGATGCCGCGCGGGCCGAGAATGAGGCCCGCCGTCAGCACGGGATAGCCCATCAGGGTCTGCAGGTAGGGCGTCAGCAGCGCGACGCTCGCCAGCAGGATCACGCCGACGACGAAGATCAGCATGATGCCGACGCGGAAATTGCGGTCGGCGAACAGCCGGGGGTCGATGAAGGGCTTCTCCGCCGTCGCCATGTGAACGAGGAAGAGATAGAGCGCGAGCACAGCGAGCGCGGCCTCGAGCACGATCTCGGTGGAAGAGAACCAGTCGACGAGCTGGCCCCGGTCGAGCATCATCTGCAAGGCGCCGACCGCGAGACTCAATGTCGCGAAGCCGAACCAGTCGAAGCGCATCGCCTGCGTCCTGCTCTCGGTCAGCACGGCCAGCAGACCGAAGACGACGGCGATTCCGATCGGCACGTTGATGTAGAAGACCCAGCGCCAGTTGTAATATTCGGTGAGCCAGCCGCCGAGCATGGGACCCAGGATCGGTCCCACCATCACCCCGACGCCCCAGATCGCCATCGCCGATCCGTGTTTTTCACGCGGATAGGAGTCGAGCAGGATCGCCTGCGACATCGGCACGAGCGCTGCGCCGAACACGCCCTGCAGCAGGCGGAAGATCACCATCTGGCCGAGCGTCTGCGCCGCGCCGCACAGGCCCGACGCAATGGTGAAGCCGGCGACCGCCGTCACCAGAAGCTTCTTGCGGCCGAAGCGGGCCGTCAGAAATCCAGTCGTCGGCATGAAGATGGCGGCCGAGACGATGTAGGAGGTCAGAACCCAGGTGATCTGGTCCTGCGTCGCCGAAAGAGAACCCTGCATGTAGGGCAGCGCGACATTGGCGATGGTCGTGTCCAGCGCCTGCATGATGGTGGCGGCCATCACGCAGACGGTGAGCAATCCGCGATTGGGAACCTGCGGATCGGCGGCGGACATGGCTACAGGCCCACCATGCGCAGGAGGTCGCGCGGCAGCGTCGCGAGCGAGCGCTTGACGCCGGTGTCGACGGAAGCTGTCACGCTCATGCCCGCGCGCAGCGGCGGCGCGTCCTTATCGGGCTCCACTGCGAGACGAACGGCCAGACGCTGCACGACCTTTACCCAATTGCCGGAGGAATTCTGCGCCGGCAGCACTGAGAATTCCGAGCCGGTCGCCGGCGCGATCGAGGCGACATGCGCCTTCCACACGCGCCCGTCATAGGCGTCGACGGAAATGGTAGCGGGATCGCCGATCTTCACATGCGCGAGATCGGTTTCCTTGAGATTTGCGTCGACCCACATGTTTTCGCGCGAGACGATGTTCATCGCGGCCTGCGACGCGGCGAGGAAATTGCCGGGCTGGACCTGCGCGACATTGGTGGCGACGCCGTCGACAGAGGCCACCACGCGGGTGCGGCGCAAATCTCGGTCGGCCTTGTCGAGCGTGGCCTTCGCCTGCTGGTATTGCGCGTATTTCTCGACCGGCTGGTCCGGCTTGCCGCCGAGCTGGGCGAGCAGCGAATCCACCTGCTTCTGCGCGCCGACCAGCCGCGATTGCGCGCCGAGATAGTCGCGCTGCGCCTGGTCGACGGCGGCCTGCGTTGCGACCTTGCGGTCGAGCAGGTCGGTCTGGCGCGATTTCGTCTTAGCGTAGAAGTCGAGATCGGCCTTGGCCTGTTCGATCTGCGCCTTGGCCTGCGCGTAATTGGCCTTGGCCGCCATCAACTGGTTGGAGACGATTCCAAGCTGCGCGTCCGCGCCCTCGCGCGCGATGCGATAGGGCTCGTCGTCGAGATGGAACAGCAGGTCGCCCTTGCGGACGGCTTGTCCTTCCTTGACGTCGACGCCGGCGACGATGCCGGAAATGTCGTTGGCGACGTTGACGATGTCGGCCTTGATGTAGGCGTCCTCGGTCGAGGCGAAGCGCCCGCCGGCGAGATAGGCCCAAAGCGCGAGCGCGATCGCGACCAGGGGGCCGGCGATCAGAAGCGGACCGCGCAGGTTGCGCGGCTTCTTCACGTCCCGCGGCGGCTCGCTCTCGATGCGCGGCTCGCGCTGCGGCGCTTCCGACGTGGCGGGCTGGGAGGCGACAGGCTGCAAGGCCGGACGGCCGGCTTCAGTTTCGAGACGGCGGGCGGGTTCAGCCATTGCTCGCTCTCCGCGCTGGAAGGGCGCCCTCGACGGGTTTGCCACAGGCTTCGGCCAGATTGGCTTTCATGGCGATGAGTATGCGCGTCAGCGCCTCGCGGTCCGGGCCGCTGACGCCGGCCAGCGCCTCTTCGCGGGTCGCGTCGCCGATCTCGAACATGTCCTTGATCAGCGCATGCGCTTTCGGCTGCAGATGCAGCAGCCAGACGCGCCGGTCGGCGGCGTGGCGGCGGCGCTCGATCAGGTCTGCGGCCTCCAGCCGGTCGAGGATGCGGCCGAGCGTGATCGGCTCGACTTCGAGAATTTCGGCGAGCGCGCTCTGCTGGATGCCCTCGTTGCGCGCGAGATAGGCGAGCGCCTGCCATTGCGCGCGGGTCAGCCCGATGTGCCGGGCGCGCTGCTCGAAGCGCTTGCGCAGCAGGCGCGCGGTGTCGTTGAGAATGAAGCCCAGCGTCTGTTGGTAGGGCCCGGGGGGCATGTCGGTCGTCCCAAGAAATATATGCGCCGGCATTTCGTAAGCCAGCATTATATGTGTGTGCTTATTATTTGCTGGCGGGACTGAAAATCAATGGCTGCGCCATGTGCTTCGGGCTTGTCAGCCATGCCCGCCCGGCATCTGGGCGCCGCACGATTGGCCGGTGGGGCGCCCCGGCCTAGGATGGCCTGTCCTGGCGGCCGGCGTCGTCGTTCGCTCCCCGCGACGGGAAGAAAGCAGCACCGCATGAAGTACCGCAAGCTCGGCCGATCGGGCCTCGATGTCTCCACGATCTGCCTCGGCACGATGAATTTCGGCGGGGCGACCGACGAGGCGACCTCGGCGCGCATCATCGCCTCGGCGCGCGAGGCGGGCGTCAATTTCATCGACACGGCCGATGTCTATGGCGAGGGCGTTTCGGAGGAGATCGTCGGGCGCGCGATCAAGGGATCGCGCAGCGAATGGGTGCTGGCGACCAAGGTCGGCAACGCCTTCGGCAAAATCCGCAATCATCGAGGCCTGTCGCGCGTATGGATGATGCAGGCTTGCGAGGCTTCGCTTCGGCGCCTCGGCGTGGAGACGATCGACGTCTACTACCTCCACCGCGAGGATCACGGGACCGCGCTCGAAGAGACCGTTCTCGCCATCGGCGATCTCGTGCGCGCCGGAAAAATCCGGCATTTCGGCGTGTCGAATTTCCGCGCGTGGCGCGTTGCGGAAATCTGCGCCATCTGCGACCGGCTCGGTGTGGGCCGGCCCGTCGTCAGCCAGCCCTATTACAACGCCATGAACCGGATGCCGGAGGTCGAGCATCTGCCGGCCTGCGGCTATTACGGGCTCGGCGTGGTTCCCTATTCGCCGCTGGCGCGCGGCGTGCTGTCGGGCAAATACGATCCCTCAGCGCCGCCGCCGGAAGGCACGCGCGCGGGGCGGTCCGACACGCGCATCATGCAGACGGAATGGCGTCCGGAATCGCTCGCGCTCGCGCAGGAGATCAGGAAGCATGCCGAAGCGCGCGGCATGACGGCCGGCCAGTTCGCGCTGCTGTGGGTGCTGAACAACCGCTTCGTCACCTCGGCGATCGCGGGACCGCGCACCGAGGCGCAATGGGCCGATTATGTCGGCGCGCTGAAGCACGATTTCACGGCGGAGGACGAAGCGCTGATCGACCGGCTGGTCGTCACGGGCCACCCCTCCACGCCCGGCTACAACGATCCCGCCTATCCGATCGAGGGCCGGCGGTCGCGGGCGTGACCTATTTCGCCCTCGCGCTCATCGTTCCTTCGAGACAGGTGATGAGTTCGACATAGCTGGGCACCCCGCCCTGTGTCGTTTCGGCGAGGCAGTCGCCGCGCGCCTTGGGGCTCGCCTTGCGCCAGACCGGCGGCAATTGCTTCCTGGCGTCGGCCTCGTCGCGCAGGCAGGCTTCGAGGGTAGATTTCTTGTCCATGCCGACGGCGGGCGTCTCCGCGCAGGTCTTGCGATAGTCGAGTTTCGGAACGGGTTGCGCCGCCGCCGGCGCGATTGCGGGCAGGCAGAGCGCAAGAACGAGAAAGAAGCGAAACACGGCGTCCTCCTTGGTTGCAGAACCAGCTAGCGCGCGCGGGAGCCGAGGTCTAGGCGGCGGCCAAAGCGGCCTTTGGCCGCTGCGTCCAGATAAGAAAGAAAGCGCAGGCGACCGGGATGGCCGCCGCCCACGAACCGAAGGCGGTGAGCGCCAGAGCAACCGCCCAGAGCAGCGACAGGAGATGCTCCATCATGGCGACGAGCTTGGACTGGCTGTGCCGGCGCAGGATGTCGCCGCGGCGGCCGGGCACGGGATGCCACATGTTGAGAAGGGCGGCGGCGATGGCGGCGGCGACCACATAGGCCGTCGTCACGAGCCCCGCCTTGAAGCCCGCCGACCAGACGAAGGCGAGCGGCAGGGCGACGATGGCGAGGAGCGGCAGCGCGATGGCCTCCAGCTTGCGCCGTTCGATCTCGCCGCGCGAGACGGGGGCGGTCGCCAAAAATTCCGGCGCATCCTCGCTCGATATGGCCAGCCAGGCGAGCGAGGCGGCGACATTGGAGGCGACGGCCACCAGCGCGGGCGCGGTCGCCAGCGCCAGCGAGCCGTTCGGTCCCATCGCGCGCCAGAGCACGACGGAGATGGGCGTGGTGTAGATGATCTGCAGAAGGATCTGCGAGGCGAGGCCGGGATCGCGCGAAATGAGCCGCCATTCCTTGCGGCGCAGCGCCGCGCCGACGCCCGCCCTGAAGCGCGCGGCGCGTTTGCGCGCCGGGGCTTCGCGGCGCTCCGAGCCGATGGCGGCGCCGGCGCCGCGCATGAAAAAATCGCCGAGCGTGAGAACGGCTGCAAGGAAGATCGCGACCGAGACGCCGCACCACAGGATCAACGCCCAAGGCTCGCCCGCCGCCGCGCGGATCGGCAGCCAGGCCGCGCCGTCCATGTCGAGCAGGCCGCCAGAGCGCGCGCCGGCGACCCATTCGCCCAGTGCGATGCGCGCGCCGGGCGAGGCGATGTTGTAAGCCTGAAGGCCGATGGCGAAGGATGCGCCGATCAGCGTCGCCAGCACATTGGCGACGACGCGCGTGCGTCGCGGGCCGACGAGGCGGAACAGGCCCAGCATCAGCACGAGGCCGATCGCCGTTCCGAACAGGCCAGCGGCGGCGAGCGCGGGATAGATGGCGAGCCAGCGCGCCCCGGCCAGCAGGGCGAGCGCATTGGCGATCGGCAGCACGAAGATCGCCACCGAAAGAATCGATTCCAGCGCGATCGCCAGACTGCGCGCGGCGAAGACCGGCCGCGCGGGCATGGGCGAGGACAGGATGATGTCGAGATCGCCGCGCGTGTAGAGCGCGCGCGTGGCGTTGGTGAGCGCCTGCGAGACGATCCACGGCAGGATGAAGAGCGCGGCCGCGCCGACATAGGGATAGAGCCCGAGCGGGCTCGCGTCGAATTCCTCGAGCGCCGTGTCGAGCGCAAACAGCGCGAGCGCATGGAAGATGAGCAGCGCCGCGCCGAGAATGAGGGCTATCTTGATCGGGCCGGACTTGCCGAAAAAGTCCCGGACGCGGCGGCGGGCCAGCGTGAGATCGTGCGCTGCAAACCAGAGAAAGGTGGCGGGCTCGAGTTTCATCAGGCGGCGCGGTCGGCAGGCGCGCCGGTAAGCGTCAGGAAGACTTCCTCGAGCGTGGCGCCCGCGCCGCCGGCCTGCGCCTGGAGGTCGGCAAGGCCGCCCTCGGCGACGAGGCGGCCGTGCTGGATGATGCCGATGCGGTCGGCGAGCCGTTCGGCGACTTCAAGGATGTGGGTCGTCAGGATGACGGCGCAGCCGCGCTGCGTCCGCTCGCGCAGAATGTCCTTCACCAGTCGCGCCGCCTGTGCGTCGAGGCCGGTGAGCGGCTCGTCGAGCATGAGCAGTTTCGGGTCGTGGATGAGCGCGCCGGCCAGCGCCACCTTCTGCTTCATGCCGCGCGAAAAGCCTTCGCAGCGGCTATGGGCGTTGTCGGCGAGGCCGAGCGTGGCCAGCAACTCCTCCGCCCGCGGCTCGGCGACTTCCGGCGGAACGCCCCAGAGGCCGGCGACGAATTCGAGATATTCGAGCGGCGTGAGCTTGTCGTAAAGCATGGGCTCGTCCGGCAGCCAGGCGGTGACGCGCTTGGCGGCGATGGGGTCGCGCAAAGCGTCGACGCCGAAGATCGAGACGGCGCCGGAATCGGGCGGCAGGAGGCCCGCCACCATGCGCAGCGTCGTCGTCTTGCCGGCGCCGTTGGGGCCGAGCAGGGCGTAGAATTCGCCGGCGCCGATCGTGAGATCGAGCCGGTCCACCGCCGGCTTGCCGAACGATTTGACAAGCGCCTGCAGGCGCAGGGCGGGAGTGGCGTTGGACATCGTCCCGCCGGATCCGGCTCTATCGAACTTGGCGTCGTCGAACATCGCGACCTCGATTGCGCCCGTCAGGCGAAGCGCCGCAGTCTAGCGGCGCGTCGTTGCGCCGGAGTTAACCGGCTGGCGCGACAGCGCGATTCACCACGCCGTGGATCAGGGCGCCGCCAAAAGTATATCTGTTGACGTTTTACTTAGCGCAACCGCGCGGGATCGGATAATGTCCGATATCCGACCGAGCCGACGGAGATCAGGGGAAGTTCTATGCGTAACAACAATAAGCCAGACGCCGCCAACGGCGCCGCCATCGCTGTTGCGGCCGCCGAGTCCGGCGCCATTGATCAGGTGCGCGAACTGCTGTTCGGCGCCACCAAGCGCTCGACCGAGGCGCGGCTCGACGAGATCGACCGCCAGATCGCGCTGCTGCGCGACGACATGGCCGCGCGGTTTGCGTCGCTGGAGGCCATGCTGTCGCAGCAGGGCCGCGACACGGACAGCAAGCACAACCAGTCGATCGACAATATAGGGCAGGCGATCGCCGACCTCGGCGCGACCATCCGGGCGCTGGGAGCGGGCGGAAAGGCCCGTTGACATGAACCGGCCGGCCAGCCAGCCGGAGTTCGAATTCGACCGGCTCAAGCAATTGCTGCTGCGGCCGGAGACCGACCGGCTGGAAGCGCGGGTCGACGCGCTCGAAAGCCGCGTTGGCGCTCCGGACCGGCTGGAACAGGCCACGTCCGAAATTCTCGTGGAGGCCTTCCGCAAGGCCGAGATCGCCCGCCATCGCGAGCTCGCCGGCGCCGTCGCGCCCGTCGTGGTCGCAGCGATCCGCAGCGAGATCAAGAATTCAAAAGACATGATGGTCGAGGCGCTGTACCCGATCACCGGGCGCCTTGTGGCGGCGGCGGTCGCCAACGCCTTCCGCGATCTCGTCGCCGATCTCAACGAGCGGATCGACCGCTCGATGTCGACCCGCTACTGGCGGCTGCGCCTGCAGGCGCTGCGGACGGGCAGGCCGGTCAGCGAACTGCTTCTCGCCGATGCGCAGCGGCCGTCGTTGCGCCGCCTGCTGCTGCTCGAACGCGGCAGCGGCCGGCTGGTCGCGTCCTGGCACGCCGACGCGGAATCCGACGACCAGTCGGAACTGGTGAGCGGACTGATCGCCGCCATCACCGAATTCGCTTCCAGCGTCTACGGATCGCGCAGCGGCGAATTGCGCACGCTCGATCTCGGCGAGGCGCGCGTGTTCCTGCGCGGCGCGCCTGTCTATCTCGTCGCCGCCGAATGCGCAGGCGCGCTACGTCCCGAGCACGAGCGCGAGGTCGACGACGCCTTCCTGTCTCTTGTCTCGCGCGTCGACCATGCGCCCGACCAGGCCAATCCCGCGCTCGCACAGATGGCCGAGGCGCTGTTCAGGCAGTCCGCGCCGGCCGAGAAGAAATCGAAGCTTCCGCTGATCCTGGCCGGCTGTGTGGCGCTCGGGCTGCTGGCGTGGTGGGCGAGCGGACCGATCCTTCATGGCGTGTATGACCGGCGCATTGAGGCGGCCTTCGCGGCCGCGCAGGCCGCCCAGCCGGGGCTCGACGCTTTTCCGTTGCGCGTGTCGATCGACCATGCCTCGAGAACCGTGACGCTCGCCGGGCTTGCGCCTTCGGATGCTGCGGCGGCGGCCGTCGCCGACGCGTTGAAAGGGCCCGCCGCGCCTTATGCCGTCGTCGCGCGCACCACAAGCGTCGGCGCCGTCGCGCAATTGCAGGACATTCGAAAGCGCCAGGACGAGATCGCGGATCGGATCGCGCAAATGTCGGCGAGCGCGAAAGAAGCCGAAACGCGGCTGGCGGCGCTGACGTCCTCGTCGAACGAGGCGGCGGCCATGGCGCGCGCCGAGGCCAAGGACATTTCGGGCAAGCTCGCCGCGCTTGCCGCGGCGACGGCGCGGACGCCGCGCGACAGGCTGATTGCGCTCGTCGCCGACAGCGCTGTCTATTTTTCGACCGACGACACCCTTGTCGACCGGCGCCTCGCCGAGCAGCGCGCCGGAGAGATCGCGGCGGCGATGAAGAACACGGATCTTTCGCTGCGCGTCGTCGGCTACACGGATCCGACGGGAAGCGCGAAACTCAATCTCGGGATCGCGCAGAAGCGGTCGAACGCGGTTGTGGACATGCTCGTCGCGCAGGGCGTCGACCGGTCGCGGCTTCAAATCGTCACGAGATCGAGCGCGAATATCGGCGCGACGACGGCGGACCCGCGCGAACGCCGCGTGACATTCGAGCTTTCTTCTCCGGACGAGCCGCACCCGTGACGCTGTCGGCCAAGGTCATGCTGCTCGGCGAGATCGGCGTCGGCAAATCGTCGCTGGCGCGGCGCTTCGTCTTCGACCGTTTCGAGGGCGAGTACAAGTCGACGATCGGCGTCGACATTCTTTCGCATGACATATCGCTCGACGACGGACGGTCGATGAAGCTGATGCTGTGGGATACCGACGGCGATTTCGGCGCGCGCATCTTCGAGACGGTCTACATCAAGGGCGCTTCGGGCGCGCTGATCGTGTCGGATGCGACGCGGCCTGCAACGCTCGCGAAGGCGGCGCGGCTCGCCGTGAGTTTCGCCGACGCCTTTCCCGGCAGGCCGACAAGGGTAATCGTCAACAAGATCGATCTCGCCGACATGGAAGCTGCGGCCTTCGCGGGCGCAGGACTTGCGCCGCAGGACGTGGTGCGCACGAGCGCGCGCACCGGCGACGGCGTCGCGGATCTGTTTCAAGGCATCGGCGCCGACATCTGCCGACGCGGAATCTAGCCGCTCAGGCGAGCGGCATCGAGATGAGCAGGCTCGCGCCAGATGCGTCGGCGCAATTGGCCTCGACGGTTGCGCCGAGTTCGCGCAGCAGCGCGAGAGCGCCGACGTAGCCGGCGTCGGGCAAGCCCGCGGCGCGCACCGGAGGCAGGGCGTAATTTTCGTCCGACTCCAGGCCCCGACGCGCAGGCGGTCCGCTGACCAGCGCCAACCGCACGTCCTCCATGGATTGCCAGAGCACGATATCGATGCGCCGGGCGCTGCCTTCGCGATCGAGCGCACATTCGATGAGTTGGCGGACCGCCGCCTGCAATCGCTGCGCATCGACCGGCGTCAGAACCGGTTCGCCGGGCGCGGAAAAGACCACGGTGTGACCGAGACCGTCGGACTTCGCCTTGAGCAGGGCGATTGCGTCTTCGACGATCGCAGACAGATCCGTCTCTGCGGAAATTGCCGCCACGGCGTCCTGGTGGCGACCGACGGCGGCGATGAGATCGCGCGCCCATTTCTGCAGCAGCCTGAATTGAGCGGTCGCCTGGCCATTTGGCGCATCGGCGTCCGCGCTCATGATTTCAAGCAGCCCCTGAAGGGCGTGGGCGCTTGGGCTGATTTCTTCGAGCGCGCGCGATTGCGCTTCGCGCGCTGCGATCGCCGCGCGTTCGGCGGCTTCGGCGGCGCGGCGCGCGATCATCGTCGAACGGCAATTGTTCTGGGCAAGCCGCACCGCAAGCTCGAGCGCGGCAGGCGTGAGGTCTGCGAAGCGCAACGCGGCATGGGTGTGCGCAAGATCGACCGAATGGCTGTCGGCGGCATGGACGATCGATATGCAGGGCGAGGCGGGGTAGCGGGACGGATCGAGCCGGCTGTCGAACGCATTGGCCAGGTCGACGATCAGAATCTCGTCCGGCCGTGCGCGCAGGCGTGAGGGATCGCCGTGCAGCGAGGCGACGCGCACGCGACAGGCGAAGGCGGACATGAGTTCGCAGGCCGCGACGAGCGCCTGCGCGTTGGCCGGGTGGTCGGTGGCGATGACGACGGAGAGCGGGACTGAATCGTTTGTGGGCAGCGCCGGTTCGTTGTCGAACTCATCGGCTACGGCTGTCTTGAGGTTGCGATTGAGCATGGCCGGCGTCCTTTCGTGAACGTCGATGCGTCAATCTCATTTCGTTCAGGTATATACACCTGACCATCGTCACTACGTGAGGATGACTTTCGTCATCTGGCGTGGGATTTGACCGCCTTGACCGCGAGCTCCGTGCGCGAACGCACATTCAGCTTGTCCATGATCCGGCTGACGTAGTTCTTCACCGTGCCTTCCGCCAGGCTCAGCGTATTGGCGATTTCCTTGTTGCTCCGGCCTGCCGAGACGAGGCGCAGAATGGCCTCCTCCCGATCCGTCAGCGATTCCGAGACGTTCTGGACCTGCGTGGGCGCGCTGATTGCATGGGATCGCCGGACCGCATCCAGCACCTTGGCGGCGACCGAGGGCGAGAGACGCGTTTCGCCACGAATTGTCGCGAGAATGTCGGCCTCCGCGGCGTCCTTCAGCAGATAGGAAAACGCGCCGGCCGATATGGCGTCGAGGACGACTTCGTCACTGTCGAACGTCGTCAGCACGATGATCCGCGTGTCCGGCAGATCCGCAAGAATCTGCCGCGTCGCCGCGACGCCGCCCAGGCGCGGCATCTGCAGATCCATCAGGATCACGTCCGGCCGGGTGAGCTTCGCCAGCCGCACGGCCTCCACGCCATCGCCAGCTTCCGCGACGACGTCGAGATCGGGCTCGAGCGACAGCATCGTCTTGAATGCGCGGCGGATCAACTGCTGATCCTCGACGATCATCACGCGCGTCGGCGGCGGGTCCTCGGACGTCCCGGGCATGTCTATCGCTCCTGATACACGAGCGGAGCGCGTATGTTTATACGCACGCCCTGGCCGGGGCTCGTTTCGATGGTCAAATGTCCGCCGATCATGTGGGCCTGTTCCGTCATGCCCGCAACCCCGTAATGGCCGGGTTTTGCCGCATTCGGGTCGAATCCGCGCCCGTCGTCGACGATTTCTATCGCTATCCACTCACCGTCCGCCGCCGCGGCGATCCGGACGTTCGCCGCCTGCGCGTGGCGTTCGACATTGCGCAGCGCTTCCTCGGCTATCCGGTAGAGACGCTCGGCCTGCTCGCCGTGGACCTCGACGCCGGCGTCGAGCGCCGTCTCGACGGGCAGCCCGGTGCGTTCCGCAAATCGTCCGGCGGCGCGACGGAGCGCGACGACGAGCCCTTCGTCGCCGGCGCGCTGGAAGCGGACCTGGCCCAGCGCCTCGCGGCCGCGCGCGAGGCCCG
>JASGFP010000109.1:0-12867 GCA_047605445.1 Rhodoblastus sp.
GCAAAGCCTGCGCCCGCCGTCCGCACCTCGAGCTCGGCGATGCGCCGCTCCGCCCGCGCGAGGCGCCCACGCGCCGACAGGGCGACGAAAATCGCAACAGGACCAGACAGGCCGATCAACAGCCCCGCGAGCACGAGCAATTCGATCATGTCACTCCCCAGGCCCATGCGGCAGCCGAGGCCGAATCGCGGACCGGCGCAAGATGCGGACGGCGCGCGGGGCCGCCTGTACGAAATCGCACGCCGGGATGTTGCGTCTTACAGGCCCAGGGCGAATGGCACGCCCTCGAAACAATCCTCCCCCCGCCCGATCTCTTCGATCGCCGCGATCATGCGGCCCGCGCGGCCGAGACGCCTGTCGGCCATGGCGACGAAGCGCGTGTTCGGCGTGGCGGTCGGCGAGGAAGCGCGGATGGCGGATGCGATTTCGGCTTCGTCGCGCTGCGGATTGAGCGCGCAGGCCGTCACGAACGCCGCCGCAGTAGAGCGCGAAACTCCGGCCCAGCAATGGATGAGCAGCGGCTCGCGCCTGTCCCATGCGCGCACGAAAGAGAGCAGCGTGTCGACATGGTCCGTATCGGGCGCGACATGGCCCGGCGCCGGCTGGGAGATGTCCGACATGCCGATGAAAAGATGCCGCTCCGGCGCAATGCAGGCGGGACGCTCGACCGGCGTGCCGACGTTGATGAGAGTCACCAGCGACCGTGCGCCGCTCGCATGCGCGATGGCGTCGATGTGGGCCAGCGGGCAGACATGCACGCGCGGCATCAGCGCTCTCCTTCGATGGCGCGGAAGCGATCGAGGAATCGCTGCTCTGCGTCTGCGGAGGATATTGGCTCAAGCAGCGCCTCGAGGCCACGCGGCCTGACCTCCGGCTGGCCGAAAAAGGCGCGCGCCTCGCCCAGATCGAAGCCTGCAAGCGTCGTGGCCTCGAAAAAGGCGGCGGCGCGGTCGGCCTTCTTGACGAGTTTTTCGAGCGCGACCGCCGGTTTCGCGGGCAGACTGAAGCGCAGCATTATGGCGGCGAGGATGCGATGCTCGACATCCTTGTAGCTGTCGCCGATCACCGCCTTGAACGGCGAGATCATGTCGCCGACGACGTATTCGGGCGCATCGTGCAGCAGCGCGAACATCGCGCCACGCGCGCCAATGCCGATGTCGAGCGCAGAGGCGATGTGCTCGACCAGCAGCGAATGCTGCGCGACGGAAAAAATGTGCGGGCCGGACGTCTGGCCGTTCCAGCGCGCGACGCGCGCGAGGCCGTGCGCGATATCCTCGATCTCGACATCGAGCGGCGAAGGATCGAGCAGGTCGAGACGGCGGCCCGACAACATGCGCTGCCAGGCGCGCGGCGGCTTGGCGGCCTTGGCCATCACTTGCGCACGGCAAGCGCCGCGCATTTGGCGTGGCAGTGGCAGCCGACGAGATGATCGTTGACCATGCCCGTCGCCTGCATGAAGGCGTAGACGATGGTCGGGCCGCAGAATTTGAACCCTGCTTCCTTCAGCGCCTTCGACATTTTTTTCGACGTCTCGGTTTCCGCCTGTATGTCGTTGAGATCGCGCAGCCCGTTCTGCACGGGCTTTCCGTCGACGAATTTCCACAGGAAGTTCGAGAAGCCTTCGTCTTCTTCAATCTTCAGATAGGCCCGCGCGGAGAGAACCGAGCCCTCGATCTTCTGGCGGTTGCGGACGATGCCTTCGTTGGCCATCAACTTCTCGAGCTTCGCCGGCGTATAGCGCGCGATTTTCTTCGGCTCGAAGCCGTCGAAGGCTTTGCGGAAATTGTCGCGCTTGCGCAAGATGGTTATCCACGACAGGCCGGCCTGAAAGCCGTCCAGCAGCAGCTTCTCGAACAGCGCGCGCGAATCGTATTCGGGCACGCCCCATTCGGTGTCGTGATAGGCGACGTAGAGCGGATCAATGCCCGGCCAGCCGCAGCGGGCGAGGCCGTCGTCATGCATCACAGGAGGGCGCGGCTCGGGTTTCTTGGCCATGCGCCTGAATAGCGAAAAGGGGCGAATCGCGAAAGTGGAGCGCGAGCCTTCAGGCTCGCTGAAATCAATGCGAGCCTGAAGGCTCGCGCTCCAGCACGCGCACCTTCGCCGCCGCAGCCGCAAGCGGCGCGTCCTTGGCGTCATCGAGCCGATCGAGACGCACCGTCGCCAGCCCCTGCCCGCCCTGCGCGCCGCCCAGCACGCCGATGGCGATCTCGCCGGCGCGGATTTCCGCGCCCGGTTCCGCCGCGCCGTCGAGCGCGATCTTCACGATGCGCTTGCGCACGAGGCCACGGTGCTGCATGCGCGAGACGACCTCCTGGCCCACATAGCAGCCCTTGTCGAAGGCGACGCCGTGCAGCAGGTCCATATTGGTCTCGTGCGGAAAGGCGTCGCCATAGGCGAAATCGAGCCCGCCCGCCGGAACGCCGCAGGCGATGCGATGGGCTTCGTAGGCCTCGCGCGGATCGCCGAAAGCGCGGGCGGCGCCGAGAGGCAGGATCGCGCGCTTGCCGAGCGCGGGCGCGCGCGGATCGTCAAAGACGATCGCGCCATCCGGCGCCGCCGCATCGCCCCACAGGGCGGCCACGGCCAGCGCCTCGTCTCCCTTCGCCTCGTCGGAGAGATTGGCCAGGACGACCTTCGCTCGCAGGCGATAGAAGGTCAGCCGCTTCAGAAGATCGGCGGCCTTGTCCTTCGCCGTATCGAGCAGGAACCGCTCTCCATCAGCGACAATGAGAAAATCGAAGAGGATCTTGCCCTGCGGCGTCAGCAGGGCGCCGAAGCCCGGCGCGCCGGGCGCGGCCTTCGCCATGTCGCAGGTGACGAGACCCTGCAGGAAGCTGCGCGCCTCCTCGCCGGAAACGGAGAGAATGGCGCGGTCGGACAGATATACGGCGGGCATGAGACAATCCTGTAGAGCTTGCGCAAATTGTGTCGGCGCGCGGCCAAGTCAAGCGCCGGGACCGCGGGCTTCCGGCCTCTCCCTGCACGATGCCGGCCAGAGGCCGGCGGCCCCGGCTGTTCCGTGCGGGCGCAGGTTGGTCTAAACCGGGCGCCGAGCAAGGAACGACCGATGACCCAGACTTTCGATCTCATTCTGTCCGGCGGCGAACTCGTCAATCACGACGGGCGCGGCCAGCGCGACATCGGCGTGATCGGCGATACGATCGCCGCCATCGGCGATCTCTCGCGGGCGTCGGCGGGTGAACTGATCGACTGCCGGGGCCTGACAATCCTGCCGGGCGTGATCGACAGCCAGGTGCATTTCCGCGAACCCGGCCCGACGCACAAGGAAGACCTCGAAACAGGTTCGCGCGGCGCGGTGCTCGGCGGCGTGACGGCCGTGTTCGAAATGCCGAACACCAATCCGCTGACGACAGGCGAGACAGAGCTTGCAGACAAAGTGTCTCGTGCGCGAAACCGGATGCACTGCGACTTCGCCTTCTGGGTCGGCGGCACACACGACAATGTCGCGGACATTCCGCATCTCGAGCGCCTGCCCGGCGCCGCCGGCATCAAGGTGTTCATGGGCTCGTCGACCGGCTCGCTGCTGGTGGAGGACGACGCGGGCGTTGCGCGCATCCTCGGCGCGACGCGACGCCGCGCGGCATTTCATTCGGAAGACGAATATCGCCTGAACGAGCGCAAGCCGCTGCGCGTGACAGGCGACCCGAACTCGCATCACGTCTGGCGCGACGTGACAGCCGCCCTGCAATGCACGCAACGCCTCGTGCGTATCGCGCGCGAACAGCGCGCCATCATCCACGTGCTGCATATTTCGACCGGCGAGGAGATCGAGTTTCTCAGCCAGCACAAGGATGTCGCTTCGGCAGAAGTCACGCCGCATCATCTCACGCTGTCGTCGGACGATTACGCGCATCTCGGCACGAAACTGCAGATGAACCCGCCGGTGCGCGAAACATTTCATCGCGACCGCATCTGGCGTGGCGTAGCCGAAGGCGTGGCGGATATTCTGGGCTCCGACCATGCGCCGCATACGCTGGAAGAAAAGGCCAAGCCCTATCCCGAAAGCCCGTCCGGCATGACCGGCGTGCAGACGCTGGTGCCCGTCATGCTCGACCATGTCGCGGCGGGCCGGCTGACCCTCGAGCGTTTCGTCGACATGTCGAGCGCGGGACCGGCGCGCCTGTTCGGTATCGCGCGCAAGGGGCGCGTCGCTGTCGGCTACGACGCCGACTTCACCGTGGTCGACCTCAAGCGCAAGGAGACGATCACGGACAAATGGATCGCCTCGCGCGCCGGCTGGACGCCCTATCACGGCAAGCAGGTGACGGGCTGGCCGGTCGGCACGTTCGTGCGCGGCGCCAAGGTAATGTGGCAGGGCGAACTGACCGCGCTATCGAGAGGCGCCGCGGTGCGTTTCCACGCCGCGCTCTGACTGGCGCGCGGCGCGGTCGTGGGACAAACTGAACCCATGACGGACGCGGCCGATAAGATCTCCGACAAACTCACGCTCGCGCAGGCGCTGCGCGATCTCGGGCCCGTGCAATTCGTCAACGGGCTGATCGGTTTCATTTTCGCCGCCACCGGCCCCGTCGCCATCGTGCTGTCGGTTTCGACCGCGGCGCATCTCACCGACGCGCAGATCGCGTCGTGGATCTTCGCCTGCTTCTTCATCAACGGCGCGCTGACGCTCTTCATGACATGGCGCTACCGCCAGCCGCTCTGCTTCTTCTGGACGATTCCGGGAACCGTGCTCGCCGGCCAGGGGCTTGCGCATCTGAGTTTCGCGCAAGTGATCGGCTGCTATTACGCATCGAGCCTGCTGATCCTGATCGTCGGCGCCACCGGATTGGCGAAGCGGGCGCTCGACTGGATTCCAATGCCGATCGTCATGGGCATGGTGGCTGGCGTGTTCCTGCGCTTTGGCCTCGATATCGTGCGCGCATTGAGCGGCTATCCGCTGCTCGGCTGGTCGATGCTCGTCGTCTTTCTCGCGCTGTCGGCGCACGAGCGCATCGCCCGCATGGCGCCGCCGATCCTCGGCGCGCTGATCGTCGGCGCGATCATTCTCGTCCTCTCCCCGCACGAGGGCGCGCAGACGCTGTCCGGTCTTGCGTTCGCCAGGCCCATATTCGCAACTCCGACCTTTTCATGGCAGGCGATGATTGAACTGGTCGCGCCGCTCGCCATCACCGTGCTCGTGGTGCAGAACGCGCAGGGTTTCGCCATTCTTCAGGCGGCCGGCCACAAGCCGCCCGCGAACGCGGTGACGATCGCCTGCGGAATCGGCGGCGCGCTGAGCGCCGCCGTCGGCGGCGTCGGCACATGCCTCACGGGCCCGACCAACGGCATCGTCACATCCTCGGGCGAACAGACGCGGCATTATGCGGCGGCGCTCACGACCGGCGGGCTCGCCATAGTCTTCGGCGTGTTCTCTCCCACTTTCACGCGGCTGATGCTGTCGACGCCGAAGGAATTCATCATGATGCTTGGCGGGCTCGCCATGCTGCGCGTGCTGCAGGGCGCTTTCGTGTCGTCGTTCAGGGGCCCCTACGCTTTCGGCGCGCTCGCGAGCATGCTGGTCACGATCGCCGACATTCCTTTGTTCGGCATCGGCGCGGCTTTCTGGGGGCTCGTCGCGGGCGCGATCGTTTCGCGCATTCTCGAACGCGAGCATTACGCGAAGGCGTGACCTAATCCGGGTCCGCGGACCAGAAATAATGCCAGACGCCATCGGCCGCTATGCCGACGCGCATCGCCGGCGGACGGCCGGATTTGTCCGCGCGCGACAGATCGGCAAAGCGCACGCAGGCGAGCATGAGCTGGCGCTCGTCCGGGGTCGGATCGGCCGGCGGTTTGAGCGCGAATGCGGGCCACACATACATGCGCGTTTTTCCGCGCGTCTCGATCACGTAGGCCTGCCGCAGCACGGTGCGCAGCAGCGCCGTCATTTCCTCGCCCTTGCGATCGAAGGACAGCGCCTTCAGCCGCTCCACCGGGTCTTCTCCCGGCGGGCGCCTGACGCCGCGCTCGAACAGCGGGCGCACCTCGTTCCAGTCGATGGGAATGCGCAAAGCCTCGATGTCGCGCGTCGCGCAGGCCTGCAGGATTTTCTGGCGGATCGCGGCGACGGCGCGCGGTAGCGCGGCGGCGTCGGTCATGGGGTCGGAGATCGTGGGCTTGGGAAGGGCCATTGCGCGATTCCTAGACCATCCGCGTGGCCATTTGGCGCCGGACGAGCAGAACGATCGGTCGTCATCGCGAGGAGCGCAGCGACGCGGCGGCCCATCCGCGCATCGCGACACAGCCCGCTGGATGGATTGCTTCGCTTCGCTCGCAATGACGGCGGCTTGATATCGCGTAAGCCTGGAACGCTAATGCCGGACGCCGACCGTGAATTCGCCGCGGCGCACGCGCTCCGGCAGCTTGGCGCAGAAACTGGCGACCGCGTCCTCGCCATAGCGCGCGACCAGTTCCTGCAAACCGGCCGTAATCGCGGCGTCGGCGAAGGATTCCGTGTCGAGGCCGGCCATCAAAGCCTCGACGAAAGCGTCGTTGACATAGACCAGCGCAGCGCGGCGGTCTTCGGTGGCGATTTCGAGATCGAGCGGGCGGGCGGGAGGAAGCGAATTCATGGCGGCAACCTATACGTCCGCGGCGCGCCGCGCGATCAAGGTCTTGATGGAAGGTTAACGCGACTTGTCAATTTCGGGTTAACGGCGGAAACGGCTTCAGGCGCCGCCGAAGCGGTCGGAAATGTCGCGCGCCAGACGCCCGCCCTCGGCCACGAAACGCTCGATGGTCACGCGGGCGTTAGCCGTGCATTGGCCGTATGTCGTCTCGTATCCGCGATAGCCGCGATTGTAGGCGCCGGCGAGCTTTTCGCGGCGCTCGGGCGTCGTTCCCTCGGCGTCGAGCAGCGCAGCCATTCGCGTGCGATATTCGTCGCCGTCGCCGTCGCCGCAGAGGTCGCGGAGATAGGCCAGCGCGCCCATGATTTCGGAGAGGCGCAGCAACTGGCCTTCGTAGAGCGGCGCGCCGGGCGCGACCTCGGGCGCGGCCGGCTTCTTCTCCGGCTCCATCTTTTCTGCAGCGGGCGGCCGGGCGGGCTTGCGCTCGACCGCCAGCGCCGGCGTCATGGCGAGCGCAAGCGCTGCGGCAACGAAAAACAGACGCGCGCGGATCATCCGTCCTGCTCGCAGATGTCGGCGGCGCGCGCGAGGATGCGCGCCAGATGCGGCGTCGTCGGGAGATCGCCGAGATCGCGCGGGTTGACCCACCGCACCTCGCCAGCCTCCGGCCCCGTCTGCGCCTCGCCGCCCGTCCACACGCCGACGAAGGATGCGACGACGAAATGATGGCGCACCCGGCCATCGTCGTCGCGGTCGATGCGCTGGACGTGGCGGTTGAAGCCGACGATGCGCGCCTCGACGCCGACCTCCTCCATCAATTCGCGCAGCGCGGCTTCTTCCAACGTCTCGCCGGGCTCGACCAGACCGCCCGGCAGCGACCACACGCCGGCGCCGGGCGGCTTGGTGCGCGTGGCGATCAGCACCTTGCCGTCCCGAAACACGGCGATGGATGCGGCGAGGATCGGACGGGCCGGATAGGTGCGGTCGTCCGGGACCGGCTGCGCGGGATGGTTCACGCGCCGGCCTTCAGGGATAGAGGCGCTGCTTGCGCCAGTCGCCGTCTGGCGCGTCGCGGCGGAAGTCGATGCGATTGTGCAGGCGGAAGGCGCCATCGGACCAGAATTCGAACTGCACCGGGCGGATGCGGAAGCCCATCCAGTAAGCGGGCCGCGGCACGTCGCCGACCGGATATTTGGCCGCGAATTTCGCCACCGCCTTCTCCAGCGCGAAGCGGCTTTCCAGCGGGCGCGACTGCTGGCTCGCCCATGCGCCGATGCGGCTGTCGCGCGGGCGCGAGGCGAAATAGGCGTCGGACTGCGCCTCGTCGACCACCTCGACCGGGCCGCGGATACGAATTTGCCGACGCAGCGACTTCCAGTGAAACAGGGCGGCGGCCTTTCGCGCGCCGAGCAGTTCATGCCCCTTGGCGCTTTCGGCGTTGGTGTAGAAGACCGGCCCGCGCGAGTCGAAATCCTTGAGCAGGACCATGCGCACGTTGGGCAGGCCGTCCGCATCGACTGTCGCCAGCGCCATAGCCTCGGGATCGTTGATTTCCTTGGCCCTCGCCTCCTGGAGCCATTGCTCGAAAAGCGCGAAAGGCTCGCCGGCCTGCGTAAAGTCACCCGCCGTTAACGGCTCTGAGGGAGTATCCATGACCGTTGCTTGTATCATGGCGGAACAGAGTGCGTAGCCCCCGACGTCTTCCTGCAAGTTCTCATATCGCGGACGCCTGCGTTTCCATGCGGGCGGCGGCGGTCGCTTTCGCCTGCGCGCTGGGGATTGCGGGCGGCGGCTGCTCGCTGTCGCTGCCGATGACGGCCTCGGCCACCAGCGCCGACGTCGATCGCGAGCCGACCGGCTCGATCGCCCGGAAGGCCGCGCCCGTTTCGCCGCTGTCGCACAATCTGGACGTCGAGGACTGGCGGCGCGCCCGCGCCGCGCTCGCCACCGCGCTCGACCCGCAGGGCAATGGCGCCACCGTCGCTTGGGACAATCCACAGTCCGGTCGCAAAGGCGCGTTCGTTCCGGTCGCTGCCCCCTACCCTGTCGATGGACAGGTGTGCCGCGCTTTCATCGCCAAGATCGAAGGGGCGGAAGCCAAGGAAAGCGTCCAGGGGTCGGCCTGCCGCGTCGGCGGCACCGACGACTGGAACGTGCAGGACGTCAAGCCGTTTCGGCAGACGTGAGCGCGGCGCGCAGAGCCTGCGGATCCACCGCCGGCAACCCGCAGACCATGGAACGGCAGACGTAGGCGGCGGCCTTGCCTTCGAGCGGAACGCGTCCGTGCGCCGGGCTCGATTGCGGCCAGTCGGCGCCGTCCTTCGTCCGCAGGACGCAAATCGCCGGATCGGGCGCGGCCAGCGCCGCGCGCAACAGCCTATCCGCATCGTCTTCGCCCGCCACGACGACAACCGCCGCGCGCTCGAGCGTGTCGGCGGCGGCGAGCAAGGTCGGGCTCAGCGCCAGCGCTGCGCCCGCGCCTGAAAAGGCGCGGATCAGTTTCTCGCAGGCCTCGCGCCAATGCGCCTCGCCCGTCAGATGAAAGAGACGCGCGAACGCTTCGGCCATCAGGCCGACGCCAGAGGGCGTCGCATTGTCGCGCGCATGGCGGGGACGGCCGACGGGCACGTCCGCGGCCCCTTCGGCGGTAATGAACAGGCTGCCGTCCACGTCGCCAAACAGGCTCTGCGCCTCGCGCGCAGCGGATTGCGCCTTGTCGAGACAGGCGCGCGCGCCTGTCGCCTCGAACAGGGCGAGAGCGGCGAGCGCGAAGGCGGCGCAATCGTCGAGCTGGCCGATCGCCGACACACGCCCGCGCCAGGCATGCGCAAGGCGCCCGTTTTCGCGCGCAACGCGATCGAGAAACCGGAACGCGCTCTCTGCCGCGCCAAGCCATGACGGCTGATCGAATACGATCGCGGCGCGCGCGAGCGCGCGGATCGTGAGCCCGTTCCAGTCGACGAGAATCTTGTCGTCGCGCGCGGGCTTTTCGCGGCTTTCGCGAATATCGAACAATTTCGCGCGGCTGGCGGCGAGTGCGATTTCCGAACCGGCGTCGCCATAAGGCGAAACGCGGCGCAGCACGTTGCGGCCCTCCCAGTTGCCGCCCGGGCGCACGTCGTAGGCGTCTGCGAAGGCCTGCGCCTCGGCGCCGAGCGCGGCGCGGACGTCATCCGCCGTCCATGTGTAGAACAGGCCTTCCTCGCCTTCCTGATCGGCGTCCTGCGCGGCGGCGAAGGCGCGGTCGCCGTTTGCATCGGCTTCGCCCTGCATTTCGCGCAGCAGCCAGCCGACAGTCTCTTTCGCGCGCTCGGCATAGAGGCGCGACGGCTCGGCGGCATGGGCCAATGCCAGCAGGTCGAGGATCTGCGCATTGTCGTAGAGCATTTTTTCGAAATGTGGCACATGCCATTCGGCGTCGACCGAATAGCGCGCGAAGCCGCCGCCCAGATGATCGTAGATGCCGCCCTCGCACATGGAGGTCAGCATGTGACGCACGGCGTCGTCGAGATCGGCGCGGCCCGCGCGGCAATGCTCCTGCCAGAAAAAGCGGAAGATCGGCGCATTGGGAAATTTCGGCGCGTCGCCGATGCCGCCATGCGTGCGGTCCACTTGTGCGAGCAGCGCGTTGGCGAATTGCTGGAAATGCTGCGGCCCGGGCAGCGCGCCGGGCGTGGTCGCGGAGAGTTCGGCCAGATGCTCGGTCAGGGCCCTGCCGTTCCTGGCCACCGATTCCCGCCTGTCGCGCCAGGCGGCATGGACGGCGTCCAGCACCTGCGGGAAGGAGGGGCGGCCATAGCGCGGTTCGGGCGGAAAATAGGTGCCGCCCCAGAAGGGCGAGCCGTCCGGCGCAATGAACATGGTGAGCGGCCAGCCGCCCTGCTGGCCCATCGCGTGCAGCGCGCTCATGTAGATGTGGTCGATGTCGGGCCGCTCCTCGCGGTCGATCTTGATGTTGACGAACAGGTCGTTCATCTGCGCCGCGATCTTCGCGTTCTCGAAGCTCTCGTGCGCCATCACATGGCACCAGTGGCAGGCGGCGTAGCCGATCGACAGCAGGATCGGCTTGTCGCACGCGCGCGCCTCCTCCAGCGCAGCATGGCCCCAGGGGCGCCAGTGCACGGGATTGCGCGCGTGCTGGAGCAGGTAGGGCGAGGTCTCGCGGGAGAGGAGATTTTCGGCGGGAAGCATGATCGCAAGATAGCGCGGCGCGCGGGCCGGTCCATGCGACCGTTTCCTATTGCGCGCGCCGCCCTAGATTCGACGGCGAGGAGGATGCCCATGTCCACGCTGCAAGACATCGACCCGCAACACGGCGACCCCGCTTCCTGCGATGCGGTCGATCTCGTCGTCGTACCCCGCGCCCATGACATCGGCGACGGCTTCATGGTGCGGCGCGCGCTGCCGTCGGCGGGCCGGCGCATGGTCGGGCCGTTCATCTTCCTCGACCAGATGGGCCCCGCCCTGCTGCCGCCCGGCAAGGGCATCGACGTGCGGCCGCATCCGCATATCGGGCTGGCCACCGTCACCTATCTCTACGAGGGCGAGATCGTGCACCGGGATTCGATCGGCAGCGCCCTGCCGATCAGGCCGGGCGCGCTGAACTGGATGACGGCGGGCAGCGGTATCGCACATTCGGAGCGCTCGGGCGCGGACTGGCGAACGCATGGCGGAACCCTGTCCGGCCTGCAGCTCTGGGTCGCGATGCCGCAGGCGCACGAGGAGACCGCGCCGGCCTTCGACCATTACGATGCGGGCAATCTTCCGGTGCTGAAAGACCGGGGCGTCGAGGCGCGCGTCATCGCGGGCGCTGCGCTCGGCGTGCGGTCGCCGGTCAGGACTTTTTGCGATACGGTCTTCGTGGATTTCGATCTCGCGGCCGGCGTCAGCGCGCCCGTCGACGCGGATCATGAAGAGCGCGCGCTCTACGTTTTCTCAGGCTCGGTCGAGATCGGAGGCGATGTGTTCGAGGCGGGCCGGCTGGTCGTGCTCAAGCCCGGTCTCGGCATCAAGGTCACGGCGACAGCGCCCGCGCGGTTCGCGCTCGTAGGCGGCGAAACGGCGGACGGGCCGCGTCACATCTGGTGGAATTTCGTCTCGGCGCGCAAGGAACGGATAGAGCAGGCCAAGGCCGACTGGGCGGCCGGGCGCTTCGGCGCCGTTCCCGGCGAGACGGAGTTCATCCCGCTGCCCGCATGAGGGCGAGGCTTTCGTCGAAGCGCAGATCGAGTTCGCGGCCGCGGTTCCTCGCCTCGAGCTTGGCGAAGCGCATGGCCGAGGACAGATCGCCGAACACGCCGCCCATCTGGCCGCGCTCTTCGGTGACGACGAAAGAAGAGCCCTCGCCGCGGCTGACGCGGAAGGAAAGCGGGCTCGAAGCAGACTGAACGCGGGTATCCATAATTCCTGTTTCCTGGTTGTCGATGCGCTGTTTCTAGCGCCCCGCACATGAACCTCCGATGAGCGGGGGCGGCTCTATTCCCTTCCAATCAAGGCGTTTCCGCGGCGCCATTGCGCACATTGCGGCTATGGTTTCCGATGTGCGCAATTCGCCACAGGGGATAGAGCGCCGATGCGGACCGGACCGAAGAACCTGATAACCGATGTCGCGGGCGTGCTCGTCGGCAACGCGCATGACGAGAAAATCGCGACCGGCGTCACCGTCGCCCTGTTCGAACCGGAGGCCGTCGCCTCGGTGGCGATCACAGGCGGCGCGCCGGCGGGGCGGGATCAGGAGTGCCTTGCGCCCGAGGCTTCGCTGGAGGGCGTGCACGGGCTTGTCCTGTCTGGCGGCTCCGGCTTCGGGCTGGACGCCGCGACCGGCGTTCAGGCCTGGCTGCGCGAGCGAGGACGCGGCATCGCCTTCGGTCGCACGATCATCCCGGTCGCGCCGCAGGCGATCTGCTTCGACCTGATGAACGGGGGCGACAAGGATTGGGGCCGCTACCCGCCCTACCGCGAACTCGCCTACGCCGCCTGCGACGCGGTCGCTGCCGATTTCGCGCTGGGGACCGCCGGCGGCGGCTATGGCGCCACGACCGCAGATCTGAAAGGCGGGCTGGGTTCGACCAGCGCCGTGACGTCAGCCGGTCATGCGGTCGGCGCGCTCGTCGTCGTCAACGCCATAGGCTCGGCGGTCGCCGGCGGCGGGCCGCATTTCTGGGCGAGCCCATGGGAGATCGGCGACGAATTCGGCGGGCGCGGCCTGCCGGACCGGCCGTCGACCGTGCTGCGCTGGAAAGGCCAGCCGGTGACGCCCGCCACCACCATCGCC
>JASGFP010000110.1:0-12665 GCA_047605445.1 Rhodoblastus sp.
GATCGCCTGCGCGCTCGAACCCGAGAACGTGGTGTGACCTGAAATACAACCGACAAAAGGGCTTTTCCCGAAAGCCATATGATGTTTATGTCGGACAATTCTAAATTCGGGAGGAAAGATGACCGCGACCCCATTCAACGCATCGCGCCCCAAGACCAGCCTCGCCGAGATCGAGGCGAGCGTCGGCAAGGAGGTCGGCGTCTCCAGGTGGTTCACGATCGACCAGGCGCTGATCACCGCCTTCGGCAAGCTGACGCAGGACGAGTATTTCATCCACATGAACCCGGAGCGCGCGGCGAAGGAAACGCCGTTCGGCGGCTCGATCGCTCACGGCTTCCTCACGCTCTCGATGATGTCGGCGATGGCCTATGACGCGCTGCCCGAGGTGGAGGGCCGCACGATGGGCATGAACTACGGCTTCGACAAGATCCGCTTTCTGTCGCCCGTGCCGGCCGGCTCGAAGGTGCGTGGCCATTTCGTCGTTTCGGCGGTGGAGAAGAAGTCGCCGCAGCAGGTGGTCGTGCGCTACGCGATCTCCGTCGAGATCGAGGGCAAGCCGAAGCCGGCGCTGGCCGCCGAATGGCTGACGGTGGCGTTTTTCGGGTGAAGCATCGCAGCCCTCCCCCTGAGGAGCCGCGAAGCGGCGTCTCGAAGGGCGAGGGAGCGGCCCATCCTTCGAGACGCGCCTTTCAGGCGCTCCTCAGGATGACGTCGTCGTTTTGGAAAGGCTTAGAGGACCGATCTCAATGACAATCTCCTTCAAAGACCGCGTCGCCATCGTCACCGGCGCCGGCAACGGGCTCGGCCGCTCGCATGCGCTGGCGCTCGCCGCGCGCGGCGCAAAGGTCGTCGTCAACGATTTTGGCGGCGCGCGCGACGGCTCGGGCGGCTCGTCGGAGGCCGCCGACAGGGTCGTGGCCGAAATCAAGGCGGCGGGCGGCGAGGCGATCGCCGCGCCCTGCAGCGTGACGGATGAAAAGGGCGTCGCCGACATGGTGCGCGCGGCCATGGAGAAATGGGGCCGCGTCGACATTCTCATCAACAACGCCGGCATTTTGCGCGACAAGACCTTCTCCAAGATGGAGATCGCCGATTTCCGCCTCGTGCTCGACGTGCATCTGGTCGGCTCCGCCATCTGCACCAAGGCGGTATGGGACATCATGCGCGCGCAGAACTACGGCCGCATCGTGCTGACGGCCTCGTCGTCCGGTCTCTATGGCAATTTCGGCCAGGCCAATTACGGCGCGGCCAAGATGGCGATGGTGGGCTTCATGAACGTGCTCTGCCAGGAGGGCGCGAAGAACAACATCCACGTCAACACGCTGGCGCCGACGGCCGCCACGCGCATGACGGAAGAGCTTCTGCCCAAGCAGGCGCTCGATCTCATGCGACCGGAACTGATCACGCCCGGCGTGCTCTACCTCGTCAGCGAGGAAGGCCCGACGCGCTACATTCTCGGCGCCGGCGCCGGCGCCTTCGCGCGCACGATCATCTACGAGACCGACGGCGTCTACATCGACGATCCGACGCCGGAAAAGGTCGCCGCGCATTTCGCCGAGATCGGCGATCCCGCAAAACAGGAGGCCTTGCAGAACGCGTTCTCGCAGACCAACAAATACATCGGCAAGGCCGCCGCCGCGAAGGGCGTGGCGCTGAACAAGGGCTGACATTTGCGCTGTCATCCCGGACGCGCCGAAGGCGTGATCCGGGATCCAGTAGATCCCCGCTTTCGCGGGGATGACATTCGTGATGTCACGAAAGGAAACGCGTTGTCCCTCGACGTCAAAACCCTCGACGAAGCCCGCCTCGCCGCCTGGCTCGAGAAGAATCTCGACGGCTTCAAGGGGCCTCTCAAGGCGACCAAGTTCGGCGACGGCCAGTCGAACCCGACCTTCCTGATCGAAGCGCAAAGCGACGCCTATGTGCTGCGCCGCAAGCCGCCGGGCGTGCTCTTGAAATCGGCGCACGCCGTCGATCGCGAATTCCGCGTGCAGAAGGCGCTGGCCGGCACGGGCGTGCCGGTCGCGAAAATGTATCTGCTGTGCGAGGACGACAGCGTCATCGGCACGGCCTTCTACATCATGCAGCGTATTCAGGGCCGTATCTTCTGGAAGCCCGACCTGCCCGAAGTCTCGCGCGACGACCGCGCGAAAATCTACGACGAGATGAACAGGGCGCTGGCGGCGCTGACCACGC
Source organism: Rhodoblastus sp. (assembly GCA_047605445.1). Lineage (GTDB taxonomy): Bacteria > Pseudomonadota > Alphaproteobacteria > Rhizobiales > Beijerinckiaceae > JAJXWB01. Next base: position 2,197 of record JASGFP010000110.1, read on the forward strand.
TCGACCCCGCGAAGGTCGGCCTCTCCGATTTCGGCCGTCCCGGCTCGTATTTCGAGCGCCAGTTCAAGCGCTGGACGGATCAGTATCGCGCCTCCGAGACCGAAACCATCAAGGCGATGGACGATCTCATCGCCTGGCTCGCCGGCAACACGCCGCCCGACGACGGCCGCGTCTCCATCGTCCACGGCGACTATCGCCTCGACAACATGATCTTCCATCCCACAGAGCCGCGGCTGCTTGCCGTGCTGGACTGGGAATTGTCGACGCTCGGCCACCCCTTCGCCGACATTTCCTACCAGTGCATGCAATGGCGCACGGATTCCAGGAGCATCTTCTCCGGCCTCGGCGGTCTCGACCGCAAGGCGCTCGGCGCGCCGACGGAAGAGGAATATGTCGCCGCGTTCTGCAAGCGCGCCGGGCTCGACGGCATTCCGAACTGGGACTTTTACATCGCCTTCAATTTCTTCCGGCTGGCCGCCATCATCCAGGGCGTGAAGAAGCGCGCGCTCGACGGCAACGGCTCCAATCCCGAGCGCGGTCTGGCGATGGGCGCGATGGTCCCGGTGCTGGCGCAGGCGGGGCTGGAGACGATCGGCAAAGCCTGAGCCACTACCGGCTTGTTTTCAACGCAGGACTCTCTATGTTGCGCCGCATAACATCGCGCGGCGGCGATGAGAGGTCGCGCGTCCCTACCGGGCCCAACCGACCGGTTGAGGTCGCGCTTCGGCAACTACGCGACCTTTAGAGCCAATGAAACGCGCAACCATCCTCATTCTGGCCCTCGTCATCCTGCTCGGCGCCGCCGCGGGCCTCGCCTATTTCCAGATGGCCGTGAAGCCGGCCATGATCAAGGGCTTCATCCAGAAGGCCGGACAGCCGACCAATTCCGTCGCCGCGACGCAGGCGAAGTCCGAGACATGGACGCCCACGCTCACCGCCATCGGTTCGCTGCGCGCCACCAAGGGCGTCGAGATCGCGCCGCAGGTCGGCGGCGTCGTGCGCGCGATCAAATTCGAATCCTCGCAGGACGTGAAGAAGGGGACGCTCCTGGTCGAGATCGATGATTCGACCGAGCAGGCGGACCTCAAGTCGAGCCAGGCGGCGCTCGTCAACGCGCAGACCACGCTCGACCGCCAGTCCAAGCTCGTCTCCGGCGGCAACACCACGCAGGCGAGCCTCGATCAGGCGACCGCCGCGCGCGATCAGGCCGCCGCCGCCGTTGAGCGCATCAAGGCGGTCATCGCGCAGAAACGTATCGCGGCGCCCTTCGACGGCCGTCTCGGCATCCGCCGGATCGATATCGGTCAATATGTCTCGCCAGGAACGCCGCTCGTCACGCTGCAGCAGCTCGACCCGATCTACGTCGACTTCCAGGCGCCCGAGCAATATTTCGCGCTCCTCGCCGTCGATCAGTCGATCGCGCTCACCGTCGACGCCTTCGCCGGCAAGACGTTCAACGGCAAGATCAAGTTCCTCGATGCGCGCATCTCGACGGACACGCGCAGCGTTCTGGTGCGGGGCGAAATCGAGAATGACGAGAAGAAGCTGCTGCCCGGCATGTTCGCCAATGTGTCGGTGTCCGCCGGCGCCCCGCGCCAGGTCGTAACCCTGCCGCGCACGGCGGTCGTCTATTCGCTCTACGGCGACAGCGTCTATGTGCTGAAGAAGCCCGAGGCGAAACCGGGAGAAGCGCAGGCGGCGCAAAATGCAGCGCAAGCCGAGGAGCTCTATGAAATCGAGCGCCGCTTCGTGCGCCTCGGCGAGACGCAGCGCGACCGCATCGAGATTGCCGAGGGCGTCAAGGCGGGCGAAAACGTCGTCAGCGAAGGACAGGTCAAGCTGTTCCCGGGCATGCGCGTGCGCATCGACCCGAAGGCGGCCCTTGCGCCGATGAACCCCATGCCGAAGCTCTGAGGCCGCAGCGTGGGTTCCTTCACCGACCTCTTCATCCGTCGCCCGGTCCTGTCGACCGTCGTCAGCCTGCTGATCCTGCTCGTCGGCGCGCAGGCCGGCTTCAAGCTGCAGATCCGGCAATATCCGGAACTGTCGCAGACGACCATCACCATCACCACGACCTATCCCGGCGCCAACGCCGATCTCATCAAGGGCTTCATCACGACGCCGATCGAACAGGCCGTGGCGTCGACGGAAGGCATCGACACGCTGGTCGCCAACTCCCAGCAGAATGTCTCGACCATCACGCTCAACATGCGGCTGAATGCGAACCCGGATCGCGCCGTCGCCGACGTTCTGTCGAAAATCCAGCAGGTCAAGAGCCAGCTTCCGCGCGAGTCGCAGGATCCGGTCGTGGTCAAGCAGACCGGCCAGGGCTACGCGCTGCTCTACATGTCCTTCAATTCGGACGTGCTCACCTCCTCGCAGATCACCGACTACATCACGCGCGTGGTGCAGCCGAAGCTCCAGACGCTCGACGGCGTCGCCAATGCGCAGATTCTCGGCGGTCAGACCTTCGCGATGCGCATCTGGCTCGATCCGACGAAGATGGCCTCGCGCGGCGTGACGCCCGGCGACGTGCGCAATGCGCTGACCGCCAACAATTTCACCGCCGCCGCCGGCCAGATCAAATCGGACTACACGCAGACCTCCATCAACGCGCTGACTTCGCTCGACAACGCCAAGGCTTTCGCCCAGCTCGTCGTCGTCGCGCGCGGCGATGCGCTGGTGCGCCTCGGCGACATCGCGCGCGTCGAACTGGGGCCGGAAAGCGCGGATTCGTCCTCGGTCTTCGATGGACTGAAAGCGGTGTTCATCGGCATTTACGCAACGCCGACCGCCAATCCGCTGACCGTCATCGACGAAGTGCGCAAGGCTTTTCCGAGCGTGCAGGCCGAACTTCCGGCGGGCATTCACGCGGCCATCGCATATGACGCGACGGAATTCATCCGCGCCTCGATTTGGGAAGTCGCCAAGACGCTGGGCGAGGCGGCGATCATCGTCATCATCGTCATCTTCCTGTTTCTCGGCAACATCCGCTCGACCATCATCCCCATCGTCACTATCCCGCTCTCGCTGATCGGCGTGATGATGTTCCTGCTGGCGATGGGCTATTCGATCAATCTGCTCACGCTGCTCGCCTTCGTGCTCGCCATCGGCCTCGTCGTCGATGACGCGATCGTCGTGGTGGAGAACATCTGGCGCCACATCGAAGACGGCATGACGCCGCGCGACGCCGCCCTCGTCGGCGCGCGCGAGATCGCCGGCCCGGTCATTTCGATGACCATCACGCTTGCCGCCGTCTACGCGCCGATCGGCTTCGTCTCCGGCCTCACCGGCGCGCTGTTCCGCGAGTTCGCCTTCACGCTCGCAGGCTCGGTCGTGGTTTCCGGCATCGTCGCGCTGACCTTGTCGCCGATGATGTGCTCGCAATTGCTCAAGGCGCATGCGCCGGGCGAAAGCGGCGGCTTTTCCGCATGGCTCGACCGGCGTTTCGAATCCCTGCGCCAGCGCTACGAAAGGCGCCTGCACAAGACGCTGAATTTCCGTGCGCTGACCGTGACGATCCTCGTCGGCGTCCTGGCGATCACCGCCGTCATGTTCGTCACCACGCCGAAGGAGCTCGCGCCCGAGGAAGATCAGGGCATCGTTCTCACGATCATCAAGACGCCGCAATCGGGCAATCTCGACTACACGGAAACCGCGACGCAGAAGCTGTGGAGCATCGTGGAATCGATTCCCGAGCGCGCGCATCTCTTCGTCATCAACGGCTTCAACGGCGTGCACGGCGCCTTCGCCGGCATTCTGCTGAAACCGTGGGACCAGCGCAGCCGCACGCAGAAGCAGATTCTGCAGACCGAACTGCAGCCCAAGCTCGCCACCATCGCGACCGGCTCGGTGCTCGCCTTCTCGCCGCCGCCGCTGCCGGGATCGACCGGCGGCCCGCCGATGCAATTCGTCATCCGCACGACAGGCGACTACCAGCGCCTGGCGCAGGTGGCGGCCGACATGCAGAAGGCCGCGACCGAAAGCGGCATCTTCATTTTCACCGACGTCGATCTGAAATTCGACACGCCGCAGATCGAGTTCAAGATCGACGCCGCCAAGGCCAATCGCCTCGGCTGGTCGATGCAGGACATCGGCGGCGGTCTCGCCACCATGCTCGGCGGCAATTACGTCAACCGCTTCAATCTCTACGGCCGCTCCTATCAGGTGATCCCGCAGGCGCCGCGCGACTTCCGCGACGCGCAGGACTGGCTGACGCGCTATCAGTTGCGCACGTCGACAGGCGAGCTCGCGCCGCTCTCGACGGTCGCGACCATCCAGCGCACGGTGCAGCCGAACGCGCTGAGCGAATTCCAGCAGCTTTCGTCGGCAACCATCTCCGGCGTGCCCTTTCCGGGCCGCACGCTCGGCGAGGCCATCGACTTCCTGACCGCCAAGTCGAAGGAAATCTTCCCCGAAGGCTACACCTACGACTTCCAGGGCGACGCGCGGCAGTACGTGCAGGAATCGAATGCGCTGACGATCACCTTCATCTTCGCGCTGATCGTGATTTTCCTCGTGCTGGCCGCGCAATTCGAGAGCTTCCGGGATCCCTTCATCATCCTGATCGCGCTGCCGACCTCGATGTTCGGCGCGCTGCTGCCGCTCAATCTGATGAGCGTGATGGGACTGGCCAGCCTCAACATCTATTCGCAGATCGGCCTCGTCACGCTCATCGGCCTCATTTCCAAGCACGGCATCCTCATGACGGAATTCGCCAACCGCATGCAGGAGGAGCAGCACATGAGCCGCCGCGAGGCGATCGAACATGCAGCCGGTGTCCGTCTGCGCCCGATCCTGATGACCACGGCCGCAATGGTGGTGGGCGTCGCGCCGCTGGTGATGGCGTCCGGCGCTGGCGCGCAGAGCCGCATCGCCATCGGCATCGTCATCGCTGCAGGCATGAGCATCGGCACGCTGTTCACCCTGTTCGTGACGCCAGCGATCTACACGTTCATCGCCAAGGACCATTCGCACGACCGCGAGCGGCTCGGCCTCGAGCCGGCAAAGGCGGCGCCCTTGGCGCACACCGCTGCGGAATGACTTTTCGATAGATAATTGCGATAAGGTCCGCGCTCTTTCCCCTCCACACGCAAACGGGCTGTCGCCGGTTTGCGTGTGGCGGGATTCCGCGCCGTGGACTAACTGATCTTGAACGCCCCGCTCAAAGCCGATCCCGTCTCCCGCCGCCGCACCTTTGCGATCATCTCGCATCCCGACGCCGGCAAGACCACGCTGACCGAAAAGCTGCTGCTGTTCGGCGGCGCGATCCAGCTTGCCGGCGAAGTGCGCGCCAAGCAGAACCGCCGCCAGACCCGCTCGGACTGGATGGGCATCGAGCGCGAGCGCGGCATCTCGGTCGTGACCTCCGTCATGACCTTCGAATACGGCGATTGCGTCTTCAACCTCTTGGATACGCCGGGCCACGAGGACTTTTCCGAAGACACCTACCGCACGCTGACCGCGGTCGATTCCGCGATCATGGTGATCGACGCCGCCAAGGGCATCGAGGCGCGAACCCGCAAGCTGTTCGAGGTCTGCCGCCTGCGCGACATTCCCATCGTCACCTTCGTCAACAAGCTCGACCGCGAGGCGCGCGACCCGTTCGAGACGCTGGACGAGATCGAGAAGACGCTGGCGCTCGACACCACGCCGATGACCTGGCCGATCGGCTCCGGCCGCGCCTTCTGCGGCACCTACGACCTGCGCCATAATGTCGTGCGCAAGCTGGACGCGGCCGCCGACGCCGAGCCGATGAAGGTGGACGGCCCGGAAGACCCGAAAATCGCCGCGCTGGCAGGCCCGGCGCTCGCCGAACATACCGCCGGCGAGATCGAACTCGCGATGGGCGCGTCGAAGCCATTCGACAAGCAGGCCTTTCTCGAGGGCCATCTGACGCCGGTTTTCTTTGGCTCGGCTTTGCGCAATTTCGGCGTCCGCGATCTCATCGACGCCATGGCCGAACTCGCCCCTGCGCCGCGCGGCCTCGACACGGCAAGCCGCCACGTCGACCCCCGCGAAAACAAGATGACCGGCTTCGTGTTCAAGATTCAGGCGAACATGGACCCCAACCACCGCGACCGCATCGCATTCCTGCGCGTGACCTCCGGCAAGCTGGCGCGCGGCATGAAGGCGAAGCTGATCCGCACCGGCAAGAATATGGCGCTCAACGCGCCGCAATTCTTCTTCGCGCAGGATCGCACCATCGCCGACGAGGCCTATGCGGGCGACGTGGTCGGCATCCCCAACCACGGCGTGCTGCGCATCGGCGATACGCTGACCGAGGGCGAGGAGCTGATTTTCCGCGGCGTGCCGAGTTTCGCCCCCGAAATCCTGCGCCGCGTCCGCATCGGCGACGCCATGAAGGCCAAGAAGCTGAAGGAAGCATTGCAACAGATGGCCGAGGAAGGCGTCGTGCAGGTCTTCACGCCCAATGACGGCTCGGGCTCGATGGTCGGCGTGGTCGGCGCCCTGCAACTGGACGTGCTGGCCGAGCGGCTGAAGGCCGAATACGGGCTGGACGTGACCTTCGAGCAGAGCCGCTTCGAGATTTGTCGCTGGGTTGCGGCGAAGGACAAGGCCGAGATGGAAAAATTCCTGCGCGCCTATCCCGCCTCGATCGCCGACGATCTCGACGGCGCGCCCGTCTTCATGGCGACCTCGGCCTTCAACCTGCGCTACGAGGAGGAGCGCTGGCCGGACGTTGTTTTTTCGGATGTGAAGGATTATCAGGCTTCCAACCCGAAATAGAGCCGCAGGCGGGCGGCGCGACGGGCGGGAAATCCTGAATGACCAAGATCCTTCCGGTGATCATGTGCGGCGGCGCCGGCACGCGGGTATGGCCCGAATCGCGCGATTCGCTGCCGAAACAGTTCATTCCGCTGGTCTCCGAGCGCTCGACCTTCCAGATGCTGGTCGAAATGCTGAAGGACCCGCTGTTCGAAAAGCCGATCGTCCTCACCAACGTCGATTACCGCTTTCTCGTTGTCGATCAGTTGCAGGCGATCAATGCTGAGGCCGATATCGTTCTGGAGCCGATGCGCCGCGATTCAGGCCCCGCCGTCGCGGTGGCCGCCGAAATGGCCGCGCGCCGCAGCCCCGATACGGTAGTCGTCGTCTTCGCCGCCGACCATGTCGTGCAAGACCGTCCGAAGCTGATCCAGCACTGCCGCGAGGCGGCCGAGGCCGCCGCTGCCGGCGCCATCGTCACGCTCGGCATCCGCCCCACGGGCCCGGCCACCGGCTACGGCTACATCCGCGCCGGCCAGCCGCTGAAGGACGGCTCGCCCGTCCGCAAGGTCGAGGCCTTCGTCGAAAAGCCCGATCTTCCGACCGCGCAACGCTACGTCGCCGAGGGCTATTTCTGGAACTGCGGCTATTTCGTCTTCCGCGCCGACGTCATGCAGGGCGAACTCGACAAGTTCGAACCGGCGATGCGCGAGGCCGCCCATGCGGCGGTCGAAGCGGCCAAGCCCGATCTCAAGTTCATCGTGCTCGACGCCGAGGCCTTCGCGCAGGCGCCGAAGAAGTCGATCGACTACGCCGTCATCGAGCGTTCGGACAGGCTGGCGCTGGTGCCCGCCGACATCGGCTGGTCCGACGTCGGCACCTGGGAGGCCGTGTGGGAATTGTCGAACCGCGACGCCGACGGCAATTCGGTGCGCGGCCACGGCGTCGTGCTCGGCGGCCGCAACGTCCACATCCGCTCCGACGAGCATCTGACCGCCGTCGTCGGCGTCGAGGATGTCGTCGTCGTCACCACGCAGGACGCGGTTCTGGTGTTGCACCGCTCCAAATCGGATCAGGTCAAGGCGCTTGTCGATCATCTCAAGGCGACCAACCGCCGCGAGGCCGCCGAACATCGTCGCATCTTCCGTCCGTGGGGCTATTACCAGTCGATCGACAACGGCGCGCGCCATCAGGTCAAACGCATCGTCGTCAAGCCCGGCGACCGCCTCTCGCTGCAGAAGCATTTCCATCGCGCCGAGCACTGGATCGTCGTCAAGGGCACGGCGGAGGTCGACCGCGACGGCGAGCGGCATCTGGTGCACGAGAACGAGTCGATCTATCTGCCGATCGGCTGCATCCACCGCCTCGGCAACCCCGGCAAGATCGACCTCGAACTGATCGAGGTGCAGACGGGAAGCTATCTCGGCGAAGACGACATCATTCGCATCGAGGATGTCTACAATCGCGAGTGAAATGGACCGCGAGCCTTCAGGCTCGCATTGCTTGAAGCGAGCCTGAAGGCTCGCGGTCCGCTTCAAACCGCGTTGCGATAGGCATTCCGCGAAAACACCGTCAGCCACAATATCCGCAGGTCGAGCAGCGGCGACCAATTGTCGATGTACCAGAGGTCGTGTTCGACCCTGCTGCGCATCTTGCCTTCCGCCGCCGTGTCGCCGCGCAGTCCGTTGACCTGCGCCCAGCCGGTGATGCCGGGCTTCACATTGTGGCGGCGCGCGTAGAAGGCGATCGCCTGCTCGTACATCTGGTCGTGCGCCAGCGCATGCGGTCGCGGCCCGACAAGCGACATTTCGCCCGACAGCACGTTCAGCAATTGCGGCAATTCGTCGATGTTCGTGCGCCGCAGAAAGCGCCCGACGCGCGTGATGCGCGGATCGTCGACCTGCGCCTGCGGCACATGCCGCCCGTCGTCCATCGTGCGCATGGTGCGGAACTTGAAGATGCGGAACGGCTCCTGGTTGAAGCCGTAGCGCCGCTGCAGGAAGAAGACCGGCCCCGGACTGTCGAGCCGGATCGCGAGCGCCGCCAGCGCGAACAGCGGCGACAGCAGCGCAACAGCCGCGGCCGCCGCAAATACATCGAACGTCCGCTTGAGCGCGACCTCGCCGGACGACAGCGGCCGGCGGACCAGGTGCAGGCTCGATACGCCGCCGACCCGCGAGATGCGCGCATCGACGAAGCGGTCGAGCACGCGTTCGGGCCCGAGGTGGATAGAGGCCGGCACGCGCATGAACACGTCGATGCAGGCGTCGATCACGCCGCTTTCCGACCAGGGCGCGAGAATGAAGACGTCATCGGGCCGCAGCATGCGCGCCGACGCCGCCGCGAGCGCGAGATCTTCCTCCAGCGTCTCGCGCCCGCGCAGCACCGCGGCGGCGACGACCTGCATGCCGCTCTCCCACGGCTGGTAGCGCGCGGCGAAGCCTTCGACATCGGCCTCGTAGCCGACGAGAAACACACGCTTGAGCGGAATGCCGCCCGCCGACGCGCTGGCCCGCACCAGACGCACGACGCCGGCGCGCGTCGCGATCAGCGCGCTGAGCCCGACGAAATAGAAGACGACGATCGTCGCGCGCGAGAAATCGCCGGTCGTCTTGGTCACAAAGCCGAATACGAGCGCGCAGGCGGATACGACATTCCACAGCAGGAAGGTTCGCCGGACATGCCCGGCGATCTGCAGATAATTCGTCAACGCATATTCGTCCCGCATCATGTTGGCGGTGGCGAACATCAGCGAGACGAACAGGCCGAGTTGCAGGAAGTCGTGGATGGGCCCGACGGCGCCGTAGACGGCCAGATGATAGCAGAGGCCCGCCGCGAGCGCGCTGGCGACGATAGCGCCGGAGTCCGCGAGCGCCGCCAGCAGCCCGAACGAGGAGCGCAGCACCGCCGAATGGGCGCGCGGGAGCCAGTCGGACCAGTCGGAACGCAGGGCTGAGCCGAGTGCGGGCGCGGGCTGGACCCGGGGGGCAGTCGGTCCGCTGGCTTCATCGCCAAGTCGACGCATGTTGCACGCCCTACGCTCAACGTCGCCGTCTCATTATGGGACAGCGGCGGCCTTTGTTTCAAACCGTCGGCAAAGTTGCAAGAACGCCGCCAGCGGGCGACGGCCGGCGTGGTCAGATTTCGTTAACCATGCTGGCCTAATCGTTAACCCGAATTCACGGCGGACGGAGGCGGACGTGCAAAGGCGCTTCCATGGTCTCGCTGGCGTAGCCGGCGCATTGATCTGCGCGCTGGCGGCGCTGGGCTGGCGCCTCATGGAGCCGCCGCCCTATGCGGCGAGCGCGCTTATCGCCGTCGAGCCCGACGCCGCGACGGCGCCGGCTTCCGATATAGCAGCCCTGCGCGCGCTCGCCGCCAACGACGCCGTGCTGCGGCAGGCGGCGCTGGCGCCGGAGGCCGCCGCGAGCATCGTCCGCGAGGCCCGTCCGGAGCCCTTCGAGTCCGTGCTCGACCTGATCAGCCCTCGCCTCGACCAGACCGATACGCTGACCCGCGCAGCAGACATGCTGGCCGCGCGGACCCAGGTCGAGACGGGCGAGGAGCCGCGCAGCCTGCGGGTCACGCTACGCATGGAGGAAGCCGCTTCCGCCGCGCAGGCGGCGAACGCCGTCGCCCGGGCGATCGTCGCTGCGCACAACGCGGCGATTTCCAGGCTCGACCGCCGGCTGGACCGGGCGCGCAGCGACGCAATCGCGCGCGCCGAACGCCGGCGCGAA
>JASGFP010000111.1:0-12457 GCA_047605445.1 Rhodoblastus sp.
GCCTGTTCTCCACAATCTCACAGCCCACAATCACAGGCGCGGCTATAGCCGTCAGGACCGTGAAATAGCATTCGGGTAGAACCGCCTTAACGCGCGCGCCCTATAGTCGCGCCAATGCACTTGCGCCCGATTCCCCATCCATGCGCCTGATCGCCCGCGCTGCGCCCCTGCTGCTGGCGGCCGTCGCCGCGCTGACCTATGGGGCGGCCGCCAGCGCGATCGCCTCGACGCGCTCGTTGTGGATCGACGAGGTTCTGGCGGTCTGGACGGCGCGGCTGCCGACCGCCTCCGACGTCGTAACCGCGATCTGGAACGGCGCGGAATTTTCGCCGCCCACCTACGATCTCCTGCTGCATGCCTTGTTTCAGGCGGCGGGCTCCGATCCGCTGACGGCGCGATTGCCCTCCATCGCCGCCGTCCTGCTGGCGGCGGCGCTGATCGGGTCCATCGTCCACAGGCGTCTCGGCGACCCGTTCGGCGCGCTCGCCTTCGCGCTCATCCTCAATTCGGCGCTGTTCGACTATGCGATCCAGGCCCGCGCTTACGCGCTGCTGGCGGCATTGACGGCGGCGACCCTCGTTCTGTGGGCCGGCCGCGGGCCTCGCGGCGCCAACCTGCGCGCCGCAGGCGTCGGCGTCGCCCTCTTCTGCGCGGTGAGCCTGCACTTCTACGCGATCGTCGGCTACGCGATGTTCGGGCTGATGGAAGCCTTGCGCACGGCCGCGTATCGGCGCGCGCGACCGGCGATGTGGATCGCCTTCGTCGTCAGCGGAGCGGCTTGCGCGGTATGGGCGCCGCTGATCCGCCGCCTCGCCAGCTTCAATGCCGACGACGCCGCTTCCCCCGACTTCTACGGCGCGCCGACCCTGTCGCGCCTCGTCGAGCACGCGCAGGCCCTGTTCGTCGGCGCAAACGCCTTCTGGCTTTTCATCCTGGTCGCGCTGCTCATCCTCGCCGCAGCCTATTGCGTTGCGCGCGTGAGCGGGCGTCCGAGCGCGCCGCCGGCTGGGGCGCCGGAGGATGTGACAGAGCTTGCCATCATCGGCGTCGGCCTCCCGTCCGCGCTGCCGATCGGGTTCGCGCTCGCCTTGTGCGCGACCCACGTCTTCAGCGCGCGTTATGCGCTCGCGGCCTCGATGGGCGCCTGCATCCTGTTCACGCTCGCGGTCGCACGCGGCCCGTATCGCAATTTCGTCGGTTACAGCCTCCTGGGGTTGCTTTGCGTCTTGCCGCTTCTGCGCGGCGGACCAGGCGATCTCTCGGCGGCGGGCGCGCGCCTCCTGAAGGCGCATCCGAGCGACGGCCCGATCGTGATCGGCGACGGCAATTTCTTCATGGAGATGATGGATGCCGCCGAGCCGGAGATCCGCGCCCGGCTTGTCTACCTCAGGCGGCCGTCCGGGGTGAAGGACGGCGATACGTCGTCCGAAAGTCAATTGCTGCGGTTGAAGAGCGCTGTGCGGACCGATCTGCCCGTGCGCGACTTCGACTCGTTCGTGGCGGACCATCGCGCCTTTACCGTCCTCGCGAGGCCCGGCAACGCGACAGACGCGCTTTCAGCGTGGTTCGTCGAACGTGGATGGGTGTCGGGCGCATCGAGCCTGCAGCCCAAGATCGCGCTGCTGCAGGTTCGCGCGCCGTAACGGCTCAGTTCATCGCGGCGCTGACGCGTTCGCGCGCGGCGCCGATCTCGTTCGCCTTGAATCGCCGCGCGATCTCTTTGCCGATGCGGTCGGCGTTGGCCATGATCGTTAAGGTCGGATGCGTCGCCGGCAAATCCGGCAGGCAGGCCCCGTCGGCGACAAAGACATTCGTCGCGCCATTCAGCTCGCCCGCCGTCGACGTCGCCACGGCGCCGGCGCCGCCCATCGGCAGCGTTCCGGCGTAATGCACATCCGCGCCGGGCGGCAGGAAGCTGGCGGAGCCGGGAACGGGCAGGACGCCGAGCGCGATGAAATTGCGGCGAAGCGCCGCGAGCGCTTGATCGAGCGCGGCGCCAGCCTCCGCCGTGTGCTCGCCCGTGATGACAATGCGCGGCCGGCCGCCCTCGTCCTCCACTGCGATGCGATTGCGACTCAGGTCGCCGGGCGCGTAGCAGGTCGCGACCAGAAGCGCCGGCGCGAGCGCATGGGCGAGCCGCAGCGCCAGAGGACGCGAGAGCGGTAGCCGCGCGGCGAAGAGATCGGCGGGCAGAGCGTCCGCGCCATAGACAACGCCAGCCGCGCGGCCTGCCGCAGTCTCGATACGGAAGAACAACTGACCGAGGCTGAAAGCGTCTTGCGACTTGCCTGCGCCGATCAGAAACGGCGACACGAAGGCCGCCGCAGCAGCCGGGTTGCTCAGCAGCCGCACAGGGCGACCGACATGGCCGATGCGACGCAGGCCGAGCGCCGTTGTCGCGATGCAGCCCGCCGCGAGCACGACCGCATGCGCATGCAGTCGCGCACGACCGCCGCGCGTCTCGACATCGGCGAAGGGCCGTCCGTTTTCCTCGCCGAGGCCATGGACGAAATGATCGGGCGCATAGGTGAAATTGACGAAGCGGCGGAGCGCCGGAAGTTCGAGCGCGCTGTCGTAGATCGCGCCGCGCGCGCAGCCGTAGAGACATTCGCCGCAAGCGTTGCACGCGGAGCGCTCGTCGCGGTCTTGCGAAAGAACGGCGTTGCAGGCGGGATGCAGGGCGAAGCCGCGCGCGCCACGGCTGCGATAGCGCGCGAGCAATTTTCGTGCGGCGGGATTGGTCAGGACGTGTGTATCGGCGTCCGCGCCGCCGCTTGTTCCAATGCGGCGCTGGACGGCGGAACAGGACGCGGCGAGTTCGCTGGGCGGGAAGGGAAAACGCGCGAGTTCGTCGTCCGAAAACGGTTCGGCGAGCGCGCCCCAGATTTTCGACAGGCCTCCGCGCCCGAGCGAGCCGACGGCGAGAAAATTCCGCGTCTCGATTCCAAGCCGCGCGTCGTAATTTTCACGAACGGCGTGCGCCTGCGGCGTCGCGAGTTTCGGGCTTATGTCGCTGTCGAGTTCGAGGCCGCGGAAATCGGCGCCGAAGCGTTGCTTCCATTTTTCGCGCGGGATTCTTGCGGGCTCGTCCGCCGCCGAACCGTCGACCATCAGCACGCGCAGACCGGCCAGAACGAGCGGCCAGGCGGCGCTGACGCCAGCCGGGCCGCTGCCGACGACAATGACGTCGGGCGCGCCGGTCATGAACGCAGCGCTGTCGCGATCAGCCGCGTCGGCGCGGCGAGAATGTCGAGAACGCCGTCCAGCGCGAGACCGGCGAGACGCGAGACGCCGCCGCCGGTTGCGCCGAGACGCGCGCCTTCATCGCTCGTCTCGGCGAGCGCTGTCGCGATCTTCAGGCGCTTGGACAATTCACTGCGCGCGCCGAAAGGCTCGACGAAGCGCAGAAGCGCCGGGGCGCGACGCGCGACGAATGGCAAGCGCATCGCGCCGCGCGCGCCCTTGGCCTCGCAGGCGCGCACATAGCGGCGCAGCAGCGAGGCGCCGGGCTTTGCGCGCAGGATGTAGCGCAGCAGAATATGCGCCTCGCGCAGCATGGCCTTGCGCGCGATCGGCTCGCGCGCCATGCCGTCTTCAAAGGAAAGAACGTCGAGCCCCAGTCGCGCGAGATCGTGCGCCGTCTCCATCGACCGCGTGCCGGCGAGGCCGAGCACGCGCTCGCGATCGACATTGGGCAGCAGCGGCAGCGCGTTGACGATGTCGCAGAGCAGCAGCGTCGGCGCGATCGGAATGGGCGCCAGCGTCACGCCGCCACCGCGCGTGAGGCGCGCGAGCGTGTCGAGGAATTGCGAAAAGGGGATGGGGCTTGCGCCCGCAAGCCCGAGCGCGCCGGACAGATCGGATTGCACGGCGTTGAGCGCGCCGCGCGCGACTTCGTCGCGCAGGATGGGCTGCACAAGCTGATGTGGCCGCACCATCGGCATGAGGCTCGTGAGGCCGACCGCCTTGCAGAGCAGGCCGTATTGCGCTTCGCGCGGGCCGCCGTAGACGAGGCCGACGCGCAGCGAGACTTCGTTGGCGCCGTCGAGCATCTGCTCGATCCGCCATTTCATGCGGCCATAGGCGTTGAGCGCATCTTGCCGCGCCGATTGCGAGGAGATGAAGACGAAGCGTCCGAGCCCGCTGGCGCGCGCGCCGTCGCACAGCGCGCGCGAACCGGCGACGTTCGCGCCTTCGTCGCGCAGGTCGCGCCAGTCGTGCGCGAAATGCACCAGAGCCTGTTCGCGCGGCGCGAGATCGTCGGCCAGCGCTTGCGCCGGCAGGCCGTCGCCCAGCCGCCAGTCGACGCTGCGTAAGCCATCGCGCGGCGCCGCTCCGCGCGCGAGAAGCGTGACGCGCAGGCCCGCTGCTCTGGCTGCCTCGACAAAGGCGCGGCCGAGATAGCCGCGGCCGCCGGTGACGATAACGTGGCGGATCGCATCAGCCACGCGAGGCCTCCGCGTCGGAAGCGCCGAATTCCTTTCGCAGGCGCGCCAGGCGACCGCGCGCGTCGCTGCGCGGCAGGTCGAGGATGCCGAGCAGGAAGCTCGAAAAGGCGAACTGGACGGAAGCTGCGATGGCGCAGGTCGAGGCGATCAGAGGGCGCAGCAGGCTGTGGCCGGAAAGGCTACCAAACCCCGTCTGGCCCCAGGACCAGACCGACCAGGCCATGCCGCCGAGACCGACGAGTGCGAGCACGGCCGCCGTCTGCAACAGAAGTTCGAGGTCGATACGAACCATCAGCCGGCCGAAGCGGCGGCTTGGCGGCAGGATTCCGGCGCGCTCGGCGTAGCGGCGCGCGATGAGGCCGAAGGTGAGGCTCTGCGCGCCGACAAACATGGCCATGCAGGCGACGAGAAACGTGTGCACGTCGACGGAGACGCTGCTGGTGAGCGCAAGCGGGCCGCCGGCGAGCGCTAGCGCGCCGCCCGCGCCGAGCGCAAGAAGAGCGAGGCCGGGATAGGCGAAGGTCCAGCGCGGGCTATGCAGCAGCAGGAAGCGCAGATGGCGCCAGCCGTCGCGCCAGGTGCGCAGGTGCGGCGGACGCGAGCGTCCGTCTTTCTTCAGCGTGGTCGGCACTTCCGCGATGCGCAGGCCGGCGAGGCTCGCGTGGACGACCATCTCGCTGGCGAATTCCATGCCTGTCGTCTGCAGATGCAGGTCGAGCACCGACTGGCGGTTGAAGCCGCGCAGGCCGCAATGAAAATCCTTCACCGGCGCACCGAACAGCAGCCGCCCGATGGCGGTGAGGACGGGATTGCCGAGATAGCGATGCAGCAACGGCATGGCGTCGCTGTCTATGCCGCCGCGGAAGCGATTGCCCATCACGAGATCGGCGCCGGCCTCGAGCTGATGGAAGAAGGCGCCGAGATTGCGCAGGTCGTAGCTGTCGTCGGCGTCGCCCATGATGACGTAGCGCCCGCGCGCCGCCGCAATGCCCGCGTTGAGCGCCGCGCCATAGCCGCGCGTCGCGGTCTGCTCGACGACGCGCGCGCCTAGACGTCGCGCTATTTCCTGCGAACCGTCCGTGCTGCCGTTGTCGGAGATGAGCACCTCGCCCGATATGCCGGATTCCGCGAGGAAGGCCATCGCCTTTTCGACGCAGACGCCGATCGTCTCGGCTTCGTTGAGGCAGGGAATGAGAATGGTGAGAGCGCAGGCGTCGCCGCCCGGCCGCGCGGTCTCGACCGGCTGTGCAACCGACTTCGCCACAGCTGTCAAATGCTCGCCCCCGCGATCGAATCGTCTAAAATTCCGCGAGACGATTCTCCGGCCGGCGCGTTTACATCTCCTTAACGATGGCCTGGCGCGGCGCCGAATTGCCAGCCCGCGGGGATCGTGCGACTGCTTTGCCGGCGTGGCAGGCAAGACCGGACGGAGCCCATGACCGACGTCAGCGACATCGCCGTCCGCGAATTCCGACAGATCCTGATCTGGCCGGTGCAATTGATGCCGCTGCAGGCCGGATGCGGCGTGGCCCATCATTGGGACTTCCTCGACCGCGACCCTGCCAAGACCTGGGTCGAACTTGACGACGAGTTCCCGGACGAACCAGGCGCGCTCCAGGAGCGGCACTATCGCGAATTCGTCGCCTTTCTGCCCCATGTGCAACGCTTCCTCTACGGCGAGCGGGCGTCACGCACGGGGCGCACGACCTATGGCGAATCGCCGATCCGCATCTTCCGCCGCGCGGACGTGAAGAAGGCGCGCCTGCGTTTCCACGGCGAGCCGGAAGCCACCGAAGTCGATGTCGCGCATACCGATCTCTATTTCTTCTTCGACGTCGACGTGGCGATCCTCGTCGTCGAGATTGCCGCGCGCGACATACCGCTCGCGCGGGCGCAGGACATTCTCTACCGCTTCGGCCGCGCCTATCCGGCCGGCTGGAGCGAGGACGGCGCGGGCGTGAACTGCCCGGAGCGCGTGGAATGGCTCGGCGCCGACGGCGCGGTGCTGGCGGCGTCCGATTACGAGGCGCGCGCCAAATATCTTGCGTCGGCCTGCAAGGACCAGGCGGCGGCGATCTCGCAGCATTGGGAATATCTGCTGGCGCCGATGACGCTGAACCAGCGCGCGCAGATGGCCCCGGTGCGCTACCGGCAGCTCGAGTTCCACCGCATGCCGACCATGGCCTATCTGGCGGTCGACGATCCGCGCGCCCTGACGCGCGCCGACTACATGCGGCTCGCCTTCGCGTCGGCGCCCGGCGCGCCGACCGAGACGCCCTATGCCGCAGGCTTTCTGTCGGATTTCGAACAGCGCTATTGCTACGACCGCTTCTACGATCCGCTGCGCGCCGACGGCTGGACCAATACGCGCGTCGTGTGCAGCGGACAGAGCTTCGTCGCCGTCGGGCCCGCCGCGCGCGCGCTCTACACCGATCCGGAGCGCGGCTTTCTGGCGCAGTTCAGGCATCAATATTTTCTGCTCGGCCTGATCGCACATTTTCATCGCGCCGCAATTCTCATGCTGTCCGATCGGCTGGTGGCCACGGTCAGCCGTCTCGACATGGATAGCAACGCCTCGGTCAGTCAGTTCCGCCACGACATCAGGCAGACGCTGGAGACCTTTCTACGCTTCACGCACCGCTATTATTTCTCTGAAGTCTCCGACCAACTGCCGATGCGCGATCTCTTCCGCATGTGGGTCGGCCATCTCGGCACCGACCGGCTGTTCGCCGAGTTGCGCGAGGAGCTGGGCGACATGTCGTCCTACCTCGAAACCGACCTACTGCGCCGCCAGGCCAAAACCATCCTGCAGCTCACCGTCACCACGCTGCTCAGCCTGATTGGCACAATCACCACCGGCTTCCTCGGCATGAACCTGTTCTCCCATGCCGACATGCCGACGCTCGACCGCACGCTGATCTTCTTCGCCGTGCTGATCCCGACGACGCTGCTGCTGCTCTATACCGTGATGATCTCGCGGCGATTTGCGGAGTTTCTCGACACGCTCGCCGACGAGGGCGCGGGCTGGCGGGAAAAACTCGGCGCGCTCACCACCATCTTGCGCCCGACGCGGCGGAGATAGGGCTGAAATCCGCATGGCGAAAACGCCACGCTCGCGTCTGTGCGCGGGTCAGTTGGCATCATCCGCAGAAATTTAATTAGCCGCTTAAAAATGGACTTGCGTCTCCGGTGCGTTTGGTTGATGGTGCCCTCGCGTAGGGCAAAATTGTGCGACAGTTTCGAGCTGAACGCGCGCGGTCCACGCCCAGAAGATTTGTCGCAACGACGGCAGACGCAGGGGAGGGTTATGCTCGACTTCGTCCAGCAGACGATCAGCGGGATTGCGGTAGGCTGCGTCTACGGCCTGATCGCGCTCGGCTTCGTGCTCATCTACAAGGCGACGGAAGTCGTGAACTTCGCCCAGGGCGAACTCATGATGCTGGGCGCCTTCCTCTCCTACACGTTCATCGCCTCGCTGGGGCTGAACTACTGGCTGGGCTTTGCGGCGTGCGTCGTCTGCATGGCCGTGCTCGGCATGGTCATGGAACGGCTCGTGGTGCGCCCCATTCTGGGCTATCCGCAATTCTCGATCGTGATGGCGACGATCGGTCTCGGCATGGTTCTGCGCGCGCTCGCCGGCATGTTCTGGGGTACGGACGACCTTCGTATCGAAACGCCCTTTTCCTCCGGCGTCGTGCGCATGGGCCCGCTGGTCATTTCCGCCGACAATCTCTCCATCATCGTGGCGACCGCGCTGCTGTGCGTCGTGCTCTACGCCTTTTTCCGATTCACGCGGATGGGCGTGGGCATGCAGGCCGTCTCGCAGAACATGCTCGCGGCCTATTACATGGGCATCCCGGTCAAGCGCATGTTCGCGGCCATCTGGGCGATCTCGGCGATGGTGGCGACCACGGCCGGCATTCTGCTGGCGCCGATCACCTTCATTCACGCCAACCTCGGCTTCCTCGGGCTCAAGGCCTTTCCGGCGGCGGTGCTCGGCGGCTTCACCTCCATTCCCGGCGCGCTCGCCGGCGGCGTCATCATCGGCGTCGTCGAAACGTTGTCGGGCTTCTACCTGCCCGAAGGCTTCAAGGACATCGCGGCCTATATCGTGCTCCTCGCCGTTCTCCTCCTGCGTCCGCAAGGCCTGTTCGGCGGCGCGGCCCTGAAGAAGGTCTGACGCCATGGCCTTCAAGATCCGCACCGGCTACGCGGGCGATCTCGCCCTGTTCAAGACGCCGCAGTCGATCGCCTCCTATGGCGTGCTGCTCCTGCTGCTGTGCGCCGCGCCGTTCGTCCTCGGCTCGTATTTTCTCAGCCAGATCGTGTTCGTGCTGATCTATACGATCGTCGGCATCGGCCTCGTGCTGCTGTCGGGCTACGCCGGACAGACGTCGATCGGCCACGCGGCCTTTCTGGCGATCGGCGCCTACACGGCGGCCAACGCCGCCAAATACGGCGTGCCGATCTACATCTATCTCCCGGCGGCGGGCCTGCTCACCGGTCTCGTAGGCTGGCTCGTCGGTCTGCCCGCGCTCAGGCTACACGGCATCTATCTCGCCATCGCGACCTTCGCCTTCGCGCTCATCGTCGAGGAAATCCTGGCGCGCTGGGAGACGGTGACGAACGGCAACGAAGGCATGATGGTCAAGCCCGCTTCGCTGTTCGGCGAGAAACTCGGCGAGTGGGGCCTCTATTACGTCAGCATTGGCGTGACGGTCTTCGTCATCGTGATCGCTGTCAATGTCATCCGCTCGCCGACGGGCCGCGCCTTCCTCGCGCTGCGCGACAGCGAGACGGCGGCGCGCAGCATGGGCGTGGATTCGGCGCGCTACAAAACATTCGCCTTTGCGCTTTCGGCGGGCATGACGGGGCTGGCCGGCGTGCTCTACGCGCACAAGCTGTCGTTCATTTCGCCGGAAATGTTCACGTTGGCGCTGTCGATCGAGTTCGTGATGATCATCATCATCGGCGGCATCGCCTCGCTGCGCGGCGCGGCGCTGGGCGCGGTGTTCATGATCATGGTCGATCCGATGCTGGTCCTGCTGAAGGACAAGCTGCCGGCTCTGGTCGGCGCCATTACCGGCTCGGCGATGGCGCAGGACAAGGCGAGCGTGCTGCTGGCGACGCCCGGCGTGAAAAGCCTGATCTTCGGCCTCATCATCATCTTCTTCATCATCTACGAGCCGATGGGCCTCGACGGACGCTGGATGAAGATCAAGACCTGGTTCAAGCTCTTCCCGTTCTACAGGCCGGCGACGTTCCGCCGCCAGAAGATGTATCTGAAGTCGGAGCGCGGCCGATGACCTATTTCGCGCTCGACAATGTCTCGATCCAGTTCGGCGGCCTGAAGGCGGTCGACGGCGTCTCGTTCGACGTCGCCAAGGGCGAGATTTTCACCATCATCGGACCGAACGGCGCCGGCAAGACGACGCTCTTCAATCTCATCAGCCGGCTCTACAACGTCACGAGCGGCAAGATCGTGTTCAAGGACGAGGAGATCACGCAGCTCACCGCGCAGCAGATCGCCGGACGCGGCATCGCGCGCACCTTCCAGAACATCGAATTGTTCGACAACGCCTCGGTGCTGCAGAACCTGCTGGTCGGGCGTCATACGCATTCGACGACGAATTTCTGGGAAGACCTTTTCTTCCTGCCGAAGGTCAAGCGCGAGGAAATCGAGCACCGCCACGCTGTCGAGGAAGTCATGGAATTCCTCCAGTTGCAGCGCTACCGCGACACGCTGATCGCCGGCCTGCCCTACGGCGTGCGCAAGGTTGTGGAAGTGGGCCGCGCGCTGTCGATCGGGCCGGAAGTGCTGCTGCTCGACGAGCCCTCCTCCGGCCTCAATGTGGAAGAAACCGCGCGCATGGCCGAATGGATACTCGAGATCAACCGGCGTCTGGGGATCACCATCCTCATGGTCGAACACGACATGTCGCTGGTGAGCCGCGTTTCCGACCGCGTGCTCGCGCTCAACTACGGGCGCATCATGGCGATGGGCACGGCCCAGGAAGTGCAGAGCCATCCCGATGTCGTCGCAGCCTATCTGGGAGCGTGAGGCATGAGCGAGCCGAACGAACCGATCTTGCGCCTCTCCAATGTCGAAGCCGCCTACGGGCCGATCACCGCGATCCGCGGGATCAGCCTCGAAGTGCCGCGCGGCAAGATCGTCACCGTGCTCGGCGCCAATGGCGCGGGCAAGACGACAATTCTTAAAACCGCTTCCGGCGTGCTCGATCCCGTGACCGGCGTCGTCGAGCTCGAGGGCCGCAAGATCCAGGGCATGGCGCCGGACGCGATCGTCGGCCTCGGCATGAGCCATGTGCCGGAAGGCCGCGAGGTCTTTCCCTTCCTGTCCGTGCGCGACAATCTGTGGATGGGCGCCTATCTGCGCAAGGACAAGGACGGCGTCGCCGCCGATCTCGAGAAGGTCTACAATTATTTCCCCGTGCTGCGCGAGCGGCGCGAGCAACCCGCCGGCCTTCTTTCCGGCGGCCAGCAGCAGATGCTGGCCATCTCGCGCGCGCTGATGAGCCGGCCGAAAGTGCTGCTGCTCGATGAACCCTCGCTCGGCCTCTCGCCGCTTCTGGTGAAGGAAATCTTCGCCATCGTGCGCCGCCTCAACAAGGAGGAAGGCGTGTCGATCCTGCTGGTGGAGCAGAACGCGAAAGTGGCGCTTGAGACGGCCGATTACGGCTATGTGCTCGAGGTCGGCCGCGTCGTCATGCACGATACGAGCGAAGCCCTGATGAATTCGAACGAGATTCGCGAATCCTATCTCGGCGTCCACGCCGAGGATTCGCGTGGCCGCAACCGCCGCGAGCGCACGAGGGCCGCATCATGAGCGCCGCCGCGAAAATTGCAGCGGGCGCCGCCGATGGCGCGAGCCTGCCCGGCCTCGTTCTGGCGCGCGCGCTCGCCGAGCCCGCACGCACGGCGCTGCGCGCCAAGCGCCTCGGCGTCTGGAAGGAGACGGACGGCGCGGAGCTGGCGCGCGCCATCGCCGATTGCGCCGCTGGCCTCGCCGAGATCGGCCTTCAGCCCGGCGCTACCGCCGGCATTCTGGCCGCGCCCAGCCCCGAATGGCTGATCTCGGACCTCGCGATCCAGGCCGCGGGCGGCGTTTCGGCCGGCTTCCACGCAGAAGCCGCGCCGGGCGAGCTCGGCGCCCTTGTCGCGCGATGCGGCGCGCGCGTCCTTTTCGTCGATACGCTCGCCGCGCTCGATGCGGCGCTCGATCTGCGCGACGCGATCCCCGGCATCGAAAGGATCGTCTGTTTCGACGCCGTCGCGGCGGCGGAAGCCGCGGACGACAGCGTCATTGCCTTCGACGCTCTGCTGGCGACGGGCGCGGCCTCGCCGAAGCGCGCGGATGCGCCCTGGCGCGATGCGCGCGGCGATGCTCTTGCCGCCATCATGCCCACGTCAGGCCTGTCCGCGCCGTCGAAGGCCGCGCAATTCACGCATGACGCTTTGCGCGCCGCCGTCGAGACCGCGCAATCGCTCGTGGACTTGCGGGCGGGCGAGGAGCGCCTGTCGCTGATGCAGGCCAGCCACGCGTTCGAGCGCGTCTTCGGCCTCTACGCCTGCGTTGCGGCCGGCGTGATCGTGAACTTTCCCGAAAGCGCAGAAACCATCCCGGAAAACCTGCGCGAACTGCAGCCGCAGATCGTATCCGGCGCGCCCGCGCTCTGGAGCGAGTTTGCGCGCAACCTCGCGCGCGCCAGCGCCGGAGCGACCAAGCTGCAGCACAGGATGTTCGAAAGCGCGATGCGTGGATCGGGCGTCTTCGGCGGCCTCGTGCTCGCCAAGGTGCGGCGCGATCTCGGCCTGTCGCGCGTACGGCTGGCGCTTTCGGCCGGCGCGCCGCTTTCGGCCGACGTCGCCGGCCGGCTCGCTGCGCTCGGCGTCGCCGTCACGGACATCTATGCGGTGACGGAGGCCGGCGGCCTCATGACGTCCGCCGACATGCAGCTGCATAACACATCGTGTTCCGAGCTCTTCTG
>JASGFP010000112.1:0-12314 GCA_047605445.1 Rhodoblastus sp.
ATCGACGGGCGCCGGCGTTGTCGAGGCGAGAGCGAGCGCGCGCGGCGTGACGGGCGTCGCGCCTTGCGCGTTGCGGGCGGCGATGACCGCCGGGCGCACCGTGATCACGGAGCCGCCCTGCGTCGGCGACGAGCCGCCGCCGCCGGGAACATGCGCGGTCACGGGCGCGTCGTCGGCGTCCCACGGCTCGAACTTCGCGACGGAATCGGGGCCGGTCGCTTCGCCGTCGAACGGCTGGAAGGTCGAGGCGAGGCCGCTTTCGTCGACATGGAACATGAGATCGGCCGCGCGCAGCCGGTCGAGCCCGCCGGGCTTGTTCATGCGCGTTTCGAAGGAAGGCCGCAGCGCGACGAACGGGTCGCTCTTGGTCGAGCGCACGATCATCGGGAAATGGCCCGGCCTCGGCTTCAGCTTCGCGCGCGGCGTGAGTTCGTCAGGCGCCGCGTGAAACTCCGCAGCCGGCCCGATGGCGAGCCGCGCCTCGCGCAATATGCCGCGCCGCGAGCCGAAGGAGCCGAGATTGCCTGATAGCGCGGAGGACGGCACAAGCTCGCGCGGCTGCAGCGCGGCGCGCGCCTCGATCGGCGCCAGCGATGCGCCGGAGGCGAAATCCTGGCCCGCGTCTGCGGTGAAGGACACGAGAAGCCCCATGCCCAGACACCACGGCGCCACCACGCCCAACGCCCAACCGATCCGCGAACGACCCATACGCTTGCCCGCACCGCGCGTGACCGCGGCGCGATGGCCGCAGGCAAAGGCTCGCGCCCTGCGAAAAAATTTATCCTGCATTAGGCTTGAGGGAGCGTTTATGCGCGCGGTGCGGCGCCTGATCCAAAATGGGTCAGGTGGTCGTCAGGCCCACAAATCTCTCGCGCACTGCTGCGCCGACAGCCTTCAGCGCGGCTTCGGCGCGGGCGTTCTCTTCAGATGTCTCGATCTTCACCTCGAAGCGGTGCGCGCGTGCGAGGTGAACGGATTTTTCAAAGGCTTCGAGGCCCGCCGTCGCCATGCGGCCGGCCTGTCCGGGCGCCCAGCGCCGCCAGAGGCTCTGCGCCGTATTCGCCGCGCGCAGAGCGCGCAGGCGCGCGTCGGGCCGCGCATCGTCGTGCGTCCCGAACCATTCGGATCCCGATAGCAGCATGAAGAGCGAGCGCACGAACGCCTGCATGTCGCCGCGCTGCTGCGTGAGCGCTGCGACCGTGCGCACGCTCTCCTCCAGCAACTGGCGCCCCCATTCGCCGGCGAAAGCCTGATGCGCGACGAGCGCGCTCCACAATTCGCGTTCCTGTCGCAGCGAGCGCGCAAGCAGCGTGTCGTCGACGCCCAGCAGCCTGCCGACGTAGCGCCACAGATGCTGAAGAGCCTCGTTCTCGCCGTCGCTGAAGCGCACGCCGAGCCGCGCGAACGAGCGCAGGTTGAGATAGGAGAAGAGGCTAAGCGTCATCGCCAGCATCGTCTGGTCGATCGGCTCGCCGACGAAACCCTGAGAGAAATCCGGCATGCGCCTCAGCCACGCGCGGATGGAGGAATGCAGCAGGCGCACGCGCAGGGTCGTCTCGAAGCCGAGTGCGCCTGGTTCCAGACCTCCCGGCTGCAGGATGGCGGCGATGAAGGCGCCGGTCTCGCTGATGCGCGTGGCGGGATTGGCGCCGAGCCGCCCTGTCGCGCGCGTCACCAGCGTCGCGCGCGCGAACACGCCGCCGGCGAACAGCGAATGCATGAGCGAGATGCGCGAGAGGCCGACGAAGCCGAGCATGGCCTTCTGACCCGCCGCGATCGCCGAACGGTCGAGCCAGTCCGGCGGCGCGGCGACGGCCTCGATAAAGGCGCGCGCGGCGCCATCGCCTTCCGCCGCCAGCGCCCGCACGGCGGACAATTTGTCGGCGGCGCGGTCGTAGTTGCGCTCGTGCAGGGCCGCGACGGCGGCGTCGGCGAGCGGATCGCCGACGAACATCATGCGGTCGAGCAGCGCCTGCGGATAGCGCGCGCTGTAGCCGGCGTTGGTTCGATCGATCAGCTTCGTCAGGTCACGCATGTTCGAAGTGCAGACTGACGTGGGATGCGCCATGCGTAAAGTCCGCCTGTCGCGCGCCGCGCCCGCTGCTACACTGCGCGAAAAGGGAGGCAACCGTGACGCAGCAAAAGCCGCCGGGCCCGCTTTCGGGCGTGCGCATCATCGACATGACCGCGGTCGTACTCGGCCCGCTGGCGACGCAGGTTCTGGGCGACTACGGCGCCGACGTCATCAAGGTCGAACCGCTCGAAGGCGATCTGATGCGCGCCAACGGCGCGCAGAAGGCGGACGGCTCGACGGCGGGCCTCAGCTCCATCTTTCTCGCCATCAACCGCAACAAGCGCTCGCTGGCGATAGACCTGAAGAAAGAAGAGGGCCGCGCCGCCGTGCGCAAACTCGTGCGCGGCGCGGATGTCTTTGTTCACAACATGCGCGTCGAGGCGGTCGAGCGGCTGGGTTTCGGCTATGCGGCGCTCAGCGCCGAAAAGCCCGACCTCGTCTATTGCGTGGCGACGGGCTTCGGGCAGGACGGCCCGGATCGCGCGCGGCCGGCTTTCGATGACGTCATCCAGGCGGCGAGCGGCCTTGCATCCATCGCCAACGTCTACGCCGAGCGGCCCGACTATGTGTCGAGCCTGATCGCCGACAAGACGACGGGTCTTGCGCTCGTCAACGCCGTGCTCGCCGCGCTGTTTCATCGCGAGCGCTCAGGGCAGGGGCAATATGTCGAGACGCCGATGCTGGAGACAATGGCCTCTTTCGTGCTCGCCGAACACATGGGCGGCATGACTTTCGAGCCGCCCGAAGGCGCGGCGGGCTACGCGCGGCTGATGCAGGGCGGCCGGCGGCCGATGCGCACGAAGGACGGCTGGCTCGCGCTGCTGCCCTACACCGCCGAACATTGGACGGCATTCGTGTCCGAGATCGACCGTCTCGATCTCGTGCCCATCGCCACCGACCGCATCGCGCGCAACAGACACATTCAGGAACTCTATGGCGCCATGCGCGACGCGCTCGAACGGCGCACGACGGAGGAATGGCTCGAAACCTGCGACCGGCTCGATATTCCCGCAACGCGTCTCTACGGCCTCGATGATCTCTTCGATCATCCGCATCTGGCGGCGACGAATTTCTTCGAGCTGCGCGATCATCCCGCCGTCGGAAAAATCCGCGTCACGCGTCCACCGACGAAATTCGAAAAGACCCCCGCGACGATCGCTCGCCACGCGCCGCGCCTCGGCGAGCATACGCGCGAGCTCTTGCGGGAAGGCGGTCTGGACGAGGGCGAAATCGCCGCGCTGATCGGGAGCGGCGTGGCGCGCGACGCTAGCGCGCCGTGACGACCAGCGCGCGCATGCGCGCCTCGATTGCGCCGGAGCCGAATTTTGCGGCGAGCGCCGCGGCGACCGCGTCGGTCGCTTCGTCGAGACGGTTCGTGTCGCGCACCTCGATCTCGTTGCGCAGCGGCGTGCCCTGGCAGATGCCGATGGCCGCCGCGCGCGGACTCGGCGCGCGGCCGATCTTTTCAAGCGTCTCGATTTCCATGTTCACGAAACCCGCTTGCGCCAGCGCTGCGCGAATGGCGGCGGAATCGTTGTAGCCATAAGGCACACGCGCGAAAAATGTCGGCGGATCGTCAGGAAAGACCGCCGCCAGCGCCTGCGTGGCGACGAGCGCGAAGACGTTCGACTCCAGCGTGTCCCAGACATTGAAAAGATAGACGCCGCCGGGCGCGAGCACGCGTCGCGTTTCGGCGAAGCCTCGTGTCTTGTCCGGCAGGAACATCACGCCGAACTGGCAGACGACGGCGTTGAAGGCGCGATCCTCGAAGGGCAGCGCGGCGGCGTCGGCTACCTGCCATTCGATGCGGCGCCCCGTCATGCGCGCGGCGGAAACGTCGAGCATCGCCTGGTTGAGATCGCTCGCCACGATGGAGACGGCGGCGGGCAGCGCCCGCGCCATCGCGCGCGTCACGGCGCCTGACCCCGCCGCGATCTCCAGCACCCGGCCGCGTCTCACGCCGCCCAGTCGCCGCACGAGATCGTCCGCATAGGGCGCAAACCAGATCGGCACGAGATATTCGTCGTAGATCGCCGGGATCGACCCGGCGAACGCCATGTCGCCGCCCGCCATCGTGCGCCTCCGTTTCGGGTCCAGATAGGCCGGCGTTCACCCGAATCGAGTGGCCGCGCGTGTGCGGCGCAGCACTTTCATGGCGCGCAGAAGCGGATTTTCTGTCGCCGGTCTCGCGAGACACAAGAAGCTGCCGGCAGTGCGCATGAGGGTTCAGGAATGAAGATCAATCTCGCCCGCCTGATCGTCAGCCTCGCCGCAGTTGCGCTCCTCGCGCCGCGCGCCGCCGCGCCGGCGCGGGCGGAAGTCTTTCATATCTGCTCGGTGCGCGAGACGAAGGACGGCTTCGTGGCCTTGCGCGCCGCACCGCGGAAAGACGCGCCTGTCGTCGCCAAGATGGTCCCCGGCCAAATGACCATGCTGGACGTGAAGAACTACAAGCCGGTGAAATCCGGAAACTGGGTGCGCCTCTCGTGGTATCCGGGCGAGACCATGCCCGATCCTGGCGAACCCGGCTACGACAAGGTGAAACGTGGCTGGACGAGCTACGAACTGATCGACGATTGCGGCTGACCGCCGCTCACTTCACCAGCACGGAAATTTCCTTGAAGCGCGGGTGGCGCGCATCGCCGACCCATTCGAACAGGACCATCTCGGTTGTCACGATGGTCGCGCCGGCCTGCGCCATACGCCGAAGCGCGACGCGCTTGCTATGCGCCTTGCGCGAGCCCACCGCATCCGCGACGACATAGACTTGGCGCCCGGCCTCGATCAGCCCGAGCACGGTCTGCAGCACGCAGATATGCGCCTCGCATCCGGTCACAATCAGCGCATGGCCGGCCAGCAACCGCTCGAGAAAACCCGGCGCGCGCGTGGAATCGAACGTGGTCTTTTCGATCAGCCTGTCGGGTGGCGGCGCGAGTTCCGGAACCATATGCCCAAGGCCCTTGGGATATTGCTCGGTATAGAGCGTCGGAACGCCGAGAATTTCGGCGCCGCGCACGAGCCGCTGCGCATTGGCGATGGCCTCGGCCGCGGCGTCGATTGCGGGCGTCAGGCGCATCTGAAAATCGATCACCAGCAGCGTCGAGGATTTCGCGTCGAGCGTCAGCATGGTTCTTCTCCCCGGTCGCAGCGCGATTGACTTCGCTTCCACCCCGCCGGATTCTAGCCGACAAGACGCGCGGGAGGAACGCCATGCTGATGAACGCCGCCGACTATCGGGAGTCGCTGCGCGCATACAGGCCGCGCGTCTTTGTCGAGGGCAGGCTCATCGACAGCGTCGCCGACGAGCCGCTGCTCGCGCCGGGCGTCGCGGGCGTCGGCGTCACCTACGATTTCGCGCATGTCGAAGCGCACAAGAAGCTGATGACGGCGGTGCAGCCGACATCCGGCAGGACCGTCAACCGTATGGTCCATGTCAGCGGAAATTCCGCCGATCTTCTGGCAAAACTCGAAGCCGTGCGCCTCGTGTGCAAGATGTCGGGCTGCGCACAGCGGTATCTCACGCATGATGCGCTCAACGGCATCTATCAGGCGACGCGCCGCGCCGACGATGCGCACGCCACCGACTACAGCCAGCGCTTTCTGAATTACCTGCACGATGTGCAGGAGCGCGATCTGACGCTTGGCGTCGCCATGACCGACGCCAAGGGCGACCGCTCGCTACGGCCGGGCAGGCAGCAGAATCGCGACGTCTACGTTCACATCAAGGAGCGGCGCAAGGACGGCGTGGTCATTCGCGGGACGAAGGCCATCGTCACCGGCGCTCCCTACATGCACGAATTCCTCGTCATGCCCTGCCGCACGCACACGCCGGAAGATGCGGATTTCGCGATCTGCTGCGCGGTGCCCGTCGACGCGCCCGGCGTGACCATCGTCGCGAAACGCGCAGGCAGGCCGGGCGATTCCGGCGCGCCGTTCTCCGTGAAATACGGGCAATCCGTCGGCGTCGTCATCTTCGATGACGTTTTCGTGCCGCACGAGCGCGTGTTCATGGCGGGCGAGACGGAAGAGGCGGGCTTTCTCACGACCTCCTACGCCACACATCATCGCCATTCCTGCATCGGCGCCCGCGCGGGCTTCGGCGATCTCCTGATCGGCGCCGGCGCGCACATGATCGAGGCCAACGGCCTCGATCCCGACCGGCACGCCCATATCCGCGAAGCCATGGTCGATCTCATCACCATCGTCGAAAGTTTTTTCGCCTGCGGCGTGGCGGCGTCCGTCTATTGCACGCAGGATCCGACCGGCTCCGTCATGCCGGACGCGGTTTTCTCCAACATCGGCAAACTGCTGCTGGCGACGAAAATCTACGACATGCACAAGCTCGCCCATTACGTCTCGGGCGGGCTGGTCGTGGCGCTGCCGGGACCGGAAGAAGACCACAACCCCGAAACGGCGGCCTCGCTCGCCGCCGTGCTCGGCGGCCGCGCCGACATTCCCGCCGACAAACGCATGGAAATGGCGCGGCTCATCGGCGATCTCACCGTGTCCGATCAGGCGGGCTGGATGTCGGTCATCTCGCTGCACGGCGGCGGGTCGCCGGAGGCGATGAAGCGCGAGATCTGGCGCAACTATCCCGTGCAGGAAAAGAAGGACCTGATCGACGCGCTGCTCGACCGCGGCGTGCTGGAAACGGGAGCGCGTGTGTCAAAACAGCCAGGGCGCTGCTGTGTGCAAGGCTGCGAGACGCCGGCAAACGAGGCGGCGGAGTAGACTCGCGGTCCACTCGAACTCAATGCGCGCGCGAGATGCAGAAATCCACGGTTTCCAGCAGCGCGGTCTTGATTGGGGAATTGCCGAAGATTTCAAGCGCGTCGCGCGCCATCGCGCCGTAGTGGCGGGCGCGTTCGATCGTGTCTTCCAGCGCGCGGTGCTTGCGCATGATTCCGAGCGCGGTTTCCAGATCGCCGTCCGAAATCTCGCCCTTCTCCAGCGTGCGCCGCCAGAAGTCGCGTTCGCTGTCCGTGCCGCGCCGGAACGACAGCACGACCGGCAGCGTGATCTTGCCCTCGCGGAAATCGTCGCCGACGTTCTTGCCGAGCGCAGCCGACGTGCCGCCGTAGTCGAGCGCATCGTCGATCAGCTGGAAGGCGATGCCCAGATTGGCGCCGTAACTGCGGCAGGCGGCGGCGTCCGCCTTCGGCCTGTTGGCGACCACAGGCCCGACCTCGCAGGCCGCCGCGAACAGCGCGGCGGTCTTGGCGCGGATGACCGCGAGATAGGCGTCCTCGGTGGTGGACGTGTCCTTGGCGGCGGCGAGTTGCATCACCTCGCCCTCCGCGATCACGGTCGCGGCCGTGGAGAGGATGTCGAGCGCGGGCAGGGAGCCCACCTCCACCATCATCCTGAACGCTTGGCCGAGCAGGAAATCGCCGACCAGAACGCTCGCCTCGTTGCCCCAAAGCATGCGGGCGGCGAGCTTGCCGCGCCGCATGTCGCTCTCGTCCACGACGTCGTCGTGCAGAAGCGTGGCCGTATGCATGAACTCGACGGCGGCTGCCAGCTTGATGTGGCCGTCGCCCCGATAGTCGCACAGCGCGGCCGTCGCCAGCGTCAGCATCGGCCGCAGCCGCTTGCCGCCCGAGGAGATCAGGTGATTGGCGACTTCCGGGATCATCGTCACGTCGGAGCCTGTACGCGCGAGAATCGTCTGGTTGACGCGCGCCATGTCTGCGGAGACCAGGGAAACCAGATTTTCGACCCCGGCTTCCGGCCTGGTCTTCTCCTCGAGGGGGATGACGACGCCCAATTCGACCTCGCTACGATGTTCTTCAATCGGCTATTTAGCCTCCTTTGCCGGCAAATGGAATTGCAGGCCTCAGCTTGTGGCCCCCGGGCCGCCGTGACAGTTTGGCGCGATCCATGATCGAACTGTTGCGAACCAACGATCCCGTGCTGCTCTCCTTCGCCGAGGCCGTTCTGTCGAGCGAGAAGATCGCGTTTTTCGTCACCGACCGGCACATGAGCGTGCTGGAGGGCTCGCTCGGCTTCATCCGCCGCCGTGTGCTGGTTGCGGAGGAAGACGCGCCGCAAGCGCGCGCGGCATTGCAGGAGGCGGGGCTTGGCGCCGATCTCTCGCCCGCCTGACGGCTTTCTCGGCGGCCGGCTGTCGCTGCGCCAGCCCGAAAGAGGCCATCGCGCCGGCACGGACGCCGTGCTGCTGGCGGCCTGCGTTCCGGCGGAGGCGGTCGGCCGCGCCGTCGATGTCGGCTCGGGCGCGGGCGCCGCCGGCCTCTGCGCGCTCGCGCGGTCGCAAGCGCTCGACATGACCTGCGCGGAGATAGACCCGGACCTCGTCGCGCTGTGCGACGCCAATATCCGGGACAATGGGCTTGAAAAACGCGCCCGCGCGGTCGAGGCGGATGTTCTCAGAGCCGCCAGCCGCCGGGCGGCGGGTCTGGCGGACGGCGCCTTCGACATTGTCGTGACCAATCCGCCCTTTCTCGATCCCGCCCGCGCCCGCGTCTCGCCGGACGCCTCGAGGGCCCTCGCCCACGCCGCCGCGCCGGGCGGGCTGGAAGCCTGGATGAAAGCCGCGCTCGCGCTGCTGAAGCCTGGCGGAACCTTCCTGATGATCCACCGCGCCGATGCGCTGGCCGACATTCTGGACAGCGCGAAGGGGCGGATCGGCGGGCTGCGGCTGCTGCCCGTTCACGCGAAAGCGGACGAACCGGCCATTCGGCTGCTCGTCGCCGGCCAGAAAGGTTCGCGCGCGCCGCTGGCCCTGCGGCCGCCGCTCGTGCTGCATGGCCCGGACGGAGGCTTCACGCCGATCGCCGAGGCGGTCCACCGCGGCGCGGCGGGCATCGCCATCGGCGGGCGGTAGGCGCGTGGCGCGCCGCATTGACCGGCGCCGGCGCCGCACATAGGTTGCGCCGCAAACTGGACCCGCCATGACCACGAGCGCCTTCAACGATCCCCGCAAAAGCTTCCAGGGGCTCATCCTCACGCTGCAGAATTTCTGGGCGGCGCAGGGCTGCGTGATCCTCCAGCCCTACGACATGGAGGTCGGCGCCGGCACGTTCCATCCGGCGACCACGCTGCGCTCGCTGGGGCCCAAGCCATGGAAGGCCGCCTATGTGCAGCCCTCGCGCCGGCCGAAGGACGGGCGCTACGGCGAGAACCCCAACCGGCTGCAGCATTACTACCAGTTCCAGACGATCCTGAAGCCCTCGCCGCCGGATTTGCAGGGCCTCTACCTCAAGTCGCTCGCCGCCATCGGCATCGACCCGCTGCTGCACGACATCCGCTTCGTCGAGGACGATTGGGAGAGCCCGACGCTCGGCGCCTGGGGGCTCGGCTGGGAATGCTGGTGCGACGGGATGGAAGTCTCGCAATTCACCTATTTCCAGCAGGTCGCGGGTTTCGAATGTTCGCCCGTGTCAGGCGAGCTGACCTACGGGCTTGAGCGCCTCGCCATGTATCTGCAGGGCGTCGAATCGATCTACGACCTGAATTTCAACGGCCGCGAGGGCGAGGAAAAGGTTACCTACGGCGACGTCTTCCTGCAGGCGGAACAGGAATATTCGCGGCACAATTTCGAGCACGCCGACACGGAAAAACTGTTCCGCCATTTCAAGGACGCCGAAACCGAATGCCGCGCGCTGCTGGCCGCCGGCGACAAGGGCGAGCGCCACGACATGGTGCTGCCGGCCTACGACCAGTGCATCAAGGCGAGCCACACGTTCAACCTGCTGGACGCGCGCGGCGTGATCTCGGTGACCGAGCGCCAGAGCTACATTCTTCGCGTGCGCGAACTGGCGAAGGCGTGTGGGGCTGCGTGGCTGAAGACGGAAGCGGGCGGAGTGGCGACGGCGAGCTGAGGCCGCTACGCCAGCGCCTTCCCGACAATCGCCGCGACACCCGGCGCGAGCTCCATGCCCAGCGCCGCCGCATGGCCGGCCTCCGACATTTTCCGCCACGTCTTCTGCACGATGTCGACGCTCTTGGCCTCGTCGTATTTCGTCAGGAAGGGCTCGGAGTAGAATTCCAGAAACACCAGGCAGGCGACATCCTCCAGCGTCTGCGCCTCCTCATCGCTGCGCAGCCGCTCCTTGCGCACGATCTGTCCGACGCGCTCGGCGTCCTCGCTCGAATAGCCGGCTTCGCCCATGATCTCGGCGAGCCGCTCCGCGTGCCGCGCCTTCAGCGCGTTGCGCCAGCGGAAATATCCGGGCTTGTCCATGGGATAGTCGGCGCGCGGGATCGCCCAGCGCTCGATATGCTGGCCGCGCACCGCGATCTGCAGCAATTCGCTCGCCTCGGGCGCGAAAAGACCCAGTTGCGCGCTCATCCGCCGCCCATACAGCAGGGCCGCGGGCTGGCCGTCCTCCAAAGTCGGGTCTTTGGAATTGGCGGCGTCGATGGCGCCCAGGACATTTTCGAGCTGGCTCATCTGCATTCCCGGATTTGGCGAGTTGCGTGCGCGCAATGGACAGGCGAGTTTGGGATCGTTCTAAAGAACGTGTGCGGTCTTCGCACATGCAAACACGAGAGGAATCGATGTCGCAACCCGTCATCGCCCAGAAGTCGCCGATCCCCGTCGATGTCGAGGCCGGCAAGACTTACTATTGGTGCACCTGCGGCAAGTCGGCCAGGCAGCCGCTCTGCGACGGCTCGCACAAGGGCTCGGACTTCGCGCCGATGGCCTGGACCGCGCCGGAGACCAAGACCGTCTACATGTGCGCGTGCAAGGACACCAAGAACGCCCCGCTCTGCGACGGCTCGCACAAGGCGCTGTGAGCATCGTCGATTTTCGGGACGCCGTGTGAGGGCGGGGCGGAGGGATAGACCAAAATCAATCGGATGGGGAGCCGGCTTGCGCGGCATGTCCAGCTTCCCGGCGCGGGACAAAACCGGCTCGAGAGCGAACGGCGGGCAGCGGGCGCGGGTCTGCGCAAATCGCTACCCGTTGGCTGGGCTAGCGATGGAGTGTGCGCCCCCTTTCTTCTTGCGTCGCGCCGCCGCATGCGGGACAAGACGGCGCGTTTTCCTGACCCTCCGGTTCCGATGCCCGACCTTCTGCTCGAACTATTCTCCGAAGAAATCCCCGCCCGCATGCAGCGGCAGGCGGCAGGGGATCTGCAGCGCCTCGTGACGGGCGCCTTGATGGAGCGCGGGCTGAAATTCGAGGGCGCGGTCGCCCATGCCACGCCCCGGCGCCTCGCCCTGCACATCGCGGGACTGCCGGGCCGACAGCCGGACGTTCGCGAGGAGAAGAAAGGCCCGCGCGTCGGCGCGCCGGACGCCGCCGTGCAGGGATTCCTGAAAAGCGCAGGGCTTTCGTCGCTCGATCAGGCGAAGATCGAGAAAGATCCGAAAAAGGGCGAGTTCTACGTCGCTCTCGTCGAACGCCCCGGCAAACCGACGCTCGACGTGCTGGCCGAAATCCTGCCGGGGATCGTGCGCGCATTCCCCTGGCCGAAATCCATGCGCTGGGGCGCGGCCTCCGCGCGGCCGGACGCTTTGCGCTGGGTGCGCCCGCTGCATTCCATCGTCGCGACCTTCGGGCCCGAGAACGAGGAGCCCGAGATCGTGCCCTTCGACATCGACGGCGTGGCGGTCGGCAACATTACCTACGGCCACCGCTTTCTCGCGCCCGGCGCGATCAAGGTGCGCCGTCTCGACGACTATCAGCCGGCGCTCGAACAGGCCAAAGTCGTGCTCGACGCCGACCGCCGCAAGAACATCGTGCTGCACGACGCGCGCGATCTTGCCTTCGCGCAGGGGTTGGAGCTGATCGAGGACGAGGGGCTGCTCGAGGAAGTCGCCGGCCTCGTCGAATGGCCTGTCGTGCTGATGGGCGGCTTCGACGAGAGCTTTCTCGCCATCCCGCCCGAAGTGATCCGCGCGACGATCCGCGCCAACCAGAAATGCTTCGTTCTGAAAAAGGGCGAGGCGCTGGCCAACAAGTTCATCCTGGTCTCCAATATCGAGGCGAAGGACGGCGGCAAGGAAATCGTCGCCGGCAACGAGCGCGTCGTCGCCGCGCGCCTGTCGGACGCGAAATTCTTCTGGGAGAGCGATCTCAAGACCCCGCTCGAACAGCGCGTGCCCAAGCTCGACAGCATCGTGTTTCACGAACGGCTCGGCACGCAGGGCGAGCGCGTCAAGCGCATCGAGGAACTGGCATACGAAATTGCGCCGAAGGTTGGCGCCGACCCCGCCCGCGCAGCGCGCGCAGCTCATCTCTGCAAGGCCGACCTCGTGTCGGAGATGGTCG
>JASGFP010000113.1:0-11826 GCA_047605445.1 Rhodoblastus sp.
GCCGCCGCGCCGTCGGCGTCCGACGTGGCCGGGGTGGTCGCCGCCGCGCGCGAGGGGCTCGGCGCGGCGCGTGAAACGATTCGAAATGCGCCGCGCAACGCCGTCCCGTCGGCGGACGAGGCGCTGGCGTGGGTCAAGGCCAATCCGGTGCTGGTCGCAGGCGCGGCGCTCGCCGTCGGCGGTTTCGTCGCCAGCGCCCTGCCGCCGACGAACGTGGAGCGTAGCGTCGCTGGATCGGTGTCTGGCGCCGTTCGCAGCGCGGCGCGGCAAGGCGCTGCCGCCGCCCTCGGCTCAGCGACGCTGGCCGCTGTCGATCTCGCGCGCCGCGCGGCGAAAGAAGGTTTCGATCCCGAGCGGATGGCTGCGCGCCATCATGGCGAACCAGCAGCGAAAGTCGCTGGCGCGGCCGATGCCGCAGCAGGCGAACCGCTTGCTGGCGGCCAGCGACAATCCTGAATGCGGAGACATTGATCATGGGCGACAACACCCCTATCGCCAAGGAAGCGGACGCGACGGCGCAGCGCCTCGCCGACAAGGCGCGCGGCGCCGCCAGTGCGGCGACAGACGCCGTAAGCGACGCCGCCAATGCGGCCAAGGAAGCGGTGAGCGCCGGCGCGAGCGATCTCGCCGACAACGCGAAGGAATTCGCCGATAGCGCGAAGGTCTACGCCGCGCGCGGCCGCGACGCGATCGTAGACGGCATCAACGAACACAAGGGCGTCGGCGCAGACTATGTGAGCGGCGTCGCTGAGACGCTGCGCGTCGTCGCCGGCGAACTGGACCGGCAACTGCCCTATGCCGCGCGTTACGTGCGGTCCGCCGCAGATCAGGTGGACAATGTCGCGGACGGCGTGCGCAGCGGCGATGTTTCGGATCTCGTGCGCAAGGCGCAACGCTTCGCGCGCGAGCAGCCGACGCTCGTGGCGGGCCTCGCAATGCTCGCCGGCTTCGGCGTGGTGCGGCTGCTCCGCAACGCGAGCGCCGCCGACGATGCGGCGGACAGGACATGAGCGAGACGGAAATACGCGCGATACCGGAACTGCTCGAGAACGTGGTGCGTCACGCATCGCAATTGGTCAGCGACGAAATTTCTCTCGTGCGCGCCGAGATATCGGAGAAGGCCGCGATGCTCGGCAGGGGCGTCGTGATGATCGGCGCGGGCGCCGTGCTGGCGATTCCCGCTTTGGTGCTGATCCTGATGGCCGTAGCAGCCGCGCTGGTCGAGCGCGCGGCTCTTGCGCCCTGGCTTGCCGATCTGGTCGCCGGCGCCGGCGCGCTTCTGATCGGCGCGGCGCTGGCGCTGGTCGGCGCAAGCCGCATTTCCGCGAAGAATCTCGAGCCGCGCGAAACCATGGATGCGCTTCGGCGCGACAAGATCGCCGTGAAGGAGATGGTGCGATGACTGGCGGTTCCTCCGATCTCCGGGACCTCGGCGCTTCGGTGTCTGCGACGCTGCGCGAACATCCGATCGGCGCCGCGCTGCTCGGCATGGGTCTGGTCTGGCTCGTCACATCGCGAACGGGAGCGCCCGAGGCTTTCGCCCGCGCCGTCAATGCGGCTGGCGATGCAGTTTCGTCTGGCGGCGAGAGGGTCCGCAAGGCTGCGCGCCAGGCCGGCGAAACGCTCGCGGACAAGGCCGGCGATGCGCGCGCATTGGTCGAGGAGAAGGCGAACGCCGCATCGCAGGAATTGCATGAGGCCGCCGATGACTGGGCCGGGTCCGCGCGCGCCGCTGCGGCCAGGGTCTCGCAGGAAGCGGAGAAGTTCGGGGAACGCGGATTGGACTATGTGGCGCCCGCGGCAAGCGAGTTGCGCGCGGCCGGCGACAGAAGCGCCGCGGTCGTAGCGGGCCGGGTCCGCGCCTTGCGGGGCAGGGTCGCCGATGCGCTGGACAAGGAGCCGCTGCTGCTGGCGGCTGGCGCTCTTGCCATCGGCGCGGCTATCGCCGCGACGCTGCCGGTCGCGGGAGATGACAAAACCGCTTCGCGCTAGAGCGGGATGCGATTTGACGGAAACGCCGCCGTCATGGCGAGGAGCGAAGCGACGCGGCAATCCATCCCGGAATCCGAAGCAGGTTCCGGGGATGGATTGGTTAGCTCCGCTCGCAATGATGACAAATGATTCCGCCCATTGTCATCCCGCGCTAGCTTTTGGCGCGCATCCACGCCTTGAAGGCGAAGGGCAAGGTAAAGCTGATCAGCAGGAAACGCGCGAGATGATGTGCGCCCACGTAGAGCGGGTCGATCCCGAGCGCGAAGGCGAGCAACGTCATTGCCTCGAGGCCGCCCGGCGAGAAGGCGAGCAGGGTCTGCGCGAACGGAAGCGATAGCGCGAGGCCGGCGCCGACCGCGAAAACACCGGCTATGCCAACCGCCACGAAAAACGAACCGAGCGCCGCCGGCGCCGACCGCGCGAATAGGCGCCAGTCGAAGCCGATGAAGCGCGCGCCCACCCAGGCGCCGATCAGCACCTGCGCGACGATTGCGAGCGAAGGCGGCGGGCGTCCAGCGTAACTCAGCGCATGCGCGCCGCCCGAGATCAACATGGCGCCGAACAGCATGCCGCCGGCGATCCGAGCCTTTTCCATCGCCAGACCGGCCACGCCGCCGAGCAGGATCAGGATGAGCAGGGTCGGGACAGCGTCCACGGGGCCCGACGGCGCGGCGGCCGCGATCGAGGTGGATTCGGCGACGATGAGCGGCACGAAACCCATCAATAGGAAAACGCGCAGCACCTGCACGACTGCGACGCGTGAGAGATCGGCGTCTTCCTGTGTCGCGGCGATCGAGAACACATAGGACAAGGCGCCCGGCACCGAGGCGAAAAAGGCGGTCGAGCGCGACCATCCGGGCGCCCGCGCGAGAATTGCCGCGCAGGCGAAGGTGGATAGCGATACGCTGACCGACATGATGGCGATAGAGAGCGGATAGTCCGCCATTTTCTGCAGCATCTGCGGGGTCACCGCCGCGCCGATGACCAAGCCCGACAACGCCATCGCCGCCCAGCGGAAAGGCGCCGTCAGCGGCTCGGCCAGCCGCAGCGCGGCGAGGACGGCAGTGCCGATCATCGCCCCCGACAGCCAGCCCGCCGGCACGCCGATGGCCGCCACGCCCGCGCCGCCGAGCGCGGCGCCTGCGATCGTGACGAGCTGCGCGATGAGCGGCGGCAGGCCGAGACGCGACGGGTCCGCGCGGCTCACCGCTTGACCCAGGCGGCGATCCTGCGGGCGGCTTCCGCGATATCGGCGGGATCGCGTGCAAAACACAGGCGCAGGAAAGCCTCGCCGCCCGTGCCGAAAGCGCGGCCCGGCGCCAGTCCGACGCCGGCCTCGTCCACCAGCCGGAACGCGAGCTTGCGCGTGTCGTCCTCGCCGACCACGGACAGGAACAGATAGAAGCCGCCCTCGGGCGCCGCGAAGCGCAGGCGATCGAGGCCGCCCAGCGTCTCGCACAGCGCCGCGCGGCCGGCTTCGGCGCGCGAACGCTGCAGCGCGACGAAATCCTCGCCATTGTCGAGCGCTTCGATCGCGCCGCGCTGCACGAACAGCGGCACGCCGGAGGTCGAATACTGGATCATGTTTTCGATCGTCTGGCCGAGCGCCGGCGGCGCCTCCAGCCAACCGCAGCGCCATCCCGTCATCGCCCAGTTCTTGGAGAACGTGTTGACGAAGAGAATGCGGTCATCCTCGGCCATCACGTCGTGAAACGAGGGCGCGCGGCCGCCGGCGTAGTGAAAGCGGCCATAAATCTCGTCGGCGACGATCCAGAGCCCGTGCCTGCGCGCCAGCGCGAGGATGGCGCGCAATTCCTCCGGCGTCGCAGTCCAGCCCGAGGGATTGGAGGGCGTATTGACGAAAATCGCGCGGGTGCGGTCAGTGACGGCGGCTTTCAGCCGCTCGAAATCGAGACGCCAGCGATAGCCGGGCCGGACGCTGGCGAACTCGAGCGGAACCTCGACGGTCGCGGCGCCGGAAATCGTCAGCGCGCCCGAAAAGTTCGGCCAGGCGGGAGTCAGCACGATCGCTTCGTCGCTCGCGCCGGCGACGATGCGTGTGGCGAGCTGAAGCGCGTGCATCCCGCCGATCGTGGCGAAAAACCGTTCGGGCGCGAAAACGCCGGCGCCATCGGCGAAGGGAGTCTCGTAGACGCGCGCCATCATGCGTGCGACGGCCGCGCGAAAATCGGGATGGCCGCGCTGGGCGGTGTAGAATGTCTCGCCGGCGCCGAGCGAGCGCACACAGGCTTGCACGATATTCTCGGCCGTCGGCAGATCGCCCTCGCCGACCCACAGCGGCATGAGGCCCTGCCGACCCTGTCCGTAGTTGAAAACCTCGACGATGCCGCTCGCCGG
Organism: Rhodoblastus sp.; assembly: GCA_047605445.1. GTDB lineage: Bacteria > Pseudomonadota > Alphaproteobacteria > Rhizobiales > Beijerinckiaceae > JAJXWB01. The sequence continues at coordinate 4,351 of JASGFP010000113.1, forward strand.
CGCGTCCGTCGCTTCATGCCGGGCGGCGTCCACAAAACGCGCATGCGGGTCGAGGCTGGCTGAGCTCACGGAATGGCCTTGCACAGGAGCGCGCGGCGAAGAGCCGCCGCGCTCCTGCGCTTAGAGGATCGGCGCGATGGCGCCAACCGGGCGAGTCCCGCGCCTGAAGCGCGGGAGCCGTGCGCCGAAATGCTTACTTCTTGACGAGCGCGTCCCGGATTTCCTCGAGCAGGACTTCCGAGCGCGGCGGGGCCGGGGGCGCTTCCGCGGCGGCGGCGGCCGGCTTCTTCAGGCGTTCGATCTGCTTGATGGCGATGAACAGGACGAAGGCGATGATGAGGAAATTGATGATAGCGGTGATGAAGCTGCCGTAGCCGAGAACCGCGCCGGCCTTCTTGGCGTCCGCATAGGCCGGATGGCCCTGGATCGCGGAGCTGAGCGGCAGATAATAATTCGAGAAATCGAGGCCGCCGGTGATCGCGCCGATGATCGGCATGATGACGTCGCCGACGAGCGAATCGACTATTTTCGAGAACGCTGCGCCGATGATGACGCCGACTGCAAGATCGACGACATTGCCCTTCATCGCGAAATTCTTGAAATCCTGTAGCATTGACAATCCCCGATCAGATGGGCTCGCTTATGTGGCCAGTGACTATCCCGCAACAGCAAGCCTAACTTGATTCCGCATGCAAGCACAGTAGCGTGATCGCGGGCGCTGGCTCTTCTGCCGGCTCGGGGAGGCAAGGCGGATGATCGCAGGTTGGGCGGCGGTTCTGGCGACGCTCGCCTATATCTGCGCGCTGTTCGCCGTCGCCCACTACGGCGACACGGTGGGCAGGCGCTTCGTGCGCGGCCCGGCGCAGACCCTCGTCTATGCGCTTTGCTTTGCGGTCTATTGCACGTCGTGGACTTTCTTCGGCTCGGTCGGCCTCGCCACGACATCGGGCTGGCAATTCCTTCCCATCTATATCGGTCCTCTGCTGGTCATCGTCTTCGGGCAGCGGCTTCTCACCCGCATCGTCGCTCTCGCCAAGGACCACAACATCACCTCCGTCGCCGATTTCGTGGCGGCGCGCTACGGCAAGGCCGAAAGCGTGGCGATCTGCGTCACGCTCATCTGCGTGATCGGCACCGTGCCTTACATCGCCCTGCAGCTGAAGGCGGTTTCCGCCTCGCTGCACATGGTGCTGGGCTCGATCGAGGCGGAGAAAGTGGTCTCGCATTCCGGCTCGCTGCAATGGGGTCTTCTGGTGCCGCTGGTTCTTGCCGGATTCGCCATGGCCTTCGGCACGCGGCGGGTGGATGCGACGGAGCATCAGGACGGCCTGATGCTGGCGGTTGCGACCGAGTCTCTCGTCAAGCTCGTGGCGTTCCTCGCCGTCGGCGCGACGGTCACCTGGGGCATGTTCGGCGGTATCGACGATCTGTGGACCCGCGCCGCCGCCACGCCGCGCATCGCGCAAATATTCTCGCAGCCGGTCGACTGGCCGACCATGGCGGTGATGACCGGCCTGTCGGCAATCGCCATCCTGCTGCTGCCGCGCCAATTCCATGTCGCCGTGGTCGAAAATCACGACGCGCGCGACGTGAAGCCGACGACCTGGCTGTTTTCGCTCTATCTCGTCGCCATCAACATCTTCGTCGTGCCGCTCGCCGTCGCAGGACTCCTCGTCTTTCCCGAGGGCGCGATCGACCGCGACATGACCGTGCTCGCGCTGCCGCTTCAGGCTGGACGCCACATCCTCGCTGTCCTCGCCATGCTTGGCGGCGTCTCGGCGAGCATGGCGATGATCATCGTCGAATGCGTCGCGCTGTCGATCATGATCTCCAACGATCTGATCCTGCCGCTCGTGCTGCGCCAGCGTCGTTCGCTGACTTCGGCCGCGCCCGGCGACATCGGTTCGCGCATCCTCGTCATCCGCCGCCTCGCTATCCTCGTCATCCTCGCGCTCGGCTATGTCTACCTGCGTTTCTCGAGCGACGCGGCGCTGGTGTCGATCGGTCTCATTTCATTCGCCTGCATCGCGCAGATCGCGCCGTCGTTCTTCGGCGGCCTGTTCTGGCGCGGCGGTTCCGCGGCCGGCGCGATAGCCGGCATGGTCGTCGGTCTGGCCGTATGGGCCTACACGCTGTTTCTGCCCTCGCTCGCCTTCGGTTCGGGCGTGTTCGAACAGGTTGTCTCGAGCGGCGTGTTCGGGATTTCCGCGCTCAAGCCCACCGCGCTGCTCGGCTTCGAACTCCCCAAGATCGTCAACGGCGCGATCGCTTCGCTTAGTCTCAATCTGCTGACATTCATCGTCATCTCCTGGGTCCGCGAACCGTCGCGGCTGGAGCGGCTGCAGGCCGCCAGTTTCGCGCAACGCTCGGAGCTGCCGGCGCCCGGCTCCTTCCGTCTGTGGCGTGCGAGCGTGACGGCCGGCGAACTGGAGGCGACGGTCGCGCGTTATCTCGGCGCCGCGCGCGCGCGGGAATCCTTCGATTCCTTCTTCGCCTCGCGCGGCCAGACCCGTGAGCGTGGCGGGGAGGCCGACGTGCATCTGCTGCGCTTCGCCGAGCGCCTGCTGGCGTCGGCCATCGGCGCCGCTTCTTCGCGCCTCGTGCTGTCGCTCGTGCTGCGCCGGCGCAACGTCTCGCACACGGCCGCCCTGCGTCTCGTCGATGAAGCCTCGGCGGCGATTCAATACAATCGCGACCTTCTCCAATATGCGCTCGACTTCGCCCGCCAGGGCATCACCGTCTTCGATCGCGACCATCGCCTCATCTGCTGGAATCGCGAGTTCCGCGATCTCTTCGATCTGCCGGCCGACGCGCTGCGCGTCGGCCTCGGCATCGACGAACTGGTGCGCTACAACGCGCAGCGCGGACTCTACGGTCAGGGAGTCGGAGAGGAATTCGTCGCCACGCGCGTGGATCTACTGTTGAACGAGCGCCGTCCCGTGCGCTTGCGGCTGCACCCGTCCGCGCGCGTGATCGAAATCCGCTCCGCCGCCATGCCAGATGGCGGCGTGGTGACGACCTATACGGATGTGACCGCTCAGGTCGAAGCGGAAGAAGCGCTGGCCGCCACCAATGAGTCTCTGGAGCAGCGCGTCCGCGACCGCACCAACGAACTCGAGCGTCTGAACGGCGAGCTTGCCGCCGCCAAGGCGACGGCCGACGCCGCCAATCTGTCGAAGACCCGCTTTCTCGCAGCCGCCAGCCACGACATTCTCCAGCCCCTCAACGCCGCGCGCCTTTACGCGACCTCGCTCTCCGAACAGGCGCGCGCGGGCGTCGCGCATGGCGGCGAGCAGACTGCGAAACTCGCGGAGAATGTCGACGCGTCGCTCGAGGCGGTCGAGGAAATCCTCACCGCGCTCCTCGACATTTCGCGGCTCGACGCCGGCGCCATGACGGCGGAGATCGGCGCGCTGCGGCTCGATGGCGTGTTTCGTCAGCTCGCCATCGAATTCGCGCCGCTGGCCAAAGCCAAGAGGCTTGAGCTGGAATTCGTGCATTCGAGCCTGTCGGTGCGCTCGGATCGCCGCCTGCTGCGGCGGCTATTGCAGAACTTCATCTCCAACGCGATCAAATACACGCCCGCGGGCCGCGTGCTCGTCGGCGCGCGCAGGCGCAGCGACGGGCGCGTGCGCATCGAAGTGTGGGACACCGGCCTCGGCATTCCCGACGAAAGCCGCGCCGACGTCTTCCGCGAATTCGCGCGGCTCGAGGCCGCGCAGCGCTCCGCGCCCGGCCTCGGCCTCGGCCTTTCCATCGTCGAGCGTCTGGCGCGCGTGCTCGAGGCGGATCTGGGACTGCGGTCGCGCGTGGGCGCGGGTTCGGTCTTCTTCGTCGATATTCCATTGTCGCCGGCGACACAGAGCGAACCGGAGGCTGCAATGGCCGAGGCGGCGCCCGCGCCGTCGAGCCTCGCCGGTCTCGCCATCTGCTCCATCGACAATGAGCCGCGCATTCTCGAAGGCATGCGCAGTCTGCTCGAGGGCTGGGGATGTTCCGTCGTCACCGCCGCCTCGCGCGCGGAGGCATTTGCAGCCCTGGAAGCCGCCGGCATGCGGCCCGATGCGGCCATCGTCGACTATCATCTCGACGCCGACAACGGCCTCGACGTGATCGCTGCGCTGCGCGCGCGCTATGGCGCCGAATTGCCTGCAGTGCTCGTCACTGCCGACCGCACCGAGGAATTGCGCGCGGAAGCCGCGTTGCGGGACATCCGCGTGCTCGCCAAGCCGCTCAAACCCGCGGCGCTGCGCTCCTTGCTTGCGCAATGGCGCGTGACGCGCAGCGCAGCGGAGTGACTACGGACAGGATCAATCCGCCAGAAACGCCTTGCGGGCGCTCGTCAGCGCATCGTCCAGCAGTTCGATCCGGTCCTGGCCCCAGAACACTTCGCCGTCGAGCACGTAGGACGGCGAGCCGAACACGCCGCTCGCCAGCGCCGCCGCATTGTTGGCGCCATAGGCTTCGCGGATCGGCTGCGATTGCGCGTCGGCGATCAGCGTGTCGGCCTTGTGGCCCGTCTCGCTGAGCACGGCCGCGACATTGGCGGGTTCGCTCAGGTTGAGTTCTTTCTCGAAAGCCGCGCGAAATGCATTCGACAGATAGACGCCGGGATCGTCGCCGCGCGCCTGAAGCGCGAGTGCGACGCAATCGGCCAGCGTCGGATCGAACGGCCAGCCTTTCGGCTTCAGCGCGAAATTCAAGCCGCGCTTCTCCCGCCAGCGCTTCAATTCCATCGTGCGATAGGCGACGCGCAGCGGGTGCCGCCTGGCGAGCGGCAGGCCGCCCGATTGCGGAAACACCTCGCCGAGATTGACCGGACGATAGTCGATCGCCGCGTCGTGCTTGCGCGCGACGCGTGTGAACAGGTCGTGGCCGATATAGGCCCAGGGCGAAACGATGGTGAAATAGTAAGCGATCTGGCGAGACATCCCATGTCCTCGAGCGTTTCCGTCCCGTGACCTTAGCAAGGACCAGGAGGGCGAGGAAGGCGGAGGGCGCTTGCCCTGCCGCGCCGGAACGCTAGCCTCGCCAAATCCAACAGACGAAAGCTCCAATGAACGAAACGTTGATCGAACACGGGTTCTACCGCACGCCGCCCGCGACAATAGCGTCTGTTTCGACCTATCTCGAAATGCGCGCCGCGCCCGAACTGCCGCCCCGAGACGATACGGCCATTCGCGGTTTGGACCTGGATGTCGCCGGCTACCGTCGGCTCTTTCTCGATGTCGGCGCCGACTATCTCTGGGTCGACCACGCGCGCCGCAGCGACGAAGAACTGCAGGACATTCTTGCGCACGACGACATTGAAACGTGGATCGTCGATTGCGAGGGTGTCGCTGCGGGCTTCGCAATGCTCGATTTTCGCGAGGCTGAAGCCTGCGAGTTGCGCTATTTCGGTCTCGTGAGACGCGCCATCGGTCGAGGGCTCGGGCGCAGGTTGCTGAATGTCGCGGTCGCGCGCGCCTGGGCCCGGCCGATCCGGCGCCTTTGGGTGCGAACCAGCACGCTCGATCATCCCGCCGCGCTGCCGCTCTATGTGCGCTCAGGCTTTGTCGCCTACAAGCGCCACGTATCGGTCAGTCCCGATCCGCGCGTGACGGGTCTGCTGCCGCGCGACGCGGCGCCGCAGATCGCGTTGCTCTGACGCGTTCAGGTCGCGAGCCGCAATTCTTCGTCGGCCTGCATGAATGCGAGGATTTCCGGCGTCGGCTCCGGCGGATCGCGCAGCGGCAGGCCGAGCGCGGCCAGCATTTCCGCGAAGGGCACGAAGCGCTTGTCCTTCGGCGCGTAGAAACAGCCCTTGGCCAGCATGACGGCGGCGACGATGTCCGAGCCATCGCGCCCGCGCGTGATGAACCGATGTTCGAAAATGCCGCTCGTGTCGCTCCACCAGCGGATGCGCGTTTCCACGCGGAATTTCCGGAAGGCCTTCAATTCGCGTCGGAAGCGGATTTTCGAGGCGAGCAGCATCGGCCGCCAGCCGCGCGCAATCGCCGCGCGCATCATGCCGGTGCGGATGAAAAGATCGAGCTGCTGGATGTCCGCGAAGGCCGGATAGCGGCTGTTGGTCATGTGCAGGTTGATGTCGAGATCGCTCGGCAGCACGCGATAGCGGCGGATCGAAACGGGGTCCGGCAGCGCGAGTTTGGGCCGGAACGGCAGGCCGATCAGGAAGAGAATGAGACGCAGCCAGAGGTTCATACTGTGATCCAGACGTGAAAACGCCGGCCACTGGGGCCGGCGCTTTGGTAGCGAACGAAAATGTTACGCAGCCTTCTTCGGCGCGAATTTCGCGTAGAATGTCTCGCCAGACTTCGCCATCTCACGCAACATCGCCGGCGGCGTGAAGCGGTCGCCGTATTTGGCGGTCAGCTTGTCGCAGAGTTCGACGAAGGCCTTCGTCCCCATGAAGTCGATGTAGGAGATCGCGCCGCCGGTGAACGGCGCGAAGCCGAATCCGAGGATCGAGCCGACATCAGCCTCGCGCGGATCGGTGACGACGCCTTCGGCCATGGTGCGCGCGGCTTCCACAGCCTGCACGACCAGGAAACGCCGCTTCAGCTCTTCGACGTCGATCGTGTCGGGGTCGAGCGCCTTGCCGGCGAGCGCGGAAAGGCCCGGCCACAGCTTCTTCTTTCCGCCCGCGGGGTAATCATAGAAACCCTTGCCATTCTTGCGGCCGAAACGCTCCTGATCGACCACCATCGTGCGGATCAGCTTTTCCTGCGCGGGATCGACGGCCTGTTCGCCGAGATCCTTTTTGGTCGCCTGCACGATCTTCCAGGAGAGGTCGATCGCCACTTCGTCGTTGAGCGACAACGGGCCGACCGGCATGCCGGCCATGCGCGCGACATTCTCGATCATGGCCGGCGGCACGCCTTCCATCAGCATCAGATGGCCTTCCGCCACATAGCGGCCGACGCAGCGGTTGGCGAAGAAGCCGCGCGTATCGTTGACGACGATCGGCGTCTTCTTGATGAGGCGCACGAAATCGAGGGCGGTCGCCAGCGCCTTGTCGCCCGTCTTTTCGCCCATGATGATCTCGACCAGCATCATCTTGTCGACCGGGGAAAAGAAGTGAATGCCGATGAAATTCTCGGGTTTCTGGGCTTCGTTCGCCAGCGAGGTGATCGGCAGCGTCGACGTGTTCGACGCAAACACGACGTCCGGTCCGAGCACCGCTTGCGCCTTCTTTGTCGTTTCCGCCTTGACGCCACGATCCTCGAACACGGCCTCGACGACGAGGTCGCAACCCTTGAGATCATTGTAGTCGGCAGTCGGCTTGATGCGCGCGAGCAGCGCCTCTTTCTGCTCCGCGGTCGCGCGGCCCTTGGTGACGCGCGCGGAAATCAGCGCGTCGGAATGCGCCTTGCCCTTGTCGGCGGCGGCCTGGTCGCGGTCGACGAGCACGACATCCGCGCCGGCGCTCGCCGTCACATAGGCGATGCCCGCGCCCATGAAGCCCGCGCCGAT
>JASGFP010000114.1:0-11801 GCA_047605445.1 Rhodoblastus sp.
CGCGTGCAGCTTACCGGTACTAATAGCTCGATCGGCTTGATCGCTCTCATTACTCGATGCCCATACTTGGGCGGTAACGATCTGAAATTCCAGTTTGCTTCAATCTCTTGTCCTTCGCCGGCCTGGTGGCTTTCAGCGTAGTGATCAGACCCGATCCCATCCCGAACTCGGCCGTCAAACGCTACAGCGCCAATGGTACTATGTCTTAAGACCTGGGAGAGTAGGTCGTCGCCAGGCCTGCGAAGGACAAGGGAAATTCCTCGATACGATGTTTGAAGCGGCGAATAGCGAGTGGCGAAACGGTCTTCCATTCGCTACTCTCTATTCGCCGTTTTGGTTTTGACGCGGGGTGGAGCAGCCCGGTAGCTCGTCAGGCTCATAACCTGAAGGTCACAGGTTCAAATCCTGTCCCCGCAACCAAACATGAAAGCCCCGTGCGCAAGCGCGGGGCTTTCGTCGTTTCGGCCTTGATGATTTTTGCGCGCGCCCGACAATCTCACATCGGGAGGCGCGCATGGCGAAAGCAAGGAAAGCCGAAAATTCGGTCGGGCGCATTCGCGTCGGCGTTGGCGGCTGGACCTATGAGCCCTGGCGCGGGACGTTTTATCCCAAGGGGCTGGCGCAGAAGAACGAGCTCGCCTACGCCGCGCGGCATCTTACCGCCATCGAGATCAACGGCACTTTCTACGGCTCACAAAAACCGGCGAGCTTCATCAAATGGCGCGAGGAGACGCCGGAGGATTTCGTGTTCTCGGTGAAGGCGCCGCGCTTCGTCGTGCAGAAGCGTCTCCTCGGCGAGAGCGGCGAATCCATGAAGCGGTTCTTCGCGTCCGGCGTCGCGGAACTGCGCGAAAAACTCGGGCCCGTGCTCTGGCAATTCGCGCCGACCAAGAAATTCGACGCGGACGATCTTGCCGCCTTTCTCGATCTCCTGCCGCGCGAACTCGATGGGCGCGCCTTGCGTCATGCGCTCGAGGTCCGGCACGAAAGTTTCTGCTGCGCGCAATTTGTCGACCTCGCGCGCAAGCACGGCGCCGCGATCGTGACCGCGCGCGATTCCAAATATCCGGAGATCGCTGACGCAACTGCCGATTTCGCCTATCTGCGAATCATGGGCGCAAGCGAAGATCATGCGCTCGGCTATCCGCCGAAGGAGCTCGCTTCCTGGGATAAGCGCTTGCGCACGCTCGCGAGGGGCGAAGTTGTCGCCGGGCTGAGACATGTCTTGCCCCCGCGCAAGACATCCGCGCCGCGCGACGTGTTCGCCTTCTTCATCTCCGGCTTCAAGGAGCGCAATCCCGCCGCCGCGACGGATCTGGTCGCGCGGTTGCGGTGAGGCGGCGCGCCTTGCCTTCGCGCGCGATTGCGTCGCACAGTGCAGCCAATGAAACCGGAGGAAAGCATGAGCGCGCCGATCGCCCACACGCCTGAACAATTCGCATCCGCCAACGGCATGACGCTCTGCTTCGACACGTTCGGCGACAAGACCAGGCCGACCCTTGTGCTCATCATGGGCCTCGGCGCGCAGATGATTCTGTGGGACGACGCCTTTTGCGCGGAGATCGCGCAACGCGGCTTTCACGTCGTGCGTTTCGACAATCGCGACATCGGCCGCTCGTCGCGCGTCGACGTTCCGGTGAAGGTCGATTTTGCCGATCTCATCCAGAAGCAGATGAAGGGCGAGAAGATCGACTCGCCTTACACATTGCGGGATATGGCGGCGGACGCGGTCGGCCTGCTCGATCATCTTGGAATCAGGCAAGCGCACATCGTCGGCGCGTCGATGGGCGGCATGATCAGCCAGGAAATCGCGATGAGCTTTCCCGACCGACTGCTGTCGCTGACGTCCATCATGTCGACGACCGGCAATCCCGAAGTGCCGCCGCCGACGCCGGAAGCAACCGCCGTGCTGCTGGCGCCGCCGCCCACGACGCTCGAGGAGTATATCGCCGCCTTCCAGAAGACGTGGCGCGTGCTGCGCGCCGGCGAATTTCCCGCAGACGACGGCAAGGACGTGAAAGTCGCACGCCTCGCCTTTTCGCGCGGGCTCAATCCGATGGGCGTCGCGCGGCAGATGCTCGCCATCTTTGCCTCGGGAGACCGGCGTCCGCGCCTCGCGAATGTGACAGCGCCGACGCTCGTCATTCATGGCGACGTCGATCCGCTCGTGCGCGTCGAGGGCGGCATGGATACGGCCAAGTCGATTCCCGGCGCGAAGCTCGTGATCGTGAAACGCATGGGCCACGCGCTGCCGGAAGAGCTGTGGCCGGAGATCGTGAATGCGATCGTCGATCACGCAAAGGCGAACAACGGCTGATCCTAAGGCGTCAACCGCGTATGCCGTAGCTGGCGACGCGGTGCGCCACCCAGAAGGCGAGCGCGGGCAGGGTCAGCGCCGCGATGACGAAGACGACGGGCGCGCCGTAGCGGTCCACGACGGGCGCGGCCGCGGCGACGCCGCCGGCCTGGCCCAGGAAGAAGCATGTCGCGAACATGCTCATGCCGGCGCCGCGCGCTTCCGGCGTCGCCTGAGTCGCGTTCACCTGCAGCACGCTGTGCATCAGATAATAGCCGGCGCCGGCGGCGAGGCAGGCGGGCGCCGCGAAGATCGCCGAGGGCGCGAAAGCGAGGCCAAGAAAGGCGAAGAAGAAGAGCACGCCCGCGATGCGCGCCACTCCCGTCTCGCCGAAACGCGGCACGATCCGCTTCGCGAATGTCGCGTAGACGACGCCGCCGAGGCCGAAGGCGATCAGCAGCAGTCCCGCTTTGCCGAACGTCAGGCCGAAGCGGAAGTGCAGCATGGTGGTGATGTAGGCGACGGCGCCGAAGCAGAGAAAGCCCTCGAGAAAAACCGCGAGCAACAGCCCGCGCACGGATTTGCGCGAGAGCGCGGCGCCGAACCGAGCGAGCGCGACCGGCAGCGGCGTGTTCGAGGGCGCTCCGTTCGCGAGCGGGTTGCGGCGCAGCTCGAACGCGAGTCCGACGGTCGCCAGGGCGTAGATGGCGACGATGACGATGAAGGCGGAACGCCAGCCGGCGAGATCGCCGAACCAGCCGCCGAACGCCTGGCCGACAATGAGCCCGGAAATCTGGCCCATCATGAAACGCGCAATGGTTGTCTGACGCACGTCATAGGGAACACTGTCGCCGATCCAGGCGAGCGCCAGCGGCACGATGCCGGCGGCGGCGAAGCCCGCCGCAAGCCGCGCAAAGGCCAGCGCGCCGAGTGAATGGGCGCAGGCGCAGGCGGCGGTGGTGATGATGGACATCACGCAACACACGAGGATGAGGCGATATTTGCCCCAGCGGTCGCCGGCGATTCCAAAAGCAGGTTGCAGCAGGCCGTAGGTCAGCGAATAGGCGGTCGCCACGATTGCGGCCTCGCCCGGCGTCACGCGAAACTCGGCGGCGAGCTGCGGCAGCAGGCCGTCGCAGATGCGCGTGGTCGCCGCGCTGGCGAAGGCGGCGATCGCGAGCAGGAAGATTGCGCGGCCGGCGGTCGCGGGCCTGGTTTGCGCAGCGTCGCTCACCGCGTCACGCCGGTTTCGCGCTCGTCAGAAATTCGCCCATGCGCGCGAGCGCCTTGCGAATGTTGTCGGCGGAATTGGCGTAGGAGAGGCGGATGTAGCCTTCGCCGTGCACGCCGAAATCGGGGCCGCCGATCGTCGCGACGCCAGCCTCCTCCAGCAGCGCGGAGGCGAGCTTCTTCGCCTTCCAGCCGGTCTTCGAAATGTTCGGGAAGGCGTAGAAGGCGCCTTTGGGCGTCGCCGCCGAAACGTTCGGCAGGCCGTTCAAACCCTCGACCACGATCTTGCGGCGCGCGTCGAACTCCCTGAGCATCTCGCGCACCGCGTCCTGCGGGCCTTCGAGCGCGGCTATGCCGGCGAATTGCGTCGCGGCGTTGGTGCAGGAGAAGGAATTGACCGCGAGTTTTCGCGCATTTTCGTAAAGGGACTTCGGCCAGACCGACCAGCCGAGACGCCAGCCGGTCATGGCGTAGGTCTTGGAGGCGCCGTCGAGCATGATCAGGCGGTCGCGGATCTGCGGATAGGCGAGCAGAGTCTGATGCGCCTCGCCGTCGTAGGTCATCTGGCCGTAGATTTCGTCGGACATGATGGCGACGTCGGGATGTTTTTCGAGTCCCTTCACCAGCGCGTCGATCTCGGCCTTGGGCGTCACGCCGCCGGTCGGATTGGCGGGCGAATTGAGGATCAGCAGCCGCGTCCTCGGCGTGATCAGAGACAGCGTTTCCTCCGCCGAGAAGGCGAAGCCGTTTTCCTCGCGGATCGGCACGGGCACGGGCGTCGCGCCAGTATATTCGATCATCGAGCGATAGATCGGGAAGCCGGGGTCGGGATACATGATTTCCGCGCCCGGCTCGCCGAACATCAGGATGGCCATGTACATGGTCACCTTGCCGCCGGGCACGACCATGACGAGGTCCGGCGAGACCTCGACGTTCAGACGTTTCTGCAGGTCGGCGGCAATGGCTTCGCGCAGCGGCAATATGCCGGTCGCCGGCGTATAGCCGTGGTGGCCGTCGCGCAAAGCCTTGATTGCGGCTTCCACGATATGCGCGGGCGTCTGGAAATCGGGCTGGCCGATGCCGAGGTTGATGATGTCGCGGCCCTGGCGCTGGAGGTCGGTGGCGCGCGCGAGAACGGCGAAGGCGTTCTCCTCGCCGATGCGGGCGAAGGCGGGAACGACATGCAGCATGGGGCTTCCTCGGGACGGCTGTTGTTGCCGTTCTTGATCCGGGAAATGCGGGATGGGGTCAACAGCTGAGATGTCAGTTGCGACGGATGAACACACGCGACGTCATTGCGAGGAGCGTGGCGACGAAGCAAACCATCCCCGGCTTCAGGCCAGATGCGGGGATGGATTGGTTCGCTTCGCTCGCAATGACGGCGTGTGTCGGCCTACCCCCCGTTGAACTTCTTCACCGCCTCTTCCACTGTCGCGCGCTGGCTTGCGGAAAGCTGGCTCAGACGGCCGTCGAGCCATTCGTCCTGAATGCCGGCGTTGCGCGCCAGCAGATGCCATTTCATCGCTTCGACAAGATTGGTCTGCACACCGCGGCCTGCTGCGAGCAGCCGCGCTGCGCGGTTCTGGGCTACCGGATTGTTGCGCTGCGCGGCCTTCAGAAACCAGCGGGCGGCGGCGGCCTCGTCCTTCAACACGCCCTCGCCGTTGAACAGCATGACGGCGTATTCGACCATGCCCGGCACGTTGTCGGCCTCGGCGGCCTGCTTGAACCAGTTGGCCGCCTCGACATCGTTGTGATCGACGCCGCGGCCGTTGTGGTAGAGCACGCCGAGCGAATAGGCCGCATCCGCGCTGCCGGCGGCCGCGCCGCGCAGGAAATAGTCTGTCGCCTTCCTGAAGTCGGGCGCGCCCGGCGTATCCTCGATCGCCATCACGCCGAGATTGTAGAGCGCTTCGGCATGGTTCTTTTCGGCGCCGCGCAGGAACTGCGTCTGCGCGGCGGCGCGGTCGAGCGGGACGCCATCGCCCTTGAGAAGCGCGACCCCATAGGCGAAAGACGCGTTGGCGTCGCCGAGATCGGCGGCGAGGCGGAACCAGCGCGCGGCCTCTTTGGGGTCGCGCGGCGCGCCATTGCCCTCGCGATAGAGCTGGCCGAGCAGCGTCATGGCCGCAGCGTCAGTCTTGTTGGCCTCGACGCGCTTCAGCGCGAGCTGGAAGGCGGTGGCGTAGAAGCCGCGCTGGTAGGCCGCGAAGGGATCGGCGGCGTCTTCGACGCCCGGAATGGTCGGCGCCTTTGCAGCTTCCGGGGGCTGGCTGGGCCGCAGTTCGGATTTCGGTTGCTGGGCGAGCGTGGGCGCGGCGGCGAGCAGCGCGGCGGCGAAAATGGCGGCGCGCAGGCTCATGCCAGCGCCCCCGCGCAACGGGCGGAAGCCTCGGAAACCGCCGCGGCCGGGCCGCGCGCATCATTCCAGACCGCGTTCTCCAGCGCGATGAATTCGGCGCCGGCGTCGGCCAGCGGTTCAATCTCGTCGAGCGCGCGCGCGAAGGCGACGCAGGGCACGTTGAAGATTTCGGCCCACCAGTGCGTGCGTTCGAGAATGTCGAGATGGGTGGCGGGATCGGCCGGGCCGCCGAACATCAGATAGTCCACGTCCATCTCGCCCGCGCTCATGCAGTCGTCGCGGCTGTCGAGGCCGCTGACGCCGACGATGCGCTCGGGCTTGAGGCTCCCGATGGCGTCCGTCAGCGGCTCGCCGGCGCCCGTCACATGCGCGCCGTCGGCGCCGGCGCGGGCGGCGAGCTGGGTATCGCCGTCGACCAGCAGCGCCGCGCCGTGATCCTGCGCCAGCGGGGTCAGCGTCCGCAGGATCGCCTTGCGCTGGCCGGGATCGTTGGTCGCGAAGCGGGCGAGCACGCAGGCGACGTCGCCCGCGCCGAGCGCGGACGCCAACGCCTTGTCAAAGGGGGCGGCGGCATCGAGCAGCGGGGTGATGAGATAAAGGCGGGCCGGAGGGGCCTCGGGGTCGCGCGCCATTAGAGTTTTCCTGTGCGGTTCGCGTCTTTACCTGACGCTGTTTTCAGGCGGAAGCATGTTCTCGAATTGACTAGAAGCCGACGCGACGCTACAGCGATATTGCGCCCTGGCGGCGCCGTAAGCGTCTGACGTGAAGCAACGCGCAATTGCCCCTTTCGGGGGCCGCGCTGTGATTTTAGCTCCGTCACGATGGCGATTCTGCAGGAATCAGCGAAGTCCGTCTCGTTTCAGTCGCCTTTGGCGGCCTGTCGGGGTTTGCACGGCGCGACCAGACACTGGAAATGACATGAATAAACTATCTGCCCGTCTCGCGCCCATCTTGTTCGGACTGATGTTGTCCGGACTGATGTCGCTGATCGTATCCGGCGTCGCGACCTTCCGCGCGATCGGTCTGGTTTCGGACTTCGGCTTGATCTGGCTCACGGCCTGGGCGCCGTCCTGGAGCGTCGCCTTCCCCACGGTCCTTGTCGTCGCGCCATTCGTGCGGCGGATGGTCGCGAAGGTTTGCACGCCGCCAGTCTGAACAAGAAAGCCCGGCGCGCGGCGTCGGGTTTTCTCTACTGCCTCTGGTTTTGCGTCCCGGTTGAGGAGAGACGTCGGCGCAGGCGTTCGACCATTGAGTTTTCCCGCGGAGGCGACACAATCGGGCGCTGGGAGGAGCCAATGAAAGCGCGTCTCGATTATGCCGCCGTCGCGCCGGAAGTGCGCACGATCATGCTCGATTTGTGGAAAAAGGTGGAAGGCCTCGGCCTGGAGCCTTCGCTGCTGCATCTCGTCTATCTGCGCGCCTCGCAGATCAACGGTTGCGGCTTCTGCGTCGACATGCATTCCAAGGACATGCGCGCGATCGGCGAAAGCGAGGAGCGCGTCTACATGACGAGCGTGTGGCGCGAAAGCGGGCTGTATTCGCCGCGCGAGCGGGCGGCGCTCGCGTGGACGGAGGCCGTGACCAAGCTGGAGAACCGGGAAGTGTCCGACGCCGTCTTCGACGAGGCGCGGCGCGAGTTCTCGGAGAGCGAACTCGCGAAGCTGACGCTCGCGATCGTCGAGATCAATTGCTGGAACCGGATAAACGTCGCGTTTCGCACGCCTGCGGGAGGCTACAAGCCGCGCGTGGCCGTCAGGGCGGGGTGAAAAATGGACTGCGAACCTTCAGGCTCGCAGTCCACAATGCAGGTCTTGCGAGCCTTCCGGTTCGCGGTCCAATCAAGCGAACTTCGGATCCAGGTCGCCCTTGCCGTATTTCGTCGCCATTTCGGCGAGCGTGGCGATGCGCTTGATCTTCGAGGCCTGGCCCGCCGTGCCGAATTCCTCGAGGCGCTGCTTGCAGAGCTTGGTCATCGCCTCCTGCGCGGGCTTCAGATACTTGCGCGGGTCGAACTCGCCGGGGTGTTCGGCGAAGACCTTGCGGATCTGGCCGGTGATCGCCATGCGGTTGTCGGTGTCGATGTTGATCTTGCGCACGCCGTTCTTGATGCCGCGCTGAATCTCCTCGACCGGCACGCCCCAGGTCTGGGGCATCTTGCCGCCGAACTTGTTGATGACGTCCTGCAGGTCCTGCGGCACCGAGGACGAGCCGTGCATGACGAGATGCATGTTCGGCATCTTGCGATGGATTTCCTCGATCACGTTCATCGCCAGCACCTTGCCGTCGGGCTTGCGCGAGAATTTGTAGGCGCCGTGCGACGTGCCCATGGCTATGGCGAGCGCGTCGACTTTCGTCTCCTTGACGAATTTCACGGCCTCGTCCGGGTTGGTGAGAAGCTGGTCGTGGCTGAGCTTGCCCTCGGCGCCGTGGCCGTCTTCCTTCTCGCCTTCGCCGGTCTCGAGCGAACCGAGCACGCCGAGTTCGCCCTCGACGGAAATGCCGCCGAGATGGGCCATGTCGGTCACTGTCTTGGTGACGCCGACATTGTAGGTCCAGTCAGCCGGCGTCTTGCCGTCTTCCTTGAGCGAGCCGTCCATCATGACGGAGGTGAAGCCCGCCTGGATCGCGGTCATGCAGGTGGCCGGGCCGTTGCCGTGGTCGAGATGCACGCAGATCGGAATATGCGGATAGATTTCGACCAGCGCGTCCATCATGTGCTTGAGCATGATGTCGTTGGCGTATTGCCGCGCGCCGCGCGAGGCCTGGATGATGACGGGCGCATCGACCTCGTTGGCCGCGACCATGATCGCCAGCGCCTGTTCCATATTGTTGATGTTGAAGGCCGGCACGCCGTAGCCGTGTTCGGCGGCGTGATCCAGCAATTGTCTCATCGTGATGCGGGCCATGTCCCTCTCCGTTCTGTCTGTGATCTTTACGCGCGAAGCGCCTCGACGCCGGGCAGAGGCTTGCCTTCCATCCATTCGAGAAAGGCGCCGCCGGCGGTCGAGACATAGGTGAAATCATCCGCGACATGCGCGTGGTTGAGCGCGGCCACCGTATCGCCGCCGCCGGCGACCGCGATCAGCTTGCCGGCTTTCGCCAGTTTGGCCGCGTGTCTGGCGACAGCGACCGTGCCGGCGTCGAACGGGTTCAGTTCGAAGGCGCCGAGCGGGCCGTTCCAGACGATGGTCGCGGCTTCCGAAATCGCGGCGTTGATGCGTTCGATCGAGCGCGGGCCGACGTCGAGAATCATCGCGTCGGCGGGAATGGCGTCGAGGCCGTAGGTCTGATGCGGAGCGTTAGCTTCGAAATGATAGGCGATGGTCGCGTCGACGGGGAGGATGATGGCGCAACGCGCGGCGTCCGCCTTGGCCATGATTTCGCGCGCCGTCGCCGCGAGGTCTTTCTCGCACAGGCTCTTGCCGACTTTCACGCCCTGCGCGTGCAGAAACGTGTTGGCCATGCCGCCGCCGATGACGAGCGCGTCGACTTTCTGCACGAGATTGCCGAGCAGATCGAGCTTGGTTGAAACCTTGGCGCCGCCGACGATGGCGACGACAGGCTTTTTGGGATTGCCGAGCGCCTTGTCGAGCGCTTCGAGTTCGGCCTGCATCGTGCGGCCCGCATAGGCCGGCAGCTTGTGCGCGACGCCCTCGGTCGAGGCATGGGCGCGATGGGCGGCGGAGAAGGCGTCGTTGACATAGGCGTCGCCGAGTTTCGCCAGCGCGTCGACGATCGCGGGATCGTTCTTTTCCTCGCCCTTGTGAAAGCGGGTGTTTTCCAGCAGCAGCACGTCGCCGTCCTTCATCGCGGCGACGGCCTTTTCCGCGACTTCGCCGATGCAGTCGGCGGCGAAGGCGACCGGGCGGCCGAGATGGACGGCGAGCGCCTCTCCGACAGGCTTCAGCGAATTGGCTTCGTCAGGCCCGTTTTTCGGACGGCCGAAGTGGGCGAGCAGGATCACCTTGCCGCCCTTGTCGGCGAGTTCGCGGATCGTCGGCAGGATGCGGTCGATTCGGGTGGCGTCCGTCACCTTGCCGTCTTCCATGGGAACGTTGAGGTCGACGCGCACGAGCACGCGCTTGCCTTTCGGATCGAGGGAATCGAGCGTGCGGAACGCGGACATTTCTGGCTCCCTTAAATTGCCTGCCGTTCGGACTTCGGCATCGCGGCCATGAGAATGCCGATGGCCGGCAGGATCGAGCAGATGCGATAGACGAAATCGAGGCTGGTGTGATCGGCCAGCACGCCGAGCAGTGCGGCGCCGAGGCCGCCGGTGCCGAAGGCGAAGCCGAAGAACAGGCCCGCGATCATGCCGACGCGGCCCGGCGCAAGTTCCTGCGCATAGACGAGGATCGCCGGAAAGGACGAGGCCATCACGAAGCCGATGATCGCGGTGAGCGCCACCGTCGCGTGGAAGCCGACGAAGGGCAGCGCCAGCGAGAAAGGCAGGACGCCGACGATCGAAATCCAGATGACGGGCACGCGGCCGAAGCGGTCGCCGAGCGGGCCGCCGAAGAACGTGCCGGCGGCGACCGCGAACATGAAGACGAAGAGGTAGATCTGCGAGGACTGGATGGTGAGGCCGAAGCGTTCGATCAGATAGAAGGTGTAGAAGCTCTGAAGGCTCGCCATGTAGAAGTTTTTCGAGAAGACGAGCACGAGCAGAATGGCGATGGCCCACCATTGCTTGCGCGTCAGCGGCGCGGGCGCGGCGGCGGCCTTGCGACGGGGCCCGAGATGTTCGGCATACCAGCGCCCGACATAGACGAGCAGCGCCATGCCGACGAGCGGCACGATGGCGAACCATGCGACGGCGCCCTGGCCGTTCGGCGCGATGATGAGCGCGGCGAGCAGCGGGCCGATCGCCTGGCCGGTGTTGCCGCCGACCTGGAAGAAGCTCTGCGCGAAGCCGAACCTGCCGCCCGACGCCGCGCGCGCGACGCGCGAGGATTCGGGATGGAAGATCGAGGAGCCGATGCCGATGATCGCGGCGGCGATCAGGACGATTCCGTAGGCATGCGCGCGCGACAGCAGAAGCAGGCCGGCCAGCGAGCAGGCCATGCCGACGACGAGCGAATAGGGCTGCGGGCGCTTGTCGGTGATGGCGCCGACGGCCGGCTGCAGCAGGCTCGCCGTCACCTGAAAGACGAGCGTGATGAGGCCGATCTCGGCGAAGGACAGCGACAGGTCCTGCTTGAGATTGGGATAGATCGCCGGCAGCAGCGATTGCAGCAGGTCGTTGAGGCCGTGCGACAGGCTGAGCGCGGTGAGGATCGGCAGCGCCGTGCGGGCTGCGGTCTGGGCAGGGCTTGTCGCTTGCAGGGTCATGAGGCGTTCCCGCAATATTGGGCGCTGTCAGTGCGAGCGAAGCGAAGCAATCCATCCGGCCGACAATCCGTAGAGATGGATTGCTTCGTCGCTATCGCTCCTCGCAATGACCGCGCTATCGCTTTGGTCAGATCAGCTTGCCCATCGCCACGGCGGTGTCGCCCATGCGGTTGGAGAAGCCCCATTCGTTGTCGTACCAGGACAGGACCGAGCACAGCACGCCGTCCATGACCTTGGTCTGGTCCATGTGGAAGATGGACGAGTGGGGGTCGTGGTTGAAGTCGATCGAGACGTTCGGCGCGGTCGTGTAGCCGAGGATCTTCTTCATCGGGCCGTCGGCGGCGGCCTTGATCGCCGCGTTGATCTCGTCCTTGCTCGTCGCGCGCTTGGCGATGAACTTGAGGTCGACGACCGAGACGTTCGGGGTCGGGACGCGCAAGGCGAAGCCGTCGAGCTTGCCGTTGAGCTCCGGCAGCACGAGGCCGACGGCCTTCGCCGCGCCGGTCGAGGTCGGGATCATCGACAGGGCCGCGGCGCGGGCGCGGTAGAGATCCTTGTGCATCGTGTCCAGCGTCGGCTGGT
>JASGFP010000115.1:0-11717 GCA_047605445.1 Rhodoblastus sp.
CCACCGACACTGCGATTTTCAGTCGCATGCTCTACCAACTGAGCTACCTGGGCGCGCCGGCGAGCCGGACGGGTCGGCTTATAGGAAGCGCGGCTGCGCTTGGCAAGCGCTATTCGGCCCCCCGGGGCTCAATCGTCCTCGCGCATGCGGGGCGCAAGCGCCGCATCGCCATCCTCTTCCGCGTCCGGGGCGCCGGGGATCGCGTAGCCGCCCTTCAGCCAGCGGTTGAGGTCGATATCGGCGCAACGCTTCGAGCAGAAGGGGCGGTAGCGCTCGAGCGCGGGTTTGGCGCAAATCGGGCACCGGCGCGCGGACGCTTTCGTCTCGGCTTCTTTCATGCGCGCCCTCAGGCCCGGTTGGCCCAGTTCAGCCGCGCCGGAAAACCATCGCCAAGCAGGAGCGATTGCGTTTCGTAGAGCGGCAGTCCGACGACCGAGGAATAGGAGCCGACGAGCTTGACCACGAAGGCGCCGGCCAGGCCCTGGATCGCGTAGCCGCCGGCTTTGCCGCGCCATTCGCCGGAAGCCAGATAGGATTCGATCTCGGGCGAGGACAGGCGCTTGAACCGCACGCGCGATTCCACGATGCGCTTGCGCACCGCGCCGCGCGGCGTCATCAGCGCGAGGCCGGTATAGACGCGGTGCTGACGGCCCGAGAGCAGATGCAGGCAATCGCCGGCCTCCTCCAGCAATTCGCATTTCGGGAGGATGCGACGGCCGACAGCCACTACCGTGTCCGCGGCGACGATGTAGCTCTCGCCGATCTCGGGGCGCGCCTCGGCAATTCGATGCGCCGCGTGGGCCTTCTCCACCGCGAGGCGCTGGGCGAGAACGCGCGGCAATTCGTTCTTCTTTGGAATTTCGTCGACATCGGCGGGCAGAAGCGCATCGGGCGTCACGCCGATCTGCTCGAGCAGCTCCAGACGGCGCGGCGAGGCGGAGGCCAGCACGAGCTTGGGACGCCAGGCGGAACCCTTGTCTGTCACGTCGGCGCGCCCCGCAGGATTATTTGAAGCGGTATGTGATGCGGCCCTTGGTGAGGTCGTAGGGCGTCATCTCGACCAGCACGCGGTCGCCGGTCAGAACGCGAATGCGGTTCTTGCGCATCTTGCCGGCGGTGTGGGCGATGATCTCATGGTCATTCTCGAGCTGCACGCGGAAGGTCGCATTGGGCAGGAGTTCGATCACGACGCCGGGAAATTCGAGCAGTTCTTCTTTCGCCATCTGGGTCCTTTTTGCGCCTCTTCCGGACGCAGAAAAGCCGGGCCATGTGAAACGCCCGGCGAGTTGCGGCGGACCCTAATCGAGAAAGTCGGATTTGTGAACTGCGCAACCGCCGCTTTCCGCGATCAGACAGCGGGCCCGCCGGCCTCGGCCCGGGCGGTCGCCTCGTCCTGCGCCACGAAGCGGTTGTGACGCCGCACGGACAGCGGGATCAGGGCGAGATAGACGACGCAGAGCGCCGCCAGCATCTCCATCGGATAGGTCGCCAGCAGAAGCACGACCGCCGCCACGCCGAAGAGGACGAAGACCACATATTCGCGCGGCACCCGGCCGATCGTCTTGCCCGAGAAATGCGGGATGCGGCTCGCCATCAGGAAGGCGACGAACAACAGGAAGGCGATGTGCCAGGGCGCGTAGGCCTTGCCGGCCGGCACGTTCAATTCGCTGAGGTTGAGATAGAGAGGCAGCAGCGCCAGGCAGGCGCCTGCGGGCGCGGGCATGCCGACGAAGAAATTGGCCGTCCATGCGGGGCGGTCGGGATCGTCGATCATGACATTGAATCGCGCGAGGCGCAGGGCCGCCGCCGTGGCGAACACCAACGCCGCAAACCAGCCCAAACTCTTGATTTCGTGCAGATTCCACATGTAGAGCACGAGCGCGGGCGCAACGCCGAAATCGACGAAATCGGCGAGCGAATCCAGTTCTGCGCCGAAGCGAGACGTGCCCTTGAGAGCGCGCGCGATCCGGCCATCCAGGCCGTCGAGTATTGCGGCGGCGATGATCGCGAGCACGGCGGTTCGGAACCTGCCCTCGATCGCGAAGCGGATGGCGGTCAGCCCCATGCACAGGGCGAGCAGCGTCACCAGATTTGGCAGGATGATGCGCACCGGCACCGCCTTGAAGCGACGGCGGCGGGGCTGCGGCTCCAGCGCGCCGGACGGCGCCTCGTTTGGCGAATACTGATCCATCGGCGCGGACAATAGGCGGCGGCGCCCGGCGGGACAAGGCGGCGTCTTCGCGCCCTACCTGACAGGCGGCGCGTACTGGATGCCGCCGCGCGACCAGAGCTGGTTCAGCCCGCGGGGAATGCCGAGGTTGGAGAAGGTTCCGACATTGCGCTCGAAGCTCTCGCCGTAATTGCCGACGGCGCGCACGACCCGCACCGCCCAGTCTTTCGTCAGGCCGATCTGCTCGCCATAGGCCCCGTCCGCGCCGACGAGTCGCCTGACATCAGGCTTGGCGGAAGCGAGCGCGGCAGGCAGCGTCTTGGTGGAAACCCCGAGTTCCTCGGCGTCGAGCATGGCGAAATGCGTCCATTTGACGATTTCGAACCATTGCGGATCGTCCTGGCGCACCACGGGTCCGAGCGGCTCCTTGGAGATGACGTCCGGCAGGATGACCGAGGCGCCGGGCTTGGCGAGCCGGATCTGCAGAGCGTGCAGTTGCGAGGAATCCGCCGTCATGACATTGCAGCGGCCGCCTTGATAGGCGCTGACCATTTCGTCGGGACTGCCGACTTCGACGATTTCATGTCTGACATTGTTGGCCGTCAGGAAGTCGACGGCATTGTCGCGGTTGGTCGTGCCGGCCTGTGTGCAGATTTTTACGTCGGAGAGATCGAGCGGCGACATGACGGCGGGCTCGCGCGCGACGAGGAACCCCTGCCCGTCATAGTAGGTTACGCCCGCGAACTTCAGGCCGAGCGCGGCCTCGCGTCCCATGGTCCAGGTGGAATTGCGCGACAGCACGTCGATCTCGCCGTTCTTCAACGCATCGAAGCGGGCTTCGGCCGACAAGGGTTTGAAGGTCACCTTGTTCGGATCGTCGAAAATGGCGGCGGCGATCGCGCGGCAGAAATCGACATCGAACCCGCTCCACTTGCCCGATGCGTCGGCCTGCGAGAAACCGGCGAGACCCTGGCTGACGCCGCAGGCGAGCGCGCCGCGCGCTTTGACGGCCGACAGCGTCGCCTGCGCCTGCGCCGCGCCGAATTGGACGAGAAGCCCGAGTGAAGCGAGCGCCGCGGCGCGAAGGATGCGAGAGGCCATTGCTGATTTTCCGGGGCTTGAGCGTGAAAGCGCAATCAGAGCGTGGGCGTTTGCAGCACGACGACGCGGGTCCCGACCGGAACGCGATCGTAGAGATCCGTGACGTCGCTGTTGAGCATGCCGAAACAGCCCGACGATACAGCGGAGCCGATCGTCTGCGGCTGGTTGGTGCCATGGATACGGTAGACGGTTGCGCCGAGATACATGGCGCGCGCGCCCATCGGGTTGCCGGGGCCGCCCGCCATGAACCGGGGCAGATACGGCTGGCGTTCGATCATTTCCGGCGGCGGCCGCCAGTCAGGCCATTCCTGCTTGCGGGTGATCTTCTGCAGGCCAGACCAGCGGAAGCCGTCGCGCCCGACGCGGATGCCGTACCGGATGGCGCGGCCATTGGGCGCGACGAGATACATGAAGCGATGCGCGGAATCGACGACGATCGTGCCGGCAGGCTCGTTGGTGCGGAAATAGACGACCTGCCGCTGGAATTGCGGGGGAAGCTGCTCCTCCTCGGCGGTCGGCACATGGCCGGGTTCGTCGAGCACGTCCATCTGCTCGGCGGGGCGCGGCTGCGCCGTCGCGCGGAGCGCCGGCGTCGCCAGCACGACGCCTGCGCAGGCGATGGTCGCCGCCAGGCCCAATCTTGCAATCGCATTCGTCATCTGCGAACCGCTCCCCGGAAATTCAGGCGCCGCAGCGCACATAGATCGATGTGCCGTAGCGCTTGATCACGTCCGGATCCATGAAGCGCATGATCATGATGCGGCCGTCGTTGGAGACGATTTCCCGGTCCTCAGCCATCGGCGCAGGTCCCGCCGGCCCCAGATAGGTCTTGCCCGCGCTGGTCTTGAGATAGAGCTCCTCGGGCTCCTTTTCGTCGGCGACATGCATGATGACGCCGCCATTGGCGCCCTTCTTGATCACATAAGCGTTGGAACATTGCGCGCGCGCCTCGCGCTCGGTGCGCACGCGGTCGCTGTCGCGCAAATAGGCGCCCAGGCCCCAGCGGCCCACCAGACCGTCAGCCGGAACCGTCGGCGCCGGCGGCCCGAGCCCTGCCGTTCCACCCGAGGGAGGCGCGTCGGGGGCGAGCGTGCGTTCGGAGGCGCCGCAGCCGGCAAGCGCCGCGGCCGCGAGCAACATGCCAATGGCGCGCGCACGGCCAACGAAAACTGCACTCATGCCCCGTCCCTTTCGCAACGCCGCCTGCGCTCACGCAGGAGCGTCAAGACAGTTGCAAAAGTTCGATATCGCCGGCGCCAAGTCAAGCGAGCATCGCGGCGCCGCTCGCGGCGTTCAATACGCGTTCTTGGTCGTGAAAAGCGCAAGCGGCGTCAGGACGAGAATCTTCAGGTCGAGCCAGGTCGACCAGTTCTCGATATAATAGATGTCGTGCGCCACGCGTTGCTCGATCTTCTCGAGCGTGTCGGTCTCGCCGCGCCAGCCGTTGACCTGCGCCCAGCCGGTGATGCCCGGCTTGACCTTGTGGCGCGCGAAATAGCCTTCCACGACATCGTCGTAGATGCGCCCTTCCGCCTTCGCTTGCATGGCGTGCGGGCGCGGGCCGACGAGCGAGAGTTCGCCCTTCAGCACGTTGATGAGCTGGGGCAATTCGTCGAGCGAGGTCTTGCGCAGGAAGGCGCCGACACGCGTGACGCGCGGATCGCCCTTGGTCACGAGTTTCGCAGCCTCGGCGTCGCATTGATCGACATACATCGAGCGGAACTTGTAGACGCCGATCGGTTCGTTGTTGAAGCCGTAGCGTTGCTGCCGGAAGAAAACCGGGCCGCGCGAGTCGAGCTTCACCGCGAGCGCGATCAGCGCCAGCAGCGGCGCGAGCGCGATCAGGCCGAGCGCGGCCAGCGTGCGGTCCTCGATCGTCTTCACCGCCACCGACCAGTCGGACATGGGCTTGTCGAAGACCGGCAGGAACGGCACGTCGCCGATGTAATTGTACGCGCGCGAGCGCAGCTTGAGCTTGGAGCCAAGCGCTGCGATGCGCACGTCGATCGGCAGCACCCAGAGCATTTTGAGAATGTGCAGGATACGGTCTTCGGCGACGGTCGGCAGCGCGATGATGAGAAGGTCGACGCGCTGGTCGCGGCAGAACGCCTCCAGATCGTCGAACCGGCCGAGCTTGGCGTAGCGGCCGATCTGTTCGGGCGAGCGATATTTGTCGCGATCGTCGAAAATGCCGAGAATCTGGATGGCGTTCGACCCGGTGCGGTCCAGGCGCTCGATGAGATCGAAGGTCGGCTTGCCGCCGCCGACGATCACCGTGCGGCGCGCAAGGCGACCGGCCTTCGACCATGCGCGGAGCAAGGAGGCGAGCATGAGCCGCAATCCAACGCAGGCAACCAGCGCCACAAGCAGCCAGTGCAGCGCCCAGTCGCGGATCGTGGAAATATCGACACCCGCCACGATGTCGGCGATGAGCAAGCCGCTGATCGACAGCGACAGGGCGATCGCCAGTTCGACGATCTGATGGGAGAGCGAAGACAGCGCCGGGATCGTGTAGGCCCAGCGCGACTTGAGGATGACCGGCGCAACGGCTGCAACCGCCAGCACGGAGACGACCACGGCCGGCCCGAACGCGACGCCAGACCACATCCAGAAGGTGAAGAAGCCGGCGCCAATGACGATGGCGACATCCGCGGCGAGCGTGAGCGCGATGACAGTTGGCTGCGAAATCAGGCGTTCGGGCGGTTGCGCCGCAATGTGACGCGGGGCGGCCTCGCCGCGCGAAGCGGCGTTCTGGTCCGACGAAGCGAAAACGGCGCGCATGGACTGGGGATCCCGAACGATGCCGGCGGCCGGAAACGGGCGCAAGCCGCCGCAGATTGCCGGGGCTGCGTAAACAGCGGTTTACGGAATCCCGGCCGCCGCCCCGCCGCGCGCGCCTTTCCGCAACAGGATTAACGCTTTCTGGACGCCCTGCCCTAGCTGTCGAGCGCAGACTGCAGTTTGGCGTAGAGCGGCTGGAGACGCTCGTACATGTGGGCGTAAACGTCCTGATACAGACGCTCGTAGAGCGCAGCCCTGCCGGCGTCCGGCTCGAAGGTGCTGCCGATCCGCGTCATCGAGGCGGTCGCTGCGTCGAAATTCTTGTGCAGGCCGAGCCCGACCGCGCAGGCGATGGCGGCGCCGAGGCCCGATGTCTCGGACGTATGCGGACGCGACGCCGGCAGGTTGAAAATATCAGCCGTCGCCTGCATCGCTGCGTCCGACTGCGAGCCGCCGCCCGATACGCGCAGGCTGGCGACCCGGACCCTGGCTCGCTTTTCGATCCGCTCCTTGCCCTCGCGCAGACCGTAGGCGATGCCTTCGAGAATCGCACGATAGAGGTGCGCGCGCGTGTGGGCGTCGGTGAAACCGATGATCGCGCCGCGCGCATCGGGGCCTGGATTGCGCAAGCCCGGC
Organism: Rhodoblastus sp.; assembly: GCA_047605445.1. Taxonomy (GTDB): domain Bacteria; phylum Pseudomonadota; class Alphaproteobacteria; order Rhizobiales; family Beijerinckiaceae; genus JAJXWB01. Next base: position 6,689 of record JASGFP010000115.1, read on the forward strand.
GTCCAGTAAGGCTGAAGCATCAGGCCCTGGCTGCCCGGCGGAACCGCGGCGACGAGGCGATCGAACACCTGTTCGGCAGGCACGCCCTCAGCCTGCGCCGCGGCGACCTCGGGATGGCCGAATTGCTGCTTGAACCAGTTGACCATCCAGAAGCCGCGAAAGATCTGGACTTCGAGATTGTATCTGCCGGGATTCAGCGCCGGATAGGGCGGGATGAACGGCGTCGCCTCGACATAGCGCTGTGCGGTCACGGCGATGGTTGCGGTCGTGCCATAGGAGATCGCGCCGATCTCGGGCGAAGTGGCGCCGCAGCCCGCGACCTCGCAGGCCTTGTCGGCGCCAGCCGCAATCACCGGCAGCCCTTCCGGCAGGCCGAGCGCCGTCGCGGCGTCCGCCGTCAGCATTCCGAGAACCGCGCCTGCCGGCGAAATCTCGGGCATCTGGTCGCGGCGGGCCGCAAGCGCGCGCCATTTCCAGTCGAACCGCGACGCCCAGTCCTGCTTCCTGAAATCGAAGGGTATGTAGCCGACCTGCGCGGCGACGGCGTCGACGAATTTTCCGGTCAGCCTGTAGTTGAGCCAGCCGGAGACGAGCAGGATCCTGTGTGTGCGCTTCAGCGCATCCGGCTCGTTCTCCGCAAGCCAGTTCAGTTCCGCCTGGCGGCCGAGATAGTCGATCGTGTCCGACACGCGAGCAAGCGCGAAGGCTGCGCGCCACCATATCTGCGTTTTTCGCGCGCGGGCCGCACGCCTTTGATCGAGCCAGATGATGAAGGGGCGGATGGCTGCGCCGCTGTCGTCCACCAGCACGAGCGAGCCGCGTTGCGCGGTGACTGCGATCCCCCGGATGCGGGCGCGCAGGTCGGGCCGGTCCTCGAACAACGCGCGGCAAACCGAACCCGTCGCGCGCCAGAATTCCTCCGCATCATGCTCCAGCCAATTGTCGCGCGGCGTGACATAGGTATCGAACACATGCTGCCGGCGCCCGACCAGTTCGCCCTGCAGGTCGAAAACGAGCGCGCGCACGCTCTGCGTGCCGCAGTCAATGGACAGCAACAGGTCCGTGGAAATATTGCCCATGCGCAGCGCTTCGTCCGCGGCGCGCAGCGTCGATTTCGAACGCGTGGGCCGCTCTCCCCGGCGGCGATCATTTCAGTCCTGAGCCGCGCCCACAAGCGCGCCCGAAGCCACGCGCCCTCCGCCTCAGGCGGTCCGGTTTTCCTCGAGCCCCAGCTCCTGCTTCATCTGGTCGCGGATCAGGAATTTCTGGATCTTGCCCGTCACGGTCATCGGGAAGCCATCGACGAACCTGATGTAGCGCGGCACTTTGTAGTGCGCGATCTGGCCCTTGCAGAAGTCCCGCACCTCGTCCTCGACGATCGTCTCCCCATCGCGGGGCACGATCCAGGCGCAAAGCTCCTCGCCGAAGCGCTTGTCGGGCAGGCCGACGACCTGCACGTCCTTGATCTTGGGATGGCGGTAGAGGAATTCCTCGATCTCGCGCGGATAAACATTCTCGCCGCCGCGTATGACCATGTCCTTGATCCGGCCAACGATGTTGCAATAGCCGTTCTCGTCCATGGTCGCGAGGTCGCCCGTGTGCATCCAGCCCTCGCCGTCGACCGCTTCGGCCGTTTTGGCGACATCGCCCCAATAGCCGCGCATGACCGAATAGCCGCGCGTGCAGAATTCGCCGGTGACGCCGCGCGGCACGTCGTTTCCGTCCGTATCGATGATCTTGATCTCGACATGCGGCTGCACGCGGCCGACGGTCGATACGCGAAGCTCGATGGAATCGTCGACGCTGCTCTGCGTCGAAACGGGCGAGGTCTCGGTCATGCCGTACGCGATGGTGACTTCGCCCATGTGCATCTGGTTGATGACGCGTTTCATCACCTCGATCGGACAGGGACTGCCGGCCATGATGCCGGTGCGCAGCGAGGAGATGTCGTATCTGGCGAAGTCGGGATGATCGAGCGCGCCGATGAACATGGTGGGCACGCCATAGAGCGCGGTGCAGCGCTCCTCGGACACTGCCTGCAGCACGGCTAGCGGATCGAATGCTTCCGCGGGATAGACGAGCGTCGCGCCATGCGTCAGCGCGCCGAGATTGGCCATCACCATTCCGAAGCAATGGTAGAGCGGCACGGGCACGCAGATCTTGTCCTTGTCCGTCAGCCGGATCGCCTCGCCAACGAAAAAGCCGTTGTTGAGAATGTTGCGATGGGTGAGCGTGGCGCCCTTCGGGTTGCCCGTGGTTCCGGACGTGAACTGGATGTTGATCGGCTCGTCCGGCTTCAGGGTCGCGCCGAGCGCGGCAAGCGCATCCTTTTCGGCGTCTGACGGCGGCGCCAGCAACTGCCCGAAATTGAACATGCCAGGCGTCTTTTCTTCGCCGAGGCGAATGACGAATTGCAGCGTCGGAAATTTCGCCGCCTTCAGCGCGCCAGGCTGCGCGGAGGCGAGCTCCGGCGCGATATCGCTGATCATCTCGAGATAGTTCGACGTCTTGAATGCTGGCGACAGCACGATGGCGCGGCAGCCGACCTTGTTGACGGCGTATTCGAGTTCGGAGCGGCGATAGGCGGGATTGATGTTGACCAGCACGAGGCCTGCCTTGGCCGTCGCATGTTGCGTTAGCAGCCATTCGACATTGTTCTGCGACCAGATGGCGACGCGGTCGCCCTTCTCGAGCCCGAGCCTTCTGAGCGAACAGGCGACCGCATCGACGCGGCGGCGAAGCTCGGCGTAGGTCAGGCGATCGTTCTGATGGCGCGAGACGAGCGCCTCGCGCGTCGCGTGCCGTGCGCAAGCCGCATCGAAATAGGCGCCGATCGTCTGCTCGATCAGCGGGATTTCCGTCGCGCCCCTGTCGTGGCTGAGCTTCGTCATGGCCGTTTCCTCGATATTGCCCGATCGGTCCTTAGGCTTTCGCCGGCTCGAACTCGACGAGTTCGGCGCCGTCGCCAACCTGATCGCCGACTGCGAAGCGATGTGCTTTCAGGACGCCGTCCGACGGCGCCGTGATCGTGTGTTCCATTTTCATCGCTTCGAGAATGAGCAGCGGGGCGCCCTTGTCCACCTTGACGCCGGCTTCCGCGATGATGGCGATTATCTTGCCAGGCATGGGCGCGAGCAGACCGCCGTGGCCGCCGGCGCCCTCTGTTGCGACATTCAGGGGATCGACCGCCGCAAGCCGCCAGGCGCGCCCGTCCAGAAAAACATGGCGCATATGGCCGGCTGCGATCACGGCCGCATCCTTGCGCACACCGTCGATCTCGATCCGCATTGCGCCGCGCTCGTCGATTTTTCCACGCACGGCGTGCGTTCTGTCGCCCAACGACAGCGCATAGCCGTCGCCGCGTGAAATGACGCCAACGCTCGTCTGCGTCTCGCCGAAACGATAGAGCTGCGCGCGGCGCGCCGCGCCATTGAGACGCCAACCGTCGCGCGTGTGCCATGGCGAGGTCGGATCGGCGCTTGCCTGCGCCTTGTTTCGCGCAAAGCCGCGCTCGCGCAGAAGATCGGCGAGCGCCGCAACGAGTAAGGCCTCGTCCGGCGGGCTCTCGGCGCGGGAAAACAGGAAGCTGCGCTCGCGCTCGATCAAGCCCGTGTCGAGATCCGCCGACGCGAAAGCCGGACAGGCGACGAGGCGCGAAAGGAAATCGATGTTGTTGTTGACGCCGACCACACGATAGTCGGCCAAAGCCTGCAACATGCGCGCGCGCGCGCGATCACGGTCGTCGTCCCACACGATCAGCTTGGCGATCATCGGATCGTAGAAGGGGCTGATGCTGTCGCCTTCCTCCACGCCGGTGTCGACGCGCACATTCAGGCTCTCGGCCGGCGGCGCGAGATGGGAGAGCTTGCCGGTCGAAGGCAGGAAGTTCTTGTTCGGGTCCTCGGCATAGATACGCGCTTCCAGCGCGTGGCCGTTGATGTGGAGTTGCTCCTGCTTCAGGGGAAGCGGCTCGCCGGCAGCGACGCGCAATTGCCATTCCACGAGGTCGAGTCCCGTGATCATTTCCGTCACGGGATGCTCGACCTGCAGGCGCGTGTTCATCTCCATGAAATAGAACTGGCCATCCTGGGTCGCTATGAATTCAACCGTGCCGGCGCCGACATAGCCGACCGCTTTGGCAGCGGCCACCGCCGCCTCGCCCATCTGGCGACGGCGCTCCGGCGTCATGCCGGGCGCAGGCGCTTCTTCCAGCACCTTCTGGTGGCGGCGCTGCACCGAGCAATCGCGCTCGAAGAGATAGACGCACTCACCGTGGCTATCGCCGAAGACCTGGATCTCGATGTGGCGCGGACGGACGATGTATTTCTCGACGAGCACATGATCGGAGCCGAAGCTCGCCGCCGCCTCACGTTTGCAGGAGGCGAGCGCGGCGTCGAAATCTTGCCGCTCCATCACCTGCCGCATGCCCTTGCCGCCGCCGCCGGCCGCCGCCTTGATCATGACGGGATAGCCGATGGCGTCGGCCTGCGATTTCAGCAACGCGGCGTCCTGGTCATCGCCGTGGTAGCCGGGCGTCAGCGGAACCTTGGCCGCCTCCATCAGTTTCTTGGCTTCGGATTTCGATCCCATCGCATGAATGGCGCCGACCGGTGGGCCGATGAAGACGATGCCAGCTTCGTCGCAGGCATGGCAGAAGGCTTCGTTCTCCGAGAGAAAGCCGTAGCCCGGATGGATCGCCTGCGCGCCGGTGCGCTTGGCCGCGTCGATGATCTTGTCGATCACCAGATAGCTTTCGCGCGCCGGCGACGGGCCGATGAAGACGGCTTCATCGGCCATGCGCACATGGCGCGCGCCGGCGTCGGCTTCGGAATAGACGGCGACGGTGGCGACGCCCATGCGGCGCGCGGTCTTTATGATGCGGCAGGCGATTTCGCCGCGATTGGCGATGAGGATCTTGTCGAACATGGCGTTTCCTTGCCGCAGTTCCTATTCGAGACTTTGTCGTTGACCCTTCTCCCCGCTTGCGGGGAGAAGGTGGCGCAACGCGCCGGATGAGGGGGCAGCGCCG